>NZ_NGFN01000104.1 GCF_002148965.1 Streptomyces swartbergensis | reverse complement strand
CCTCAAGGTCGGATGGACCGATCACATCGGCTGACCCGGCACCCGGGCCCCGGCGCGCAGGTCGCGCCGGGGCCCGTACCCACGCCTTCCCACAGGTTGACGCATCAACTGTCTCGGTGTGAGGATTGCGGTTGATGCGTCAACTGACTCCTCCCGCGATCTGCTGTCGCTGGAGGACGGCCGGATGCCCGTCCTCCAGGGGAAGTACAACGTGCCCCACTTCGACGCCAAGGGCGAGGGCAACCAACTGTTCACGGAAGCCGGGGTGCCGACCACCTTCCTGAACACCACCTTCTTCTTCCAGGGCTTCCTGCAGGCGCTGGCCCCCCGACGCGGCGAGGACGGCGTGCTGACGCTGACCTTGCCGCTGGAAGACGGCAAACTCCTGGCGGGGGTGGACGTGGCGGACATCGGCCGGACGGCCTTCGCCCTCCTCAGGGGCGGCGAGCGGTACATCGGCCGGACCGTCGGCCTGGCCGGCGACCACCTCACGGGTACCCGGTACGCGGAGAAGCTGGGCGCCGCGATCGGCGAGCCGGTGCGCTTCCAGTCCGTGCCCTACGACGTCTTCCGTTCGCTCGAGATCCCGGCGGCCGAGGAGATCGGCAACATGTTCCAGTACTACGGCGACTTCGACCGGGAGTTCACCGGCGCCCGCGACCTGAACCGGCTGCGGGAGCTGAACCCGGCGCTCAGGAGCTTCGATGCCTGGCTGGCCGAGAACGGCTCGCAGTTCCAGGTGGACTGAATGGGCCCGGCCGGCCCGTGGGCGGCGGCTCGTCGCAGTTCGATGAGATGTCAACCATGTTTACACTTTCCCCATGGGTGAGACGGTGCGGTGGCTGACGCCGGAAGAACAGCACGCGTGGCGGAGTTTTGTCCGTTTGCACGAGAAGCTCTGGGGCCGCTTGTCGCGGTTGATCCAGGCGGAGTCGAAGCTGTCGGCTGCCGACTTCGCTGTGCTGGTCAATCTGACGGATGTCCCGGAGGGGCGGCAGCGCTATCAGGATCTGGCCCGTGCGCTGGAGTGGGAGAAGAGCAGGATGTCCCATCACATCGCCCGGATGGCCGGGCGGGGGCTCGTCGTGCGGGAGGAGTGCCCCGACGACGGCCGCGGCGCCTTCGTGGTGATCACGGAGGCGGGGCGCGCGGCGATCGAGGCCGCTGCCCCGCTCCATGTCGAGGCGGTGCGGGAACTGTTCCTCGACCATGTCACGCCGGCGGAACTGCGGGTGCTGGCCGACATCTCCGAGCGCGTCGTGCGCAAGCTGGACGAGAGTGTGTCCTGACCGAGCGGGACGCCCGACGGGGGAGGCGTGATGCCTGGCTCGGGAGTACCGCGCAGGCCGAGTACGGGCCACCGGCGGCCGGCCGTCACCGCTCGACGGTCACTGAGTGCCTCCGCCCGTCACCGCTCGGCCGATCACGCAGTGCCTACGCCTCGCGGGGCGCCGGCACCGGATGCTTGCTCATGATCGAGACCTGGTTGAACGCGTTGATGGTGATCGCCACCCAGGCCGCGGCGGAGATCTGGTCGTCGGTGAGGACCTGCCGCGCGGCTTCGTAGGCGGAGGCCTGCGCCTCGGCGTTCGCCGGGTCGATCGTCGCCTCGGCGAGTGCGAGCGCCGCGCGCTCCGTGCGGGTGAACAGGTCGGTGTCCTGCCAGGCCGTCAGCACTCCCAGCCGCTGAGCGGACTCACCCCCGCGCAGGGCCGCCTTGGTGTGCAGATCCAGGCAGTAGGCGCAGCCGTTGATCTGTGACACCCGGAGGTTGATCAACTCCACGGTCGTGCGGTCGACTCCCGCCTCGGCGGCCACGGTGCGGACCGCCTCCGACGTCTGCCGGAGGGCGTGAAAGGCCTTGGGGCTCTGCTTGTCCAGGAAGATCCTCCGCGGCGCGGATCCGGGCGGCGGATTGCTCACTGTGGGGCTCCTTCAGGGGTTCGAGGCCGGTCCGCACGTCGGATGCGTATGGCTGTCGGTCTGCTCTCGTGGCATGATAGTTGATGTAACAACTAGAGTGGGTGGAGGGTGGTCGCGGTGAGCAATGTGGAAACCGAGCCTGCGGAGCTGAGGTGCGGAGCCCTGGTCGATGACGGGCGGGCGGCCGGAGCTCCCCGGGTCGAGGTGCTGTCGGCGCGGGAGGTGCCCCTGGGCGGTCCGCGTGCCATGCGCGTGCGGCGGACGCTGCCCCAGCGGAGCCGGACGCTGATCGGTGCCTGGTGCTTCGCGGACCACTACGGCCCGACCGACGTCCCCACGGCCGGCGGCATGGACGTCGCGCCGCATCCGCACACCGGGCTCCAGACGGTGAGCTGGCTGTTCAGCGGGGAGGTCGAGCACCGCGACAGCCTGGGCACCGTCGCGCTGATCCGGCCCGGCGAGATGAACCTCATGACGGGCGGGTACGGGATCGCCCATTCGGAGGTCTCCACGCCGAGCACCACCGTCCTCCACGGCGTCCAGCTGTGGGTGGCGCTGCCCGAGGAGCACCGGAACGCCGACCGGGACTTCCAGCACCACGTTCCCGAACCCGTGCGGACCGACGGGGCCGAGATCCGGGTCTTCCTGGGCTCGCTCGCCGGCAGCGTGTCCCCGGTGCGGACCTTCACACCCCTGGTCGGCGCCGAGATCACCCTCGACCCGCATGCCGTGCTCACCCTCGCCGTCGACACCGCCTTCGAGCACGGCCTGCTCGTGGACAGCGGGGACGTCCGCCTGACCGACACCGTGCTGCGCCCGGCCGAACTCGGCTATGTCCCCTGTGGCGCCGACGCCCTGACGGTGGTGAACGAGTCGGACAGCCCGGCCCGGGTGATCCTTCTCGGTGGTCCCCCCTTCGAGGAGGAGATCGTCATGTGGTGGAACTTCATCGGCCGCAGCCACCAGGACATCGTCAGGGCCCGGGACGACTGGGAGGCGTCCTCGGACCGGTTCGGCGCCGTCGAGGGCTATCCGGGGGGCCGTCTTCCCGCACCGGCCCTGCCGAACGCCGTCATCACCCCGCGCAGGAACCCCCCGCGCCGCTGACCTCCCGCGAAGGGCACATCATGACCGAGTCTTTCTCCCCTTCCTCCCCTTCCTCCTCCCTCTCTTCCGCCGCTCCGGTGGTCGAGCGGGTGGACGCCCGTCACCGGTACGAGATCCTGGTCGACGGCCGGCGTGCCGGTCTGACGGCCTACCGCGACCGCGGTGAGCAATGGGTCTTCTTCCATACGGAGTTCGCCGACATCGCCGACCCCGTGACGGCCGACGTCCTGCGGTGGCTGGAGACGGAACTGGACTGACGGGAAGGCGGCGGGCCGGCAGGCCTGCCTTTCTTGTCGTGTCGGTGGGTCGAGTCAGCGGTTGAAGGCGACAGATGCCGCAAGGTCCTTTTGGGTTTCGAGTGCGGTGAGACGTTCGGTGAGTGCGGTGTGGATGGCGTCGTAGGTGTCGGAACCGAGAGCGAGGCGCAGGGGCGGGTTGGGGTGGCGGGTGGTGTCGTAGACGGCGGCGGCGAGCTTGGCCGGGTCGCCGGTGAAGACGCTGTCGTCGGCGGTCTCCAGGTAACGCCTCGTCCGCCCGACGGCGTTGTGGCGGTAGGCGGCCGTCTCGGTGGTGTAGCGCAGGGCCGATGCGAAGCCGGTGCGGGTGGCGCCGGGCTCGACCAGAGTGAGGTGGATGTTGAAGTCGGAGACTTCGCGGCTGACGCTCTCGGTGAAGCCTTCCAGCCCCCACTTGCCCGCGTGATAGGAGCTGTGTGTGGGGGCGCCGATCTGGCCGCCCATGCTGGAGATCTGGATGATCCGGCCTCCGCCCTGCTCACGCATCGGCTTCAGGAAGGCCCGAGTGATCAGCATCGGAGCGAGCAGGAGGACCTCGATCTGGTCGCGGACCTGTTCGACGGTCATCTCCTCGGCGGCGCCCACGACTGCGTATCCGGCGTTGTTGACCACGATGTCCACCGGTCCGGACCGGAGAGTCCTGCCGACCACCTCGTCGACGTCGGCAGGCCGGGTGAGATCGAGGATCTCGACGGTCAGCCGGTCGCCGTACGTCTCGCGCAGGTCTTCCAGAGCTGCGGGGCGACGGACCGTGGCCGTGACGCGGTCGCCACGCCGAAGGGCGTGCTCGGTGAGGTGCCGGCCCAGGCCGCCGGAGGCTCCGGTGACGAACCAGTGGCGTACGGCCCTGTCGGAGGGGGTGGGCATGGGAGTCTCCCGGAGTAGAGTGTTACCGGAATGCGTTCCGGTTAGTTAAACGGAACGCATTCCGGAATGCAATCGGAGAGAGGCACCGAAGGGACCCGCATGCCCGCCGCCCCCCGCCGGACCAGGAGCGATGCGCTGCAGAATCGGGCACGTCTGCTGGAGGTCGCCGCTCAGGTCTTCGCCGAGCAGGGGCTGGACACCGCGCCGGCCGCCATCGCCAAGCAGGCGGGCGTCGGTGTCGGCACGCTCTACCGGCACTTCCCGACCCGAGAAGCCCTCATCGACGCCGCCTACCGGCACCAGCTCACCCGCGTGTGCGAGAAGGCAGCCGACCTGCTCGCCCGGCACCCGGCCGCCGAGGCCACCCGGATGTGGATGGAGCACTTCATCGACTACGCCACGGCCAAGAGCGGTATGTCCGCAGCACTCAACGCGGTCATCGCCTCCGGAGTCGACCCGTACGCCGACAGCCGTGCACTGCTCACCGACGCCGTCGCCTCTCTCCTCGAGGCCGGCGGCCGGGACGGCAGCCTGCGAACCGACGTCACCTCCGACGAGGTCCTGCTCCTCATGGGGGGCATCGCCTATTCCGTGCAGCACGGCACCGAAGAGCAGGCCCGTCGACTCGTCGACCTCCTCATGGACGCGCTGACCAAGGACGCGACCGCAAGCTGAACCCGTTCTCGAGCTGACCGCCGCGCCGTCGGCCGCTGTCGGCGGTCGACGTCAGGGGGCCTTCCGACGTGGCGCGGTCCTCCGGCGGACCTGTAACCGACGATCTGCCGGTGGGAGCCCTGGCTGGCGCGCTGATCGCCTCCACGGTGGCAGTGGCCGTGCTGGTCATCGCCTGCAAGCCCCTGATGCGGCTGAAGGGCGACGCGTTCACCTCGGTCTTCCAGGGCAGCATCCGGCCAGGTGTGTGACCACCTCGACTCCGCCCCCGGCGAGCCGGACCCGGCGCGGATCGGCTCACTCCTCCGGCAGACGGCTCCGTCCGGGCGGGGCCTGGGCGAGTTCGAGTGCGGCCTCGCGGCGGTCGTGCGCGGTGCCCTTGAAGAGGTAGCCGTCGGCGGCGATCAGGACGGTGGGTTCGAGCCGGGCGGGGGCGTCGGTGTACGACTGCGGCCGGCGAACGGCTGCGGTCACAGCCACCGGACCCTCCGCGTCACCCGGGTCACGACCGCCGCGTAGCCGATGCCGACGGCGAGGGAGGCGAACAGGGCGGTGAGCGGGAAGTCCTCCTGGAGGTAGGGGTAGACCTGGTAGTGCGTCAGGTAGATGTAGAGGGAACCGCTCGCCAGGACGCCGGCGAGTGCGTTGAGCGGGCTGAGGCTGGGCAGGGCCGGTACCCAGATCAGCAGCGCCAGGCCGGCGATCACGAGGGTCGTGCGCAGGGGCTGGTCCTGGAACAGGCCGGGCAGGGTGAGCAGCAGCAACGCCGTCAGCAGCACGCGTCGACGTACGGTTTCGGCCCGCGCCGCCGCCCACCCCAGGGTGAACAGCCAGAAGACCACCGTGGGGCTCAGCTGCGGACGCGCGGACGCCAGGCCCAGCAGGTCGTAGCGGCCGATCAGGCCGACGGCCGTGAGCGCCAGCGGCACGCCGAACGTGTACCGCCGCTCCAGCCGGTCCAGCAGCGGCACGGCCATGAGGGCGGCGAGGACGACGAGGAAGTAGACCAAAGCCTCCACGAACCAGTAGGCCCAGTCGAACCGGTCGTTCCCCTGGTCGAGCAGGCTGTTGAGCAGCACCGCGTTGGCCGGGTCGTAGAAGTCGGTCAGGAGCACCGCGCCGGTGATCCACACCATGCTCGGTACCGCGATGCGGGCGATGCTGCGCCCCATGTGCCGCAGACGTTCGCGGCGTTCGGTGCCGGTCAGCTGGAAGCGGGCGAAGTTGTACCCGGCGACACAGATGAGGATGTGGGCGAAGCCCTTGATCTCGAAGACCTGGACGTGCGAGCCGACGATGAGGACGATCCCGACGGCGCGCAGGGCGATGCCGGTCTCCAGAGTGCGGCGGGTCCGCCAGGACTCCGGGGTGGTCCAGGAGCGCAGCGCCCCGCGCAGTCCCGGCGCCGGGCGGGCCCGTCGCGGCTCGGGCCGCTCCTTCTGCCCTTCCGTTCGCTCCGATGCGGGTGCCGCCATGGCCCGCAGCTCGCGGATCGTTCTCCTGTGCCAGTCGGTGGGCAGGCGGCCCAGGGAATCCTCAAGGCGCAGCGACATCTCGACGTAGGACAGTGAGTCACCGCCCAGGCTGACGAAGCTGCTGTCTTCGGTGACGTCGGCGTGGTCGAGGATCTCCGCGTAGAGATCGAGGAGATCCTGGCCGGGGCCGGGTGGTGCCTCCTGGGCGGGGCGCGTCAACCGCCGTACCGCCTCGTAGTCGGGCTTGCCCGTGGCCAGGTGGGGGAGTCGGTCGAGGACGCGGACCCGTACCGCGCGAGGCGGGATCCCGCACTCCTCCGCGACCAGCCGCCGGATCCGTGCCTGTTCCTCGGCATGCCCGAGCGCGGCCACCGCGAGCGCCTCCCCGTCGCCCGCGCAGTACGCGGTGATCCCGTGCTCCTCCAGCAGCGACTCGACGCGCTGCGGGTCGATCCGCAGCCCCAGGATCTTCGCGAAGCGGCTACGGCGGCCCACGATCTCGTACAGCCCGTCGGGCGCGCGCCGGGCCAGGTCCCCGGTGTGCAGTTCCTCCACGGTCCGGCCGAGGGCGAGGTCGGCCGGGCTCTCGGCGTAACCGAGCATCACGTTCGGTCCCGAGTAGAGCAGTTCGCCGACGTCCGGACCGTGGCCGTCGGTCGGCAGCAGCCGGAACGAGCCGCCGGGTATCGGTACGCCGACGGCCTCGGGGCGCTCCGCGGCGAGCTGCGGCGGGAGGTAGGCCATGCGGGCCGTGGCCTCGGTCTGGCCGTACATCACGAACAGCTGCCAGCCCGAGCGGCGCCCCGACTCGGCGTACCTGGCGACGCGTTCGGGGGCGAGCCGGCCCCCTGCCTGGGTGACGCGGCGCAGGTGCGGCAGCTCCATGTCCTCGAAGCCGATCCGGTCGAGCAGGTCGAAGGTGTACGGCACGCCCGCCAGCGAGGTGCCGCGCCCGGCGCGGAACTCGTCCCAGAAGGCCGCCTCGGACACCGACCGCTCGGTGAGGATCAGCCCGGCGCCGCGCAGCAGATGGCTGTGGATGACGGACAGGCCGTAGCAGTAGTGCATGGGCAGCGTGGTGGCCGCCCGGTCGGTGTCGTCGATGCCGAGGTACGTGGCGATGGACTCGGCGTTGGCCTGGAGGTTCTCGTGGGAGAGCCGCACCAGCTTGGGCGAGCCGGTGGAGCCGGAGGTGCTCAGCAGCAGGGCGAGGTCCGGGTGGAGGGTGTGGACGCCGGTGCGGTGTCTTTCGGCGAGGGTCCATGTCCCATCGGCCTCCGGGCGGGCCACGACGTCGGGCGCGTACGCCTCGGTCAGCGAGCGGATCGTGCTCTCGCTGTCACCGGGGACGAGCAGGACGGGGTGTCCGGCGGACAGGGCGGCCAGATACGTGACGAGCGCGTCGACGCGGTTGGCCCCGGCCAGCAGCACCAACCGCCGCACGGATCCGAGGCGTTCGGCGGTGTCGGCCACCCGCCCGGCCAGCTCGCGGTACGACAGCTCTCCCTCCCGCGTGATGAGCGCGACCCGGTCGCCGTACGCCACGAGTCCGCGCGCGAACGGCRCGCCGTTCGGCCATGGCGGTGAGACCGAAGGCACCGAAGGCCCCGAAGGCACCGGAGGCCCCGAAGGAACCGGAGGCGAGACCGGGACGGCGGGCAGCCGCAGCGCGCCTCGTGCGGGGGGAGCCGGAACGGAGGAGAGCGCGGGGGGCGAGGCCGGGAGGGTTTTGGAGGGGTGAAGCACGGGGCGCGCCCTTTCCGCGGCAATGTCCGCTCAGCACGGAGCCCTTGACGTTTAGGTTAGCTTTACCTTATTCATAACAGGGTCATAATCAAGCCACAGCGAAGCCACAGGATCACTTCGTCTCCCGCTCCCCACCCGAGGTGACCGGCGGCGTACAGGCGAGTCCTGCAGGAAGGCACACACACCATGCGACGCCCCTCGGTTCGCCGGATGACCGCACTGGTCACGGCCACTGTGCTGCTCCCCGCCCTCGCGGCGTGCGGCTCCGGCGACAAGGACAGCGGGGGCGAGGGCGACGCCTCCTCCCTCGTCATCTACTCCGGCCGCAACGAGAAGCTCGTCAAGCCACTTCTGGACAAGCTGGAGAAGGCCGTCGGCGCCGAGGTCGAGGTGCGGTACGGCGACAGCGCGGAGCTCGCCGCCCAGATCCTGGAGGAGGGCGACCGCACCAAGGCCGGGCTGTTCTTCTCCCAGGACGCCGGAGCTCTGGGCGCCCTGTCCAAGGAGGGCATGCTGCGGAAGCTGCCTTCGGCCACCCTCGACCAGGTCGACGAGGCGTACCGCGGCTCCGGCGGTGACTGGGTCGGCCTCTCGGGACGCGTCCGTGTCATCGCGTACAACCCGGACCAGGTCGGCGAGGACGAGGTTCCGGACAGTGTCTTCGACGTCGTCAAGCCGGAGTGGAAGGGCAAGGTCGGTTTCGCGCCGACCAACGCCTCCTTCCAGGCCTTCGTCACCGGTATGCGCGTCCTGAAGGGCGACGACGCCACCCGCGAGTGGCTCCAGGAGCTCAAGGCGAACGGCGCCAGGACGTACGCCCACAACCTCGCCACCCTGGACGCCGTCGAAGCCGGCGAGGTCTCCCTCGGCCTGGTCAACCACTACTACTGGTACGAGCGCGTCGCCGAGAAGGGCGAGGACAAGGTCAACTCCAAGCTGCACTTCCTGCCCGGCGAGGACCCCGGCGCGCTCGTCAACGTCGCAGGCGCGGGAATCCTCAAGGAGAGCGGACAGAGCGAGACCGCCCAGAAGGCCGTGGACTACCTGCTGTCGAAGGAGGCGCAGACCTACTTCGCGGACAGGACGAAGGAGTACCCGCTGGCCGCGGGCGTCACCAGCAGCGTGGAGGAGCTGCCCGCGTTCGAGTCGCTCGAGTCCCCCGACATCGACCTCGGCAAGCTGGCATCCCTCCAGGAGACGCTGGCCATGCTCCAGGACGTCGGACTGGTCTGACCCGCCGTGCCCACCTCGCCGTCCACGTCCCGACGGACGCGTACGCCCTCCCGTATGCCGCGAAGAGCGCGTACGGCCGGCCGCAGGCCACCCCTGGTCCTGCTCGTCCCCGCCTGCGTGGCCGCCCTCTTCGCCCTGCTGCCCCTGGGCTACCTCGCCGTCCGCGCCCTGGAACGCGGCCCGGCCTTCGCCTGGGACGTCGTCTCCGACGAACGCACCCTGGAACTCCTCGGCCGCAGCCTGGGCCTGACCGTCGTGGTCGTGGCGGCCTGCCTCGTCCTGGGGATCTCGCTGGCCTGGCTGACCGTGCGCACCGCACTGCCCGGAGCCCGCGCCTGGTCGGTGCTGGCCACGCTGCCGCTGGCCGTGCCCAGCTATGTGGCCGCGTTCGCCTGGCTGTCGGCCGAGCCGGACCTCGCCGGGTTCGGCGGCGCCGCCCTCGCGCTGACACTGGTCAGCTTCCCGTACGTCCATCTGCCGGTCGCCGCCGCCCTGCGGGGCATCGACCCGGCGCAGGAGGAGGTGGCGCGCTCCCTGGGGCACGGACCGCTGCGGACGTTCGTCAGGGTCACGCTCCCGCAGCTGCGACCGGCGGCCGCGGGCGGAGCGCTGCTCGTCGCGCTGTACGTGCTCTCCGACTTCGGCGCGGTGTCCCTGATGCGGTACGACACCTTCACCCGGGCCATCCACACCTCGTACCGCGCCTCCTTCGACCGGACCCCTGCCGCCGCCCTCAGCGTCGTGCTGGTCGTGATGACCGTCGTCCTGGTGGCCGCCGAGGCCCGCACGCGAGGACGCGCCGGGCACGCCAGGACCGGAACGGGCACCGCCCGCCCGGCTCTCCCGGTCACCCTCGGCCGGTGGCGTCCGCTCGCCCTGCTGTGGTGCGGGGCGGTGGCGGCCGTGGCCGTCGCCTTCCCGCTGGGCACCCTCGGGTACTGGCTGGCCGTCGGCAGCTCGGCCGGCCGGGACCTCGGCGGGCTCGCGGAGACGGCCTGGGCGACGTTCGCAGTCGCGGCGGCGGGCGCCGGCCTCACCACCGTCCTCGCCCTGCCGGTCGGGGTGATCGCCGCCCGGCACCGGGGCCGCGGCGCCCGTCTGCTGGAACAGGCGGCGTACGCGGGGCACGCGCTGCCCGGCATCACGGTCGCGCTCGCCCTGGTGTTCTTCGCCGTGCGCTACGCCTACCCGCTGTACCAGCAACTCCCGCTGCTCATCTGTGCCTACGCCGTGCTGTTCCTGCCGGTGGCGGTGGCCGCCACCCGCGCGGCCGTCCTCCAGGCGCAGCCCGTCCTGGAGGACGTGGCCCGCTCACTCGGGCGACGGCCGTGGCAGGTGCTGCGCGAGGTCACCGTGCCGTTGGCCGCCCCCGGTGTGGCCGCCGGGGCCGCGCTCACCTTCGTGGTCTGCATGAAGGAACTGCCGGCGACCCTGCTGTTGCGTCCCACCGGCATGGACACACTCGCCACCCGGCTGTGGACCGAGACCGGCGCCGGCTCCTTCGCGGCCGCCGCCCCGTACGCAGCCGCGCTGATCCTGCTGGCCGCCGTCCCCTCGTACCTCCTAGGCAGGCACCGGACATGAACGAACTGCATGTCGAAGGGCTCACCAAGTCCTACGAAGAGGGGGAGTTGATCCTGCGAGGACTCGAACTCATCGTCCCCTCAGGCACGTTGGCGGCGGTCCTCGGCCCCTCCGGCTGCGGCAAGACCACCATGCTGCGGATCGTCGCCGGGTTCCTGCGCGCCGACACCGGCACCGTCCGGCTGGGGGGCCGCCTGCTGAACGGGCCCGGCGTCCACGTCCCGCCGGAGCGCCGCCGCATCGGCATCGTGCCCCAGGAGGGCGCCCTCTTCCCGCACTTGAGCGTGGCCCGCAACGTCGCCTTCGGCCTGACCGGTGCCGACCGCTGCGAACGGCGGCGCACCAAGGACGAGATGCTCGAACTGGTCGGCCTCACCGGATATGGCGACCGCATGCCCCACGAGCTGTCCGGCGGCCAGCAACAGCGCGTCGCCCTGGCCCGCGCGCTCGCCCCACGACCTCAACTCGTCCTGCTCGACGAGCCGTTCAACGCCCTCGACAGCGCACTGCGGGCGGGAGTACGGGCGGACGTACGCTCCGCGCTGCGGGCGACCGGCGCCACGGCCGTGCTCGTCACCCACGACCAGCAGGAGGCCCTGTCCACCGCCGACCTCGTCGCCGTCGTACGGGACGGCCGGGTCGCCCAGTGCGCCACTCCGCAGGACCTCTACCGGCGCCCGGCGGATCCCTGGATCGCCGGCTTCGTAGGCGACGCCGTCCTGCTCCCCGGCACCGTCGGCGCCGACAACACCGCCCGGACCGCCCTGGGCACGGTGACCCTCGCCGCCCCGCCCGGCGGCCTCCGCGCCGGCACGGTCCTGCTCCGTCCGGAACAACTCCGCCTCACCGACGAGGACTCCGTCGGCGTGGTCCGAGGGACGGTCACCGACGTCTCGTACTACGGCCACGACGCCATGGTCACCGTGGCTGTCGACGGCCACGACACACCCATCGGCATCCGTGTGGCGGGCCCGATTCGGGTCCGCCCCGGGGAGGAGACGGGCGTCCGCGTCGAGGGCGAGGCGGGCTTCCACCCGTAGGCGATCCTGCGAGTACGACACCAGCAGATTGGCTCGGCGCAGCCCAGAAATGTATGATCAGGGCGAATACCTCATGCGCGGGGATCGACCGCGCGGGCCTCGGACGGGGAAGAACGGGGAGCCTTGCCAGCTAGCGACGACTTCCCCTTGCGTTTGTGATTGCCCGGTCAGGGCAGCCATCCGCCATCGTCACGCAGGGCGTCGCACCCCAGGAATCGCGTCACGTCACTGAACACAGCAGCCGGTAGGACGACCATGACTGAGTTGGACACCATCGCAAATCCGTCCGATCCCGCGGTGCAGCGGATCATCGATGTCACCAAGCCTTCGCGATCCAGCATAAAGACGACGTTGATCGAGGACGTCGAGCCCCTCATGCACAGCATCGCGGCCGGGGTGGAGTTCATCGAGGTCTACGGCAGCGACAGCAGTCCTTTTCCAACTGAGTTGCTGGATGAGTGCAGGCGGCAGAACATACCGGTCCGCCTCATCGACTCCTCGATCGTCAACCAGTTGTTCAAGGGGGAGCGGAAGGCCAAGACGTTCGGCATCGCCCGCCTCCCCCGCCCGGCCAGGTTCAGCGATATCGCAAGCCGGAGCGGGGACGTCGTCGTTCTCGACGGGGTGAAGATCGTCGGGAACATCGGCGCGATAGTACGAACGTCGCTCGCGCTCGGAGTGTCGGGGATCATCCTGGTCGACAGTGATATCACCAGCATCGCGGACCGGCGTCTGCAAAGGGCCAGCCGAGGTTACGTCTTCTCCCTTCCCGTCGTTCTCTCCGGCCGCGAGGAGGCCATCGCCTTCATTCGGGACAGCGGTATGCCACTGATGACGCTCAAGGCGGACGGCGATATTTCCGTGAAGGAACTCGGGAACAATCCGGACCGGCTGGCCTTGCTGTTCGGCAGCGAAAAGGGCGGGCCCTCCGACCTGTTCGAGGAAGCGTCTTCCGCCTCGGTTTCCATCCCCATGATGAGCCAGACCGAGTCTCTCAACGTGTCCGTTTCCCTCGGAATCGCGCTCCACGAGAGGATCGACAGGAATCTCGCGGCCAACCGATAAACGCCTCTGTACGTTCACGCCGTCCCAGGGGCCTTTCTCGGCGTGGTGAACCGGGATCCGACCGGCCGAATGCCTCCGGTGCTCAGCGCGGGGGCGGACGTACCGGCTTCCCCCGCACGGTGAGGGAAGACGAGTCCGGGGAAACCGGGAGGGAAGAAGGGGAACAGCCAGGAGGAAGCAGGTGCGGGCATGCACCAGGCGGCACGACGACGTCGGCCCTTGACGAGAGTCACCACAGTCGCCACGGCCGGACACGTCTTCTTCGAACTGGCCGCGGGAGTCGGGATGCCCTTCGCGTCCTTTCTCGGCCCCGTCCCCGCGGCGACCGCGTGGGCCATCGGTACGGGAACGGCCTGGCATGCGGCGGGCAACCGGCCGGCCGCCTACGATCGCGCGTTCACCGTGCTCAACAGCGTCAGCCTCGCCGCGGTGACCGCCCACCTGACGGGCTGGCCGCACAGGCGGACCCGGCTGGGGATCCCGTGGCTCACGGACTGCGAGGGACTCGGTCCACGGCTCATGCCGTACTACAACCCGATCCTGTATCTCTCCTGTGCCGCGGCCGTCGCCGCCCTGATCCTGGAGAACGACTCCGCTCCCCGGCGCCTGCCGCTGCTGGCCCTTCCGCTCGTTCCTCTCCTCGCCGCCGCCCAGCATGCGGAACACCGCCGGCTGAGGGCGATCGCGGTTGCACGTCCCGCGTGGTGGAACCGCCGTCTCGCTGAACGCGCCCGGGAATCCTGTGCGGCAACGTTGTAGTCTCCCCGCGTCCGCCGTCCGCCGTCCGCCGTCCGCCGTCCGCTAAGAAGACCCGTTTCATGGGGGATGTCCGCCTCAAGGACGTGGCAGAGCACGCGGGCGTGTCGATCAAGCAAACCCTTCTCGCTCCCCTATCGGGGTCAGCCCTACTTCATCAGCGAGTTCGGCGGCATCTGGTGGGACCCGGACGCCGCTGACGCCACGGGTGACGACAACACCGCCTCCTGGGGCTACGGGGAACGCCCGCGCACCGAGGAGGAGTGGCAGCGGCGCTTCGCCGGCCTGGTCGGCGTCCTGCTGGACGACCCCGGCATGTTCGGCTACTGCTACACCCAGCTCACCGACGTCTTCCAGGAGCAGAACGGCGTCTACCGCTTCGACCGCACCGACAAGCTCGACGTCGACCGCGTCAGGGCCGCCCAGCAGCGACCGGCCGTTATCGAGACGCGACCGGGGCGTGACCGGTCCCAGTAGGGGCGTCCGCGTGATCCTGAGATGTCGCCCGGGCACCGCAGGCCCGGGCGGCAGGGCGGCCCACGTCCGGACGCCCCTGCTGAGCTCGGCGCCCGACGCTGGAGCCTCCTCCTCGAACTCGCGCGCTTACGAGCCGCGCTTGCCGCTGAGCGCGTCGATCAGTTCGGCCTTGCGCATGTCGTGAACCCCGCTGAGTCCCTTCTCGCGGGCCTTCTCGCGCAGCTCCTCCACGCTCATCTCGCGCAGTCGCTCCTCGGACACGTCCGTCTGCTCCGGCGCCTGAGCTCCGCCGCTCATGGACGCTCCGGCAGGGGTCGTGGCACTGGGCGGTGAGGTGGGGTACTCCCTTCCCGCCTCGCTCGAGCCCATCTGCTCGACCAGCCGGCCGAGCAGCCGTTCCGTCTCGCGGCAGGCCCTCGCGGACAGCTCGAAGTACGGGGTGCCCTTGAACTCCTCGGCGGCGTCCGCGCTCGCGCGCAGGACGGTGCGCGTCGCGTCGATGATCGCCATGGTCGTGGGCGCGTCGTAGCCCGTCTGCCGGGCCAGGATCCGGGCGGCGACCGTGCACAGGTCGGCGCAGTCGTTGTCGAGCCGCACGCACTTGATGGACAGCACGATCTTTTCCGGGTCCTGCTCGGCGGCGGCCGCGTCGGCGCAGGTGAGACAGACACCCGCGCACTCGTACAGCTTGTCGACCGCCTCGCCCAGCAATTTGGGCGGCATTCCGGTCTCGGCGGGGTAGGCATCGAGCAGTTTCTCGACCAACGACATGGGGCCCTCCGTTGCATGGCGGGTGACGGCCGGAGATGTCCGGCCAGACGGGGTTCGTCCGACTTCTCACGCTCCCACCCGGATCGGACCCCTGCCACCTGGGTCTCACCCCGTCACTGCGGTCGCCGAGGGCGCGTGCACACATCCGGTGGCACTTATGTGGCGCTTTCCGGAAGTGGGGAGTCGATCAGAGGACCGTGGGCGTCGCCCCCGGGGCGGTGGTGAGCCGGGCACGCTGTCCGTGGCGGCAGTGGACGAGCCGGTCGCCGAGCCCGGCGGCGTCGATCTCGGCGAGGAACGCGGAGAGCGGCGAGCGCATCACCGTGTAGTCCTCGTAGTGGACGGGCAGGATCAGCCGCGGGGCGAGGCGCCGGGCCAGTTCCGCTCCCTGTGCGCCGTCCATGGTCACCACAAAGCCGCCGGGGAGGCGGGTACCGCCCAAGTGGAGGACGGCCAGGTCGGCGGACGGGAAACGCCGGGCGATCTCGTCGAGACCGTCGTACACCAGTGTGTCGCCCGAGACGTACAGGCGCAGCCGAGCCGGTCCGCGCACGGGACCGAACTCCAGCATGCTGCCCATGACCGGCGGCAGCAGACCGCGGAGCACGCGCCGGCCGGCGTGCCGGCCCGGCAGCGCCGTGACCCGGACCTGTACGCCGCCGCGCTGGAGGGTGAGCCCCTGCCAGGTGCGGAGGCCCGCCGTGCCGTGAAAGCCGTGCACCGTCCGCAGGCGGCGCGCGGCATGCGGAGTGGTCAGGACCGGCACTGTGCGGTCCAGGTGCCGACGAGCCCGGCGGTCCCAGTGGTCCCCGTGCAGATGCGACAGGACGACGGCGTCGAGGCGGGGGAGCTCCGGGATGTCGACAGCCGGCTCGGTCAGGCGGCGGCTCAGCAGCCCGTACCCGAGGTAGGCGTACTGCCCCCGGTGCAGGAAATTGGGATCCGTGAGCAGGGTGAGCTCTCCGTAGCGCAACAGAACGGTGGCGTTGCCGATGAAGTGGATGTCGACAGCGCTGTCAGCGGTTTCCCCGGTGATCCGCGCCATGGCCGTCCTCTCTCGGTTCCTCCCAGAGGACGGAGTACCCCTGACGGGAGTGATCACTATGGGGAGCGCCCCCGCCAACAGCATCAGGGCCCCTGGGTCCGACGGCTCCGACAGCGCGTCAGCGCATCTACGGGTACCTCGCCGCCGCCGTACTTCCGCTGTACGTCCTCCACCAGCCGATCGTCGTCGCCGTCGCCTACTTCGTGGGTACGCGGTACTGGTGACGATCTCCCTCGCCCTGACGCTTGCGGTGTACGAGCTGTTGGTGCGCAGGGCGAGGGTGACGCGTTTCCTGTTCGGGATGCGGGGCTGAGGGAAGGACCGGGATGGCCGCCGTGCGAGTCAGGCCGCTGTCCCGGCCGGCGAGCCCGCGCGGGCCGGCTGCCGTACGACGTGGCGGCGGCGGGTCGGCAGGCCGAGCGTCGGGTTGGCGACGCCCCAGGCCGCGCTCTTGCAGATCAGTTCCTTGTAGACGGCGGCGAGCCGGCCCGTCAGGGCCGCCCGGACGGCGCGGTCGTCGGCGGTGACGTACTGGATCAGCCCTTCCCTGCGGCCCAGCGAGATGCACTGGTTGAAGTAGCGCAGCGGCGCGTTCGGGAGCTTCCCGCCGGTCAGGCGGGCCGCGATGGCGTCGGCGGCCTGCCATGCCATGGGGGTGCCGGAGGCGCACGACATCCGCAGCGGCTTGTCGCCGGGGCCCATGGCCAGGGCCGCGTCTCCGATGGCGTACACGTCCGGGTGCGAGACCGAGCGCATGGTCCCGTCGACCACGATCCGGCCGGTGTCGGTGACGTCCAGGGTGGTGGCCTTCACGATCGGGTGGACGGCGAAGCCGGTGGTCCACACGGTGACCGCGGCCGGGATCGTCCCGCCGTCGGCGGTGGTGACGTGGTCGGCCTCGACGCCGGTGACGGAGGCGTGCTCGTGGACGGTGATGGCGAGCTTGCCGAAGACCTTCCGCAGATGCCGGCGGCCCTTGGGCGAGAGCCAGTCGCCGAGCTCGCCGCGGGCGGCGAGGGCGACGTCGAGGTCCGTGCGGACCTCGGCGATCTCGGTCGCGGCCTCCAGGCCGGTCAGTCCGCCGCCGACCACGACGACGGACTCTCCGGCGTCCAGGCGGGCCAGGCGCTCGCGCAGCCGCAGTGCGCCGGGGCGGCCGGCGATCTGGTGGGCGTGCTCGGCGGCGCCGGGGACGCCCTTGTCGTTCCAGCCGCTCCCGAGGGCGTACACGAGGGTGTCGTACTCCAGCTCCTCGGTCTCCGGCGCCGCGGAGCCGTTCGCGTCGACTACGGCGACGGTCCTGCGGTCGACGTCGACGCCGGTGACCTTCGCGAGCTTCAGTTCGACGCCGGTGCCCGCGAACATCTCGCTGAGGGGTCGGGGCTCGAGATCCTGGCCGGCCGCGAGCTGGTGCATCCGGACGCGCTCGACGAAGTCGGGTTCGGCGTTGACGAGGGTGATGGCGACGTCTTCACGGCGCAGCCGCCTGGCGAGGCGGCCGGCGGCGATGGCTCCGGTGTATCCGGCTCCGAGGACGACGATGCGGTGCTGCATTTCCGGGCTCCTGTCTTGAGCGGGACTCGCACCCTGAACCGGGCAGCCCGCCGTTTCCTGACAGGAACACGGTGTGAAGCACGTCACATCATGGTCGGCGGGATCAGAAGACCCTGAGCAGGGGATCGCCGTGCTCGGTGGCCGCCCACCGCCTGGTCGCGCGTTCGAGCTTGTCGGGATTGACCTGGCTGCGGACAGCGGCGATGCCCTCGGCGGTGACCTCCAGGCACGTGATGCCGATGACACGGCCGTCGAGGACCACGACGAGGGCCGGGTCGCCGTTGGCGATCGTGGCGTAGATGTCCGGTGAGCCGCCGATCAGGGCGCGCTTGGCCTTGCCCGGTTTGAACAGGCCCCGCAGGAACTTCGCGACCGCGAGAGCACCCTCGAACGCCTTGGCGCGCGCCGGGACCTTCCCGCCGCCGTCGCCGACCGAGATGGCGTCCTGGGTGAGCAGCCGCACGAGCGGCTCGGTCCGGCCACTGGTGGCGGCCGCCAGGAACTCGTCGACGATCCGCCGGGCGGCGGCCTCGTCGACCTCGGTGCGGGCCTTGCCGTCCGCGACGTGCTTCTTGGCGCGGTGAAGGATCTGCTGGCTGGCGGCCTCGGTGATGTCGAGGATCGCGGCGATCTCCCGGTGCGGGTAGTCGAACGCCTCCCGCAGGACGTACACCGCCCGCTCGTTCGGGGAAAGACGCTCCAGCAGGGCGAGGACCGCGTACGAGACGGATTCCCGCTGTTCGGCGGTGTCGGCCGGGCCCAGCATGGGGTCCCCGGCGAGGACCGGCTCGGGGAGCCACTGGCCCACATAGGTCTCTCGCCGCGCGCGGGCCGAGGTGAGCTGGTTGAGGCACAGGTTGGTGAGCACCTTCGTCAGCCAGGCCTCGGGGACYTCGATGCGGTCGACGTCGGCGGCCTGCCAGCGCAGGAAGGTCTCCTGCACGGCGTCCTCGGCCTCGCTCGCGGAACCGAGGAGACGGTAGGCGATGGCCTCCAGGCGGGGCCTGGCTGCCTCGAACCGGTCCACGTCGTTCATGGTCAGCGCCATGGCCGGGATCCTAGCCCGCCGCCGCGCGTGTCACCTCAAGAGGGGCTGCTAGCCGTGCAGTTCGCGATAGGCGGCGACCGCCCCCGGATGCAGGGGGACGGCGCCCGTGGAGATCAGGCTGCGGGCGTCGAGGAACTGGGTGCCCAGGGCCGCGGCGGGGACGAGGCGGCCGGCCCGGCGGACCAGGACGTGGGTGAGGGCGGCGGCGACGGGGACAGGGAGGTCGGGGCGGCAGAGCAGGAGGTTGGCGACGCCGATGGTGCGGACTTCGGGGTTCCGCCCGTACGCCCCGGCCGGCACCGTCACCGCCTCCAGACCCGATCCTGCCGGGCCGAGACCGGCGCGCAGCCGGGGCAGCAGGCCGGACAGGGGCAGCAGGCGGATGCCGGGACGGGCGTCGAGCCCGGACAGTACGGGGAGCGGGACGCCCCCCGCGACCAGCAGGGCGTCGATCGCGCCGGCCCGCAGCGCTCGGGCCGCCTGCGGCATCAGCAGATGCCGGACCTGTACGTCGGTGCCGGGGGTCAGGCCCGCGACGCGCAGCAGACGGTCGCCCAGCACGGCACCGCCGGACGCGGGCGCGCCCAGCGAGACGGTGCGGCCCGCCAGGTCGGCCACTGTGTGGATGGGCGCACCGGAGCGCACGGCCAGCTGGACGTAGTTCTCGTAGACCCTGCCGATCGCGCGCAGCGGGACGCGGCGGTCGAACGGCGCGGCGCCGCCGTACGCCGCCCACGCGATGTCCGACAGGGCCGGCGCCACCTCGGCCCGGCGGGCCTGGAGCAGCCGTACGTTGGCCACGCTGCCCTCGCTGCGGACCACCTCGCAGGACAGCCGGGGGTAGGCGGCCGTGACCTGGGCCGCGAGCAGTCGGCCGAAGGCCGCGTAGAACCCGTCGGGTTCGCCGGTCGCGATCCGCAGATCTCCGCTCGGGCCGCTGTCCGCGTGTCGTGCGTCCGCCGCCGCGGAACCCGCGAGCAGGCCGGTGCCCGCCGCGCCGAGGGCGGCGCGCAAGGCGGTGCGGCGGGTCGTGGGGCGGGTGGGGCCGGTCATGCCGTGTGCCCCTTCGGGAGGACGACCCGGACGCGCAGGCCGTGCGGTTCGGCCGCCGTGAACTCGACGTGTCCGGCGTGACCGGCCACCAGTCGCTCGGCGATCGCCAGGCCGAGGCCGCTGCCGCGTACCTCGCGGTGGCGTTCCGAGCGCCAGAAGCGGGTGCCCGCCCGGGGGAGTTCGCCGGTGTCCAGACCCGGTCCGTCGTCCTGTACCTCGAACACCGCGTCCGCGCCCTCGGTGAAGCAGCGTGCCTCCACGCGGGCGCCGCTCCCCGCGTACTTGATCGCGTTGTCGAAGAGGATGTCGGCCACCTGGGCCAGCTCTCCCTCCGGACACGCCATGAGGACGGCCGGGCCGGGGACGAACTCCAGGTGGACTCCGGTCTGTTCGGCCACCGGCTGCCACAGCCGGGCCTGGGCCGCGGCGACCGCCGTCGCGTCGCAGCATGATTCCCGCGCGTCCGTGACGGCCAGTTCGCCGGCGCGGTGCTCGGCGTTCGCCAGGGTGAGCAGGTCGTCGAGGAGGTGCTCCATGCGTTCGAGTTCGGCCGTCACCCCGGTGTAGGTGCGGGTGGCCGAGGTGCGCAGGTGGGGCTGGAGCGAGTCGATGCGCAGTCGCAGGGCGGCCAGGGGGTTGCGCAGTTGGTGCGAGGTGTCGGCGACCAGCCGGCGCTGCTGTTCCAGCGCGGTGGTGATCGCGTCGGCCATGCGGTTGAAGCCGGTGGCCAGCTGGCGCAGCTCCGGCGGGCCGCCGGCCCGCGCGTGCTCGGGCGGCAGGCCGGCGGCCAGCGTGCCGACCGCGCGGTCGAGGCGGTGCAGCGGCCGTACGACCCAGTGCGTGGCCCGGCGGGCGAGCAGCACACAGGCCACGGCGAACAGGCCCGCGCCGGCCAGGACGAGCGCCCAGCGCAGGGCGATGTCCTCCGCGGCGGCCCGCACCGAGACCCGCAGCACCACAGCGCCGGACACCCTGGTGCCCGTGCCCACGGGGCGGGCGAGCAGCCGGTCGGCCCGGGACCAGGGCCGCAGCGTCCCTCCGGGCGAGACGGGCTGGTTGCGCAGCGCCGCGTCGACGAGCCGGGCGACGGCCGGGTCGGTGGCGCGCAGGCCGCCCGTCTGCACCACCGGGGCGCGGCGGGCGTCGACGACCACGACGGCCTCGCCGTACAGCTCGGTGTAGCGGCGCACGTCGGCCGTGAGCGCGCCGGTGTCGTCGCTCTCGGCGGCCTGCTCGGCCAGCCCGGCGAAACGGTCGAGGTCGGCCGTGCGCGTCGCGACGAGCTGCTGGGTGCGCTGCGCGGCGGTGACGGCCAGCAGCGGGACGGCGAAGCCGGCCACGGCCAGGACCGCGAAGGCCAGGACCACGGTGAGGACGCGAGTGCGCATGAACAGGGCCTGCCGTGAGAACCGGCTCAGTCGCCGAAGCGGTAGCCGAAGCCGCGGATGGTGGTCAGCACCCGGGGGCGGCCGAGCTTGGCCCGCACCTGGGTGAGGTGCACGTCGAGCGAGCGGGACACGGCGAGGAAGGCGTCGCCCCACACCTCGTCCATCAGCTGCTGGCGGCTGACCGCCGTGCCGGCCCGGGCCGCCAGCGCGGCGAGGACCTCGAACTCCTTGGTGGTCAGCCGCACTTCCGCGCCCCCGACCAGTACGCGGCGGGCGTCCAGGTCCACCTCGACGTCCCCGGCACGCACCGTGCGCGGCGCCGGAGCCGAGAGCGCCGCGGCCCGCCGGGTGACCGCGTCGATCCGGGCCAGCAACTCGGCCAGCCGGACCGGCTTGACGAGGTAGTCGTCGGCGCCCAGCCGCAGACCGCGCACCACGGACCGTTCGTCGCCCCGCGCGGTGAGCACCACCACCGGCAGGGCGCTGACCGCGCGCAGCTTGCGCAGCACCTCCAGACCGTCCAGGTCGGGCAGGCCGAGGTCGAGCAGCAGCAGGTCCGCCTGACGGTGGCGGGCGAGCACGTCCTCGCCGCGCCGCACCCGGGCAGGCAGGTGGCCGTTGTCGTACAGGGCCTCGGTCAGCGCGCCCGCCACACCGTCGTCGTCCTCGGCCAGCAGCACCCGCACGGTCGCCTCCTTCCCGCCTCGTCAGCCGCGAGACCGGGAATCGTCCTCGTCCAGCGGCGACGCGTCGGAGGTCTCGCGCATCCGAATGTAGACGAGCAGCGAGATCAGGACACAGGCGGTGACGTAGTAGAAGTACCAGTTCTCGTGTCCAGCGTTCTTGAACCAGAGGGCGACGTACTCGGCGGTCCCGCCGAACACGGCCACGGTCAGTGCGTACGGCAGGCCGACGCCGAGCGCCCGGATCGAGGTCGGGAACAGCTCGGCCTTCACCACCGCGCTGATCGAGGTGTACAGGGAGCTGACGGCCAGCGGCACGACCATGAGCAGGAACGCGTACACGGGGTCGCTGGTGTGCGACAGCAGGGTGAGCGAGGGCACCACCACCACGGTGCCCAGCACCCCGAACGCGATCAGCAGGGGACGCCGCCCCACCCGGTCGGAGAGCAGGCCCATGACCGGCTGGAGCACGACGAACACCAGCAGCGCGAAGAAGTTGATCCAGGCCGCCGTCGGCTTGGCGATGCCGCTGGTGTTGACCATGAACTTCTGCAGGTAGGTGGTGTACGTGTAGAAGAACAGCGTGCCGCCCATGGTCAGCCCGACGACGACCAGGCACTGCCGCGGGTAGGACAGCAGCAGCCGCAGGCTGCCGCGGGCCGGGCCGCTGTGCTCCTCCTCGCCTTCCGACGCGGCGCGCTCGAAGCTCTCGGACTCGTCCATGCCGCGCCGCAGCCACAGCACGACCACCGCCCCCGCGGCGCCGACGACGAACGCGATCCGCCAGCCCCAGGCCTCCATCTGCGCGGCGCTGAGCACCTGTTGCAGGACGATCTGCAGGCCGAGCGCCGTCAGCTGGCCGGCGATGAGGGTGACGTACTGGAAGCTGGAGTAGTAGCCGCGACGGCCGGGCGAGGCCACCTCGGACATGTACGTGGCGGAGGTCGAGTACTCACCTCCCACCGAGAGCCCCTGCAGCAGCCGCGCGGCGACCAGTAGTACGGGCGCGGCGACCCCGATCGAGCCGTACGACGGGGTCAGCGCGACGATCAGGGAACCGGCCGCCATGAGCGTCACCGACAGGGTCAGCGCCGCGCGGCGGCCACGGCGGTCGGCGTAGCGGCCCAGGACCCAGCCGCCGATCGGCCGCATCAGGAAACCGACGGCGAACACCGCGGCGGTGTTCAGCAGTTGGGCGGTCTGGTCGCCGGAGGGGAAGAAGACGGAGGCGAAGTAGACGCTGAACGCGGTGTACGCGTACCAGTCGTACCACTCGATCAGGTTGCCGATCGATCCGCGCACGATGTTGCTGACGACCCTGCGTTCGTCGCGGCGCGGCTTCGGCGCACGCTCGGTGGTGGTCGGTGTGGCCATCGGAACTCCCTTGTCTGCGGCCCGGGAGCACACAGAGTCGACGGAGCGAACAGGGCCGCTCAATGCCGGGAGCCAAGTCCTTACAGTCCCTTAGGGCTTCCCCACTCCCGTCATCACAGGTCACAAGGCACGCCTTCACCGTCGGCGCACCCGCGGGCGGTCACCGGTCCGTGGACGCGGCTTCAAATCTTGAGCACAAATTCCACACACACCTCTCTTCAGGAGGGCCCCGATGGTCTAGATTGACCGTGCTTCCCATGCGGGGACACGGGGCGACAAATGATGATCTACAGGGCTGGCGCTACGCACAGCCGGCAGCCGCGTCCCCGGCGCCAGGCATGGGGGTTTCCACGCACCTCGAAAGTCTTGCGGGACATGCGAGTCCGCCGCCGTCGGCGCGGGTCGTTCAAGTAGCGCTGCAGTAGCCGGGATGTCATACGCGGGGCAGGAGCCTCCCGCGGGGAGGAACAGCGCC
>NZ_NGFN01000103.1 GCF_002148965.1 Streptomyces swartbergensis | reverse complement strand
CACCCCCGCCGACCGTCCGTCACCCGCTCCAGACCTGCGACGGCTGCGACCGCGCCTTCCGCGCACCGGCCTCCGGCCGCTGCCACGACTGCCGACCCGAGCGGGCCGAGCTTCTGGAGGCCGCATGAGAAGAGCAACTGCCGCACACGTCGCCGCGCTCACCGGCAACACGGGCGGGATAGCCTGGCCGAGGCACTCCCTGGAGGTGGACACGATGAGCACTCAGGCCGACCACGGACATGAGCTGATCCCCCGCCCTCAGCAGACTCCTGACGCCCTGCGCGCGGCCCTCGCCGCCGTCGATCCGGCCCGCCTGGAAGAGATGCAGGGCACCAAGGACGAAGCCTTCGCCAAGGCGGTCGAGTGGCAGTCGCTGAGCCCGGTGCAGAGCTGGGTGCTGACTTGGGCCAGGGACATCGAAATCGCCCGGCGCCCCGATCTGTCCACCCGCTACACCCGGGCGAAAGGCAACCTGGAGCACGATGACCCCACCATCGCCCAAGAGGCCCTGCGTGAACTGAGCGCCGTCCTGGACGAAGCCATGAAGGCAGTCCGCGGGTGAGCTGGAAATGGGAGTACGTCTTCGGCGCGGAGGCAGCGGCCAGAACCGCTCCCACCAGCTTCCTCGCCGAGGTGGAAAGCAACGCGGACGAACTGGTCAGGGCAGCCGAGGCCTTCCATGTCCACGGACAGGCCCATGACGGTGTCGACCCGAAGGGCGGCGACATCATCGTCCCTGGCGGCATGTTCACGTATCAGGTCGTCGTCCGTAGCGAGCGGGTCTACGTCGTCCAGATCACGTACCTGGGCTTCTGACCAGCTGGACGAAACGCGTCTCACGATCGTGGTGCCGGAACCGTACACGCCAGAACCTTGTCGCCGGACATGCCCTAAGTCATGATCCGCCCCATGGACAAGCGAAGACGCGTACTCGGCACCTTTCTCGGGGTCACCCTGGCCACCGTGCTCCTCCCCGGCATCAGCACGATCCTCGACTCACCCCCGTGGGAGGTCGTCCTCGCCGGCGCGGTCTTCCTCATCGTGAACCAGCTGATCTACAGCTACCCGGACGACATCAGGACGGCTCCCCCGGTCCTCCTGCTGCTCCTGGGCGTGGTCGGCATCGCCCAGGACACCCTGATCTGGCTGCTCGTCTCCTGGCTCGGCTCCGACATGGAGTACGGCCTCCACGTCGACGGCTTCCTCGCCGCCCTGCTCGGCGGCGTCATCGTGCGGGTGACCGTCCTGGTTCTCCTCGCCCTCGGACCGGCCAAAACCGCACCCCAGCCGTCGTAGAACGAGCATCGGACACAGCAATCGGACACAGCAATCGGACACAGCAAAGGGGCCCGCACGACCGAAGTCGTACGGGCCCCTCCGAGCCACTCAGGTCAGTCGACCCTCAAGCAAGTCCGGAGACTCACTTGGTGATCTTGGTGACCTGGCCGGCGCCCACGGTCCGGCCACCCTCACGGATGGCGAACTTCAGGCCCTCCTCCATGGCGACGGGCTGGATGAGCTCCACCTTCATCTCGGTGTTGTCACCCGGCATGACCATCTCGGTGCCCTCGGGGAGGGTCACCACGCCGGTCACGTCCGTCGTACGGAAGTAGAACTGCGGGCGGTAGTTGTTGAAGAACGGCGTGTGGCGGCCACCCTCGTCCTTGGACAGGATGTAGGCCTGCGCCTCGAACTCGGTGTGCGGGGTGACCGAGCCCGGCTTGATGATGACCTGGCCGCGCTCGACGTCCTCGCGCTTGATGCCACGGAGGAGCAGACCGACGTTCTCACCGGCCTGGCCCTCGTCGAGGAGCTTCCGGAACATCTCGATACCGGTGACCGTGGTGGTGGTCTTCTCCTGCTTGATGCCCACGATGTCAACGGTCTCGTTGACCTTGAGGACACCACGCTCGATACGGCCGGTGACGACCGTACCGCGACCGGTGATCGTGAAGACGTCCTCGATCGGCATGAGGAACGGCTTGTCGACGTCACGCTCGGGCTGCGGGATCGACTCGTCGACGGCCTTCATCAGGTCGAGGACGGACTGGCCCCACTCCTTGTCGCCCTCAAGGGCCTTGAGCGCCGAGACCTTGACGACCGGCAGGTCGTCGCCCGGGAACTCGTACTCGGAGAGCAGCTCACGAACCTCGAGCTCGACGAGCTCCAGGATCTCCTCGTCGTCCACCATGTCGGCCTTGTTCAGCGCGACGACGATGTACGGAACGCCGACCTGGCGGGCCAGGAGCACGTGCTCCTTGGTCTGCGGCATCGGGCCGTCGGTGGCGGCGACCACGAGGATGGCGCCGTCCATCTGCGCCGCACCCGTGATCATGTTCTTGATGTAGTCCGCGTGACCGGGGCAGTCGACGTGGGCGTAGTGACGCGTCTCGGTCTGGTACTCGACGTGCGCGATGGAGATGGTGATACCGCGCTGGCGCTCCTCAGGAGCCTTGTCGATCTGGTCGAAGGCCGAGGCCTCATTCAGGTCCGGGTACGCGTCGTGCAGCACCTTGGTAATGGCGGCCGTGAGGGTCGTCTTACCGTGGTCGATGTGACCGATGGTGCCGATGTTGACGTGCGGCTTAGTCCGCTCGAACTTCGCCTTCGCCACTGGGGTCCTCCTGTGGAGTGGTTCTGGTACGCCTTACTCATCGGCGCCAGGTGATCTTTGCTGGAAAGCCCGGGCCCCGGGGCATTCTCACCGCGATTGCGGCGGAATGCCCCTCAAGGCTCCGGAGTCAAGCCTACGGCGTGTAGACGCGGTGCGTTACTCGCCCTTGGCCTTCGCGATGATCTCCTCGGCGACGTTCCGGGGAACCTCGGCGTAGGAGTCGAACTGCATGGAGTAGCTGGCACGGCCGGACGTCTTGCTGCGCAGGTCGCCGACGTAACCGAACATCTCCGAAAGGGGCACGAGGCCCTTCACGACGCGGGCACCGGCCCGCTCCTCCATGGCCTGGATCTGGCCACGGCGGGAGTTGATGTCGCCGACGACCTCACCCATGTAGTCATCGGGCGTGGTGACCTCTACGGCCATCATCGGCTCGAGCAGCACGGGGCTGGCCTTGCGCGCGGCCTCCTTGAAGGCCTGCGAACCGGCGATCTTGAACGCGAGCTCGGAGGAGTCGACCTCGTGGTAGGCACCGTCGAGCAGCGTCACGCGGACACCGGTCATCTCGTAACCGGCGAGGATGCCGAACTGCATGGCCTCCTGCGCACCGGCGTCCACCGAAGGAATGTACTCCTTCGGCACACGGCCACCGGTCACCTTGTTGACGAACTCGTACGAGGCGTCGCCGCCCTCGATCGGCTCGATCGCGATGATGACGCGGGCGAACTGGCCGGTACCACCCGTCTGCTTCTTGTGGGTGAACTCGACCTTCTCGACGGCCTTGCGGATCGTCTCACGGTACGCGACCTGCGGCTTACCGACGTTGGCCTCGACCTTGAACTCACGGCGCATACGGTCGACCAGCACCTCGAGGTGCAGCTCGCCCATACCACCGATGATGGTCTGGCCGGTCTCCTCGTCCGAGTGGACCTGGAACGACGGGTCCTCCTCGGCCAGGCGCTGGATCGCGACGCCGAGCTTCTCCTGGTCGCCCTTCGACTTGGGCTCGATGGCGACCTGGATGACCGGCGCCGGGAAGTCCATGGACTCCAGGATGACCGGGTTCTTGTCGTCCGACAGCGTCTCACCGGTGGTGGTCTGCTTCAGGCCCATGACGGCGACGATGTCGCCGGCGCCCACCGACTCGATCTCCTCACGCTTGTTCGCGTGCATCCGGTAGATCTTGCCGATGCGCTCCTTCTTGCCCTTCACCGAGTTCAGCACCTGGGTGCCGGACTGAAGGCGGCCGGAGTACACACGGACGAAGGTGAGCTTGCCGAGGTGCGGGTCGCTCATGATCTTGAACGCGAGCGCGGAGAGGGGCTCGTCGTCCGACGGCTTGCGCGCGATGACCTTCTCCGGGTCCTTGACGTCGTGGCCCTCGATGGCCTCGACGTCGAGCGGAGTGGGCAGGTAGCGCACGACCGCGTCGAGCAGGGGCTGAACGCCCTTGTTCTTGAACGCGGTACCGCAGAACACGGGGGTGACGGTGGTGCCGCCGCCCTTGCCGGACGCGATGGTGATGCGACGGATCGCGGCGTAGAGCTGCTCCACGGTGGGCTCGGTGCCCTCCAGGTACAGCTCCATCAGCTCTTCGTCGTTCTCGGCGACGGCCTCGAGCAGCTTGCCGCGGTACTCCTCGGCAGCCTCGATGTGGGTGTCCGGGATGTCGACGGTGTCGTACATCTCACCCTTGGTCGCCTCGGCCGACCAGACCAGGGCCTTCATCGTCACGAGGTCGATGACGCCCTTGAAGTCCGCCTCGGCACCGATCGGCAGCTGCATGACCAGCGGCTGCGCGCCCAGACGGTCGCTGATCATGTCGACGCAGCGGTGGAACTCGGCACCGGTGCGGTCGAGCTTGTTGACGAAGCAGATCCGCGGAACGCCGTAGCGGTCCGCCTGACGCCACACCGTCTCGGACTGGGGCTCAACGCCGGCGACACCGTCGAACACCGTCACGGCACCGTCGAGCACGCGCAGGGAGCGCTCCACCTCGACGGTGAAGTCGACGTGACCCGGGGTGTCGATGATGTTGATGGTGTAGTCGTTGTCCTCAAGCGGCCAGTGACAGGTGGTGGCAGCAGAGGTGATCGTGATGCCACGCTCCTGCTCCTGCTCCATCCAGTCCATGGTGGCAGCGCCGTCGTGGACCTCACCGATCTTGTAGGAAACGCCGGTGTAGAACAGGATCCGCTCGGTGGTGGTCGTCTTGCCCGCGTCGATGTGGGCCATGATCCCGATGTTGCGGACCTTGGCCAGGTCAAGTGAAGTGGTAGCCATAAGGCTTCAGTCTTCTCTCGGTCTCGATGTGGGTAGCGACTACCAGCGGTAGTGCGCGAAGGCCTTGTTGGACTCGGCCATCTTGTGGGTGTCCTCGCGCTTCTTCACGGCCGCACCGAGCCCGTTGGAGGCGTCGAGAAGCTCGTTGAGGAGACGCTCGGTCATGGTCTTCTCGCGGCGGGCGCGGGAGTAACCGACGAGCCAGCGCAGCGCCAGGGTGTTGGCGCGGCCGGGCTTGACCTCGACCGGCACCTGGTAGGTGGCGCCACCGACACGGCGGGACTTGACCTCGAGGGTCGGCTTGATGTTCTCGAGAGCGCGCTTCAGCGTGATGACCGGGTCGTTGCCGGTCTTCTCGCGCAGACCCTCCATGGCGCCGTAGACGATGCGCTCGGCGGTGGAGCGCTTGCCGTTCAGCAGCACCTTGTTGATCAGGGAGGTCACCAGAGGAGAACCGTAGACCGGGTCGATGATGACCGGGCGCTTCGGGGCGGGGCCCTTACGAGGCATTCTTACTTCTCCTTCTTGGCGCCGTAGCGGCTGCGGGCCTGCTTGCGGTTCTTGACACCCTGGGTGTCGAGCGAACCACGGATGATCTTGTAGCGAACACCCGGCAGGTCCTTCACACGGCCGCCGCGCACGAGCACGATGGAGTGCTCCTGCAGGTTGTGTCCCTCACCCGGAATGTAAGCGGTGACCTCGATCCCGCTGGTCAGACGCACACGCGCGACCTTACGCAGGGCCGAGTTCGGCTTCTTCGGGGTGGTCGTGAACACACGCGTGCAGACGCCACGACGCTGGGGCGAACCCTCGAGTGCGGGCGTCTTGTTCTTCTCGACCTTGTCCTGCCGGCCCTTGCGGACCAGCTGCTGGATCGTAGGCACTACTTCTCCGGTTTCTGTGTGCCGATGGTGAAGCTAACCTGGAACGTCGCCGACCCACGCGGTCGGGTGTGTCGAATCCCGCGGACTTCCGCCGCCAGGCAGAATTAAGCGCGGATCACGGTGGCCGATATCAGCTCGACGTGCGGTTCATGGCACGCACGAGAGCCAGGGCACACCCCAGGCACAAGGTCTGAGCGTACCTATCGCATTGGCTGCGGTCAAAACAAATGGGTGCCGGCCGCATCGCCATACGGGGCATGTCAAGACCCCCGGCCGTTGTCGATCTTCAATTCGATGACGGCTGTCCGATTTACACACATTCCTCGCAGCCCGGGCGTCACCCCGCCGCGATGGACACCACCGTCAGCAACACCACGACGAGTGCCCAGCCGGCCGTGGACAACCACCCCAGTACGAGACCGGTCAGCGCGAGCCCGTCCCCGAGCTCCCCCCGGCTGCGGATCTCGGCCCGGGCCACGTGCCCCAGCACCACGGCCGGAATCCCCGTCAGCCCCATGGTCGGCACACACAGCAGCCCGCACACGCCGGCCGCCACCGCCTTCCCGTTCGTCTGCGGCCGCGGCACGGGCAGGAACGTCCGCGGCACGGGCACGACCCCGGCCGGCTGCGGCAGGGGCCCCTGAGGCAGATCGGCGACGAGCATCGCCAGCTCCCCCACGGTCCGCGCCGCGTACGCCCGCGCCACCCGCTTCTCGAACTCGTCGTGCTCCATCCGCCCCTCGCCGTACCCGGCTCTGAGTACGTCCACGGCCCGCTCCCGATCGGCGTGCGAGGCGAGCATGGACGGGGCACTGGGGCCCTGCCAGGGCTGCCAGGAGGGATAGGGCGGCTGGGACACGTACGGCACCTCCCCGGAACGCCGGAGTCCCTCCATGATGCGCCCTGGCGGGCCTCCTGGCACCGGCGCGTCCCCGCGGACACGCCGAAGGGCGGCCCCCCGAGAGGTGACCGCCCTTCAGTGACTCCGACCTACGCCTTACTGGTTGTACGGACCGTAGTCGTAGTCCTCCAGCGGCACGGCCTGGCCGGAGCCCGTGCCGAACGGCGAGTAGTCGATGTCGTCGTAGCCGACGGCCGAGTACATCGCGGCCTTGGCCTCCTCGGTCGGCTCGACCCGGATGTTGCGGTAGCGGGACAGACCCGTACCGGCCGGGATGAGCTTACCGATGATGACGTTCTCCTTGAGGCCGATGAGGCTGTCGGACTTGGCGTTGATCGCCGCGTCCGTCAGGACTCGGGTCGTCTCCTGGAAGGAGGCGGCCGACAGCCAGGATTCCGTCGCCAGCGAGGCCTTGGTGATACCCATCAGCTGCGGACGACCGGAGGCCGGGTGACCGCCCTCCTGGACCACACGACGGTTCTCGGTCTCGAACTTCGAGCGCTCGACCAGCTCGCCGGGCAGCAGCTCGGCGTCGCCGGACTCGATGATCGTCACGCGGCGGAGCATCTGCCGGATGATGATCTCGATGTGCTTGTCGTGGATCGACACACCCTGCGAGTTGTAGACCTTCTGGACCTCGCCGACCAGGTGGACCTGGACGGCACGCTGACCCAGGATGCGCAGCACGTCGTGCGGGTTGGTGGCACCCACGGTGAGCTTCTGGCCCACCTCGACGTGCTCGCCCTCGCTGACCATCAGACGGGCGCGCTTCGAGATCGGGTAGGCCATCTCGTCGCTGCCGTCGTCCGGGGTGACGACGATCTTCTTGGTCTTCTCGGTCTCCTCGATCCGCACGCGGCCGGAGGCCTCGGAGATCGGGGCGACACCCTTCGGGGTACGGGCCTCGAAGAGCTCGACGACACGCGGCAGACCCTGGGTGATGTCGTCACCGGCCACACCACCGGTGTGGAAGGTACGCATCGTCAGCTGGGTACCGGGCTCACCGATGGACTGGGCGGCGATGATGCCGACCGCCTCACCGATGTCGACCAGCTTGCCGGTGGCCAGCGAACGGCCGTAGCACATCGCGCAGGTGCCGACGGCGGACTCGCAGGTCAGGACCGAGCGGGTCTTGACCTCCTCGACGCCGTGGCGGACCAGCTCGTCGATGAGCACGTCGCCGAGGTCGGTACCGGCCGGGGCCAGCACCTTGCCGTCGACCACGATGTCCTCGGCGAGGCAGCGCGCGTACACGGACGTCTCGACGTCCTCCGCCTTGAGCAGCGTGCCCTCGGCGTTCCGGCTCGCGATCTTCAGACGCAGACCGCGCTCGGTGCCGCAGTCCTCCTCGCGAATGATGACGTCCTGGGAGACGTCGACCAGACGACGGGTGAGGTAACCCGAGTCGGCGGTACGCAGAGCGGTGTCCGCCAGACCCTTACGGGCACCGTGCGTGGAGATGAAGTACTCCAGCACGGACAGGCCCTCACGGAACGACGCCTTGATCGGACGCGGGATCGTCTCGTTCTTCGCGTTCGACACCAGACCACGCATACCGGCGATCTGACGCATCTGCATCATGTTGCCTCGTGCACCCGAGTTCACCATCATGAAGATCGGGTTGGTCTTCGGGAAGTTGTCGTTCATCGCCTCGGCGACCTCGTTGGTCGCCTTGGTCCAGATCGCGATGAGTTCCTGCGTGCGCTCGTCCTTGGTGATCAGACCGCGCTCGTACTGCTTCTGGACCTTCTCGTCCTGCGCCTCGTAGCCCTTGACGATCTCCTTCTTCGCCTCGGGAACGACGACGTCGGAGATGGCCACGGTGACGCCGGAACGGGTCGCCCAGAAGAAGCCGGCCGCCTTCAGGTTGTCGAGCGTCGCCGCCACGATGACCTTCGGGTAGCGCTCGGCGAGGTCGTTGACGATCTCGGAGAGCTGCTTCTTGCCGACCTCGTAGTCGACGAACGGGTAGTCCTCGGGCAGCAGCTCGTTGAAGAGCGCGCGGCCCAGGGTCGTGTTCAGCCGGAAGCTGTCACCCTGCTGCCACTCGGGCTCGCCCTCCTCACGCGCCGGCGGGGTCCAGCCACGCGGCGGGATGGTGCCGACCGGGAAGCGGACGTCGATCCTCGACTGGAGCGACAGCTCGCCCGCGTCGAAGGCCATGATCGCCTCGGCGACCGAGGCGAAGGACCGGCCCTCACCCTTGAGCTCACGCATCTCGCCGTCGGTGGTGAGGAAGAACAGACCGAGGACCATGTCCTGGGTCGGCATCGTCACCGGACGGCCGTCGGCGGGCTTGAGGATGTTGTTCGAGGACAGCATCAGGATGCGGGCCTCGGCCTGCGCCTCCGCGGACAGCGGCAGGTGCACGGCCATCTGGTCACCGTCGAAGTCCGCGTTGAACGCGGTGCAGACGAGCGGGTGGATCTGGATGGCCTTGCCCTCGACCAGCTGCGGCTCGAAGGCCTGGATGCCGAGGCGGTGCAGCGTGGGCGCACGGTTCAGCAGAACCGGGTGCTCCGCGATGACCTCTTCCAGCACGTCGTACACGACCGTGCGGCCGCGCTCGACCATGCGCTTGGCGCTCTTGATGTTCTGCGCGTGGTTCAGGTCGACCAGGCGCTTCATCACGAACGGCTTGAAGAGCTCCAGCGCCATCGCCTTCGGCAGACCGCACTGGTGCAGCTTCAGCTGCGGACCGACGACGATCACGGAACGCGCGGAGTAGTCCACACGCTTACCGAGCAGGTTCTGACGGAAGCGACCCTGCTTGCCCTTCAGCATGTCGCTGAGGGACTTCAGCGGGCGGTTACCCGGACCGGTGACCGGACGGCCACGGCGGCCGTTGTCGAACAGCGCGTCGACGGCCTCCTGGAGCATGCGCTTCTCGTTGTTCACGATGATCTCGGGCGCACCGAGGTCGAGAAGCCGCTTCAGACGGTTGTTCCGGTTGATCACACGGCGGTACAGGTCGTTCAGGTCGGAGGTCGCGAAGCGGCCACCGTCCAGCTGCACCATCGGGCGAAGGTCCGGCGGGATGACCGGCACGCAGTCCAGCACCATGCCCTTGGGGCTGTTGCTGGTCTGCAGGAACGCGGAGACGACCTTCAGGCGCTTGAGCGCGCGGGTCTTCTTCTGGCCCTTGCCGGTACGGATGATCTCGCGGAGGCGCTCGGCCTCCTCGTCGAGGTCGAAGGATTCCAGGCGCTTTTGCAGCGCCGCGGCACCCATCGAGCCGTCGAAGTACGTGCCGAAGCGGTCACGCAGCTCGCGGTAGAGCAGCTCGTCGCCCTCGAGGTCCTGGACCTTGAGGTTCTTGAAGCGGGTCCACACCTCGTCGAGACGGTCGATCTCGCGCTGGGCACGGTCGCGCAGCTGCTTCATCTCGCGCTCGGCACCCTCGCGCACCTTGCGGCGCACGTCGGCCTTGGCGCCCTCGGCCTCCAGCTCGGCCAGGTCGGTCTCGAGCTTCTTGGCGCGGGCCTCAAGGTCGGCGTCGCGGCGCTGCTCGATCTGCTGGCGCTCGACGGAGACGTGGGCCTCCAGCGAGGGCAGGTCGCGCGTACGGCGCTCCTCGTCGACGTACGTGATCATGTACGCCGCGAAGTAGATGACCTTCTCCAGGTCCTTCGGGGCGAGGTCGAGCAGGTAACCCAGCCGCGACGGGACGCCCTTGAAGTACCAGATGTGCGTGACGGGCGCGGCGAGCTCGATGTGGCCCATCCGCTCACGGCGCACCTTGGCGCGCGTGACCTCGACGCCACAGCGCTCACAGATGATGCCCTTGAAGCGGACACGCTTGTACTTGCCGCAGTAGCACTCCCAGTCCCGTGTCGGGCCGAAGATCTTCTCGCAGAAGAGTCCGTCCTTTTCGGGCTTGAGCGTGCGGTAGTTGATCGTCTCGGGCTTCTTGACCTCGCCGTGGCTCCACTGACGGATGTCGTCAGCGGTAGCCAGACCGATCCGGAGCTCGTCGAAGAAGTTGACGTCGAGCACTATGCGTCAATCCCTCTCAGGGTTGTAAGTCATGGGGTCTGATACGGGGGTCCTGGGGCCGGCGGCCTTCATGACGAAGGCCGCCGAACTCCCGTCAGACCTCTTCGACGCTGCTCGGCTCACGCCGGGACAGGTCGATGCCAAGCTCCTCCGCAGCGCGGAAGACGTCCTCGTCGGTGTCGCGCATCTCGATGGACATGCCGTCCGAGGACAGCACCTCCACGTTGAGGCACAGGGACTGCATCTCCTTGATGAGCACCTTGAAGGACTCGGGGATGCCGGGCTCGGGAATGTTCTCGCCCTTGACGATGGCCTCGTAGACCTTCACGCGGCCGGTGACGTCGTCGGACTTGATGGTCAGCAGCTCCTGGAGGGCGTACGCGGCGCCGTAAGCCTCCAGCGCCCACACCTCCATCTCACCGAAGCGCTGGCCACCGAACTGGGCCTTACCACCCAGCGGCTGCTGGGTGATCATCGAGTACGGACCGGTCGACCGGGCGTGCAGCTTGTCGTCGACCAGGTGGTGCAGCTTGAGGATGTACATGTAGCCGACCGAGATCGGCTCCGGGAACGGCTCACCGGAGCGGCCGTCGAACAGCCGCGCCTTGCCGGACGGGAGCACCATGCGCTCGCCGTCGCGGTTCGGGATGGTGTGGTTCAGCAGACCGGCCAGCTCGTCCTCTCGGGCACCGTCGAAGACCGGCGTCGCGACGTTGGTCCGCGGCGGGACCTGGTCGGCGTCGATGGCCTGCAGGCGCTGCGCCCAGTCCTCCGCCAGGCCGGAGACGTCCCAGCCCTGGCTGGCGAGCCAGCCGAGGTGGATCTCCAGGACCTGTCCCGGGTTCATTCGGGACGGCACACCCAGCGGGTTGAGGATGATGTCGACCGGGGTGCCGTCCTCCAGGAACGGCATGTCCTCGATCGGCAGGATCTTCGAGATGACGCCCTTGTTGCCGTGGCGGCCGGCGAGCTTGTCACCGTCGGTGATCTTGCGCTTCTGCGCGACGTAGACGCGCACCAGCTGGTTCACACCGGGGGGAAGCTCGTCGCCCTCCTCGCGGTCGAAGACGCGCACGCCGATGACCTTGCCGGTCTCGCCGTGCGGCACCTTCAGCGAGGTGTCACGGACCTCACGGGCCTTCTCACCGAAGATCGCGCGCAGCAGGCGCTCCTCCGGCGTCAGCTCGGTCTCACCCTTCGGGGTCACCTTGCCGACGAGGATGTCGCCGGCGATGACCTCGGCACCGATACGGATGATGCCGCGCTCGTCGAGGTCGGCGAGGACCTCCTCGGAGACGTTCGGGATGTCCCGGGTGATCTCCTCGGGGCCGAGCTTGGTGTCACGGGCGTCGACCTCGTGCTCCTCGATGTGGATCGAGGAGAGGACGTCGTCCTGCACGAGGCGCTGCGACAGGATGATCGCGTCCTCGTAGTTGTGACCCTCCCACGGCATGAACGCCACGAGCAGGTTCTTGCCCAGCGCCATCTCGCCGTTCTGGGTGGCCGGACCGTCGGCCAGGACCTGGCCCTCGATGATCCGGTCGCCCTCGGCCACGATGACCTTCTGGTTGACCGAGGTGCCCTGGTTGGAACGGGCGAACTTGGCCAGGCGGTACGTGATGTACGTGCCGTCGTCGTTGGCGGTGGTGATGTAGTCCGCGGAGACCTCCTGGACCACACCTGCCTTCTCGGCCTTGACCACGTCGCCGGCGTCGACCGCGGAGCGGTACTCCATGCCGGTGCCGACGAGCGGGGACTCGGACTTAATCAGCGGCACGGCCTGACGCATCATGTTCGCGCCCATGAGGGCACGGTTGGCGTCGTCGTGCTCCAGGAAGGGGATCATGGCGGTCGCGACCGACACCATCTGGCGCGGCGAGACGTCCATGTAGTCCACGTCCTCGGGGCCGACGTAGTCGACCTCGCCGCCCTTGCGGCGGACGAGCACCCGGGCCTCGGCGAACCGCATGTCGTCCGTCAGCGGCGCGTTGGCCTGCGCGATGACGAAGCGGTCCTCCTCGTCGGCCGTGAGGTAGTCGACCTGGTCGGTGACCTGGCCCTCGAACACCTTGCGGTACGGGGTCTCGACGAAACCGAACGCGTTCACACGGCCGTAGGTGGCGAGCGAGCCGATCAGACCGATGTTCGGGCCTTCGGGGGTCTCGATCGGGCACATGCGGCCGTAGTGCGAGGGGTGCACGTCACGGACCTCGAAGCCGGCCCGCTCACGGGACAGACCACCCGGGCCGAGCGCGGACAGACGCCGCTTGTGCGTCAGACCCGACAGCGGGTTGTTCTGGTCCATGAACTGGGACAGCTGGCTGGTGCCGAAGAACTCCTTGATGGAGGCGACGACCGGCCGGATGTTGATCAGGGTCTGCGGCGTGATCGCCTCGACGTCCTGGGTCGTCATCCGCTCGCGGACGACACGCTCCATACGCGCCAGACCCGTACGGACCTGGTTCTGGATGAGCTCGCCGACGCTGCGCAGGCGGCGGTTGCCGAAGTGGTCGATGTCGTCGGTCTCGACGACCACGGACGTGCCGTTGTCACCGACCGTCTCGGTCTCGCCGGCGTGCAGCTTCACCAGGTACTTGATCGTCGCGATGATGTCCTCGACGGTCAGGATCCCGGCGTCCAGCGGGGTGTCGGTACCCAGCTTCTTGTTGACCTTGTAGCGGCCGACCTTGGCCAGGTCGTAGCGCTTGGGGTTGAAGTAGAGGTTCTCGAGCAGCGTCTGCGCGGCCTCACGCGTGGGGGGCTCGCCCGGGCGCAGCTTGCGGTAGATGTCGAGCAGCGCGTCGTCCTGGCCCTGGGTGTGGTCCTTCTCCAGGGTGGCGCGCATGGACTCGTACTCGCCGAACTCCTCGAGGATCTGCTCGGTGGTCCAGCCGAGCGCCTTGAGCAGGACGGTGACGGACTGCTTGCGCTTGCGGTCGATGCGGACACCGACCATGTCGCGCTTGTCGATCTCCATCTCCAGCCAGGCACCCCGGGACGGGATGATCTTGGCGGAGAAGATGTCCTTGTCGGACGTCTTGTCGATGGAGGAGTCGAAGTAGACACCGGGCGAACGGACGAGCTGCGACACCACGACACGCTCGGTGCCGTTGATGACGAAGGTGCCCTTGTTCGTCATGAGCGGGAAGTCGCCCATGAAGACGGTCTGGGACTTGATCTCGCCGGTCTCGTTGTTGGTGAACTCGGCCGTGACGAAGAGCGGGGCCGCGTACGTGAAGTCGCGCTCCTTGCACTCGTCGATCGAGTTCTTCGGCGGCTCGAAGCGGTGGTCGCGGAAGGTCAGCGACATCGACCCGCTGAAGTCCTCGATCGGGGAGATCTCCTCGAAGATCTCCTCGAGCCCGGACTTGGTGGGGACGTCCTGACCGTTCTCGAGAGCCTCCTCGACCCGACTCTGCCAGGCGGTGTTGCCGAGCAGCCAGTCGAAGCTCTCGGTCTGCAGCGCGAGCAGGTTCGGAACCTCAAGAGGCTCCTTGATCTTTGCAAAAGAGATGCGCAGCGGGGCAGTGCTGGCGGCGTTGTTCGTATTCGCGGTCGAGGCGTTGCGCGAGGCGGCCAAGAGGGGGTCCTTCCGAGGGCTCGGACTCACTACGCGCGTACCGGCCCCTCTCCCGTACACAGAGACAAGCTATGTCGGTCCGGCCGAAAAGCCAGGTCAGACAGGTCTTGTCGTCGATGCTCGGGCGAGGGCAGACCCCTGGTGACGGGCAGGGGACAGCTAACAGGCAGCGCAAAGGGTCAGTGTAGCCACACGGCACACTGATGTCCAGTCCGGGTTCTGAAACCCGTGTTCACCCTCGTTGTTCCACTCCTGCGACACGGCGCTGCCCTCAACGCACGTTGATACTGCCCTCTTCGTCGCCGATCCATACCTCGGATTCGGATCCTTGTGACGACGCGTCCTGAGAATTGCGCGCTGCGTGCGGTTCGTCAAGGCCCCCCTGCCCGATCCGGGGTCGGCCCAGAGATACGACGAAGATCACCATACCCCCCGCCACAGAGGGTGCAAGGCAACCGTGGCCGGACCCCGGAAACGCCGAAGAGCGACCACCCGGATGGATGATCGCTCTTCCGCGCTTACGCGTTACACGCCCAGTGGGACGTGTCGCGGATCCTGGCGGATCCGGGAGGTCTTACTTGACCTCGACGGAGGCACCGGCGCCCTCGAGGGACTCCTTCGCCTTGTCGGCGGCCTCCTTGTTGACCTTCTCCAGAACCGGCTTCGGCGCACCGTCGACCAGGTCCTTGGCCTCCTTCAGGCCCAGGGAGGTCAGCTCACGCACGACCTTGATGACCTGGATCTTCTTGTCGCCGGCACCGGTGAGGACGACGTCGAACTCGTCCTTCTCCTCCTCGGCCGGGGCAGCCGGGCCACCCTGGGCCGGGCCCGCGACGGCGACCGCGGCGGCGGCAGCGGTGACGTCGAACTTCTCCTCGAACGCCTTCACGAACTCGGAGAGCTCGATGAGGGTCATCTCCTCGAACTGCGCGAGCAGGTCTTCCTGGCTGAGCTTCGCCATGATTGGCGGTCCTTCCACTAAATCGGCAGGTGCCGGATGTACATGTGAGGCGGGCGTACTACTGGCCCGCGACGGCCTCCGCGTTCAGGCAGCGGGGGCCGGGATGCGAGCCGAGTTACTCGGCACCGCCCTGCTCGTCCTGCTTGGCACGGAGCGCGTCCACGGTGCGGACGAGCTTCGACGGCAGCGCCTGGAAGACAGAGGCAGCCTGGGACTGCTTGCCCTTCATGGCACCGGCCAGCTTGGAGAGCAGAACCTCGCGGGACTCGAGGTCCGCAAGCTTCTTGATCTCATCGGCGGACAACACCTTGCCGTCAAGGACGCCGCCCTTGATGACCAGGTTGGGGTTGTCCTTGGCGAAGTCACGGAGACCCTTCGCCGCCTCGACCGGGTCACCGGTCACGAAGGCGACGGCCGACGAACCCGTGAAGAGGTCGTCGATCGCGTTGATCCCGGCCTCGTTGGCCGCAATCTTGGTCAGCGTGTTCTTCGCCACACGGTACTGAGCGTTCTCACCGAGTGAACGACGCAGCTGCTGGAGCTGCGCCACGGTGAGACCGGTGTACGCGGTGATGACGGCGCCGTTGGAGTTACGGAACTTGTCCCGCATCTCCTCGACGGCATCGACCTTGTCAGGCCTCGCCATGAGCCTCGGCCTCCTTCCGGGTGATTCGGACCGCGCGGACCCGAAGGAGGACTGGGGAAAACGAAACGCCCCGGCGCAGGCGCACGGGGCGTAGCTCGACCGGTTGTACACACGCACTGGGCGGGCGAACTCCGGGAGCTTCTCCAAGTGTCACCTGCGCGGGTCGTCCGCCGTTCAGCGGATCCTTCGGCCACCGCACCCTCATGCGAGCGCGCGGTAACGACCAGCGGTCTTTGGCTTCTGTAGGAGAGTACGGGAACGGATCGCCGTCAAGCAAATCCGCCCGTACGACGGATCAGCTCGCGTCCAGCTCCTTGAACAGCTCGGCGAGGTCGGCGACGTCCTTGGCCGGCGGGGCCGTGACGTTCACCGGCTTGTTGTAGTCGAGGAAGGTGATGGTCATGTCGAGCGGGCCCTTGTCGGCCGCGCCCTTCATCCGGAACTGCTTGGTGTGGTCGTCGCCGTCGACCCACATGTCCATCGTGAGCTTGTCGACGCCCAGCTTCTCGTACTGCTTGATGCTCTTCTCGCGCTGCTCGCGCGTGTCCGCCTTCCCGTCCTTGAGGGACGCGCGGAGGTCCTTGAGCGTGACGGTGCCCGTGTAGTGGGTCGTCTCGACGCCCTCGACCTTCTCGGAACCGACCTTCTTCACGTCCTTGGCGCCCGTGAGGAAGGTGGACTCCGCCGCCGGGTTCTGCTCGGCCTGGTTCGCGGACCCCAGCTGGTCCAGCTCCTTGCCCGCGTCGGACCCGGACAGGTCGAACTTCATCCAGGTCTTGCCGTCCATCTCCTTGGCCATCTCGGCTCCCCCACCGATGTACATGGCCTTGTCGACGAGGCGGATCTCCACGGCCTCGGTGGCTCCCTGCTCGGGTGCCGTCATCTTCATGCTCATGGCGATCGTGGGCTTCAGGCGCATCGACGCCTCGCCCTTGACCTGGCCCGACTCCGGCACCGTGCCGCTCATGCGGTACCGGAGGGACGTGATGTCCTCCGTGTTCTTCGCCGCCTTGGCGACGGCGGCCGCGGGCGTCATCTCCGGCGACTGCTCCGAACCGCAGCCGACCGCACCGGCGGCGAGAAGCAGAGCGCCCAGCCCGGCGACAGGTATGGATGTCCTCATTGATTCCCCCCAAGGAATACTTGATTGCTTCACAGCAAGGCCGTGAGCCTATCCCAGAGGGGCACAAGTGATCTATGCGGATTCTCGGGGACCTCAGGACGTACCCGCCCGCTTCCGCATCAGGTCCTCGAAGTCCCCGGTGTCGGACAGCACGGGCCGCTGGGCCCGGACCCGGACGCCGTAGTCGCCGTAGTGCGCGGTCTGGGTCATCCGGCCCGTGGTCATCCGCGCCTTCTCCACCTTCTTGACCAGAAGGTGCCGCTCGTCGATCCAGATGTCGACGGTCTCGGTGGTGACGCCGGCCTCGGTGAGCTGCTTCTTCAGGGCGGGGTCGGTGACGTCCGCGGCGGCCACGGTGCCGGAGTAGTGCGTGGCGGGCCGGCCGCGCACGGACTCCTCGCCGACCTTTCGGACGTCCCCGGAGGCCAGCAGGAGCTTCACGGACTGGTTCGGCGTGGTGGTGCGCATCTGGTCGCCGAGGTGGGCGCCGGAGCCCCCGGCGAGGGCTTCCAGGTCCTGGTAGGCGTACCGGATCCAGTGTTTGCCGCCGGCCTGCTCGGCGAACTTCTCGCCCATGCGCGCGTAGTAGGCGTCGGGCAGGTAGCGGGCCTCCATGGAGGTGCTGCCGAGCCGGCGCATGGTGTCGGCCAGGGTGCCGCCGGTGTACGTGATGGTCAGGGTGCCGGTGATGCCGTCGCTCCAGCCGAGGGCACCGTCGGCGGTCATGGACATCAGCGAGCCCATGGTCGTCGTGGACTCGACCCGGGCGGACCCGGCCCGCCGGGTGGCGCGCTCGGCGGAGCGCAGGGCTTCGACGGACCTGCCGTGGGCGGCGCGGTCGTCCTTGCCCGGGCCGTCGGAGGAGTCCGGGGAGGTGCAGGCGGCCACTCCCGTCAGCGCGGTCGCCGCCGCGAGCACCAGGCTCACGCGGCGCACGGTCCTGCCCTGCATACGTCCCCCGTTCCCATCCGGTTCCCGCACGTTAACCCAGGCCACCGGCCTACGTACCGGAAAAGGGAACGGGCCCCGCACCTCTGAGAGGTGCGGGGCCCGTGACCGGTTGGGTGAGCCGTCAGGCTCAGACCGCGGCCGGGTCCTCCTCAACGAGGAGGTTGCGGGTGCGGTTGGAGTCGACCGGAATGCCGGGGCCCATCGTGGTGCTGATGGCGGCCTTCTTGATGTAGCGACCCTTGGCGGCGGACGGCTTCAGACGGAGGATCTCATCCAGGGCCGCGCCGTAGTTCTCCACCAGCTGGGTGTCCTCGAAGGACGTCTTGCCGATGATGAAGTGCAGGTTCGCGTGCTTGTCGACACGGAACTCGATCTTGCCGCCCTTGATCTCGGTGACGGCCTTGGCGACGTCGGGGGTGACGGTGCCGGTCTTCGGGTTCGGCATCAGACCACGCGGGCCGAGCACGCGGCCGAGGCGGCCGACCTTGCCCATGAGGTCCGGGGTGGCGACGACGGCGTCGAAGTCCAGACGGCCCTTCGACACCTCGTCGATCAGCTCGTCGGCGCCGACGATGTCGGCGCCCGCGGCACGCGCTGCCTCGGCACGGTCGCCGGTCGCGAAGACCAGGACCCGGGCGGTCTTACCGGTGCCGTGCGGGAGGTTCACGGTGCCACGGACCATCTGGTCGGCCTTGCGCGGGTCGACACCCAGACGGAAGGCGACCTCGACGGTGCCGTCGAACTTGGTCGTGGAGGTCTCCTTGGCGAGACGGACGGCCTCGAGCGGGGCGTAGAGCTTCTCCCGGTCGACCTTGGCGTCCGCAGCGCGAAGGGACTTGCTGCGCTTGCTCACTACTGCTCCTGTGGATTCTTAGGAGTCGTGGTCCGGGCCGAGCAGGCCCTGCCACTTCTGCTGATGGGGTTGGGGCTCAGCCCTCGACCGTGACGCCCATGGAACGGGCGGTGCCGGCGATGATCTTCTCGGCGGCGTCCAGGTTGTTGGCGTTGAGGTCGGGCATCTTGGTGGTGGCGATCTCGCGGACCTGGTCACGCGTGATCTTCGCGACCTTGGTCTTGTGCGGCTCGCCGGAGCCCTTGTCGATGCCCGCGGCCTTCAGGATCATCTTGGCGGCCGGCGGGGTCTTGGTGATGAAGGTGAAGGAACGGTCCTCGTAGACCGTGATCTCCACCGGGATGACCCAGCCACGCTGCGACTCGGTCGCGGCGTTGTAGGCCTTGCAGAACTCCATGATGTTGACGCCGTGCTGGCCCAGCGCGGGGCCGACCGGCGGGGCCGGGTTGGCGGCACCGGCCTGGATCTGGAGCTTGATGAGCCCCGTGACCTTCTTCTTCTTGGGAGGCATGTGCTCTCTCCGGGTCCTAGTGAGAGTTTTTCAGCCTCCGATCCGGATCAGCCGGATGGAGGCATACCGCACAACGATAACGGGTATCCATGTGCGGCCAAAAACCGAGCAGGTCAGACAGGCCGCGAGGCCCGCCTGACCTGTTCGGAAGCCGGGTGACTGCTAGTTCTTCTGGATCTGGTCGAAGGAGAGCTCGACCGGCGTCTCGCGGCCGAAGATCTCCACGAGGCCCTTGACCTTCTTCGAGTCCGGGTTGATCTCGTTGATGGTCGCCTGGAGCGTGGCGAACGGGCCGTCGGTGACGGTGACCGAGTCGCCGACCTCGAAGTCCAGCACCTGGACCTCGACCTTGCGCTGCGGAGCCGGCTTGCCCTCGGCCTCGGCGGCCTCGCGGGCGGCCTTCTCCTCGGCCTCGGGGGCGAGCATCTTGACGATCTCGTCCAGCGTCAGCGGGTACGGGTCGTAGGCGTTGCCCACGAAGCCGGTGACACCGGGGGTGTTGCGGACGACGCCCCAGGACTCGTTCGTCAGGTCCATGCGGACGAGGACGTAACCCGGGAGCTTGTTCTGCTTGATCGTCTTGCGGTCGCCGTTCTTGATCTGGACGACCTCTTCCTGCGGCACCTCGGCCTGGAAGATGTAGTCCTCGACGTTCAGCGAGACGGCGCGCTGCTCCAGGTTGGTCTTCACGCGGTTCTCGTAGCCGGCGTAGGTGTGGATGACGTACCACTCGCCGGGCAGGACCCGCAGTTCCTCGCGGAGCTTCTCGATCGGGTCGCGGTCGTCCGCGGGCTCTTCCTCGAGGGCTTCCGCTTCGTCCGCGGCCTCTTCGTCGGCCTCGGTCTCCGCTTCGTCCGCGGCCTCTTCGTCGGTTTCGGTCTCCGCCTCGGCGGCGTCGTCCGCGACGGCGTCGGCAGCCTCGACCTCGGCGGAGGCCTCGGTGTCCTCGCTGTCCGCGCCCTCGACGGTGTCGAGCTCGTCCTCGACGGACTCGACAGGCTCGATGGCGTCGTTCACGTTCGGGTCAGACACGGTGGCTGCTTCTTCCTGGATACATGGGGGTGGAACATGCGAAAGGAGCGCCGGGTACCTCGGCGCTCTTCGCTGGCGGCTCAGCCGAACACGTACTTGGCGGCGTTGCTGAGTCCATAGTCAATCACGGTGACCAGGCCGATCATGATGACCACGAAGATGATCACCACGGTCGTGTACGTCGTGAGCTGGTTGCGGGTCGGCCAGACGACCTTGCGCAGCTCCGCGACGATCTGGCGGTAGAAGAGGGCGAGCCGCTTCAGCGGGCCCTTCTTGCCGCGCTTGCCACCCTTGCGGGTCTTCCTGGACTCCGGCGCCTCGTCCTGGGCATCAGGCATGTCGATGGAGCCCACGGCGTCCGTCACTCGTCCTCACCTGATTCCGGGTCGTGGCCGTGCCGCGCCCGGTCTGAGCCGCACGGCGGTGCATTGCTGTACGTACATGCGCACACATCCTGGCGAAGGAGTGTGTAGCAGGGCCGGAGGGACTTGAACCCCCAACCGCTGGTTTTGGAGACCAGTGCTCTACCAATTGAGCTACGACCCTTTGTGTGTCCCCCAACGTACCGCATCCATCCGGATGCGTGGTGTGCACCGAACGGGCGCGGCCTGCTGAAGGCCAACGAGGTGAGAGTGTACGTGGTCCGCGGCCGGTCGTCGAACAGAAAGGACTCCGGGGAGGCCTCGTTGGCGGAAGATCGCCTGCGGAGCGGGGTGCGGACGGCCGGGCTCCGGCTGAAGATCGCCCAGGCCGTGCGGTCGATCCGCACTGTTGTTCAAGGGTTTGCCCGACGTTGTTCAGTCTGTGAAACCCCCGTGCCGCCCACGTTTCCTGTCTGAAACGATGGGGCCCATGAGCCCTGCAACCCCTCCCACCGAGCGCCGGGTCTCCGCCCGAGTCGGCGCGATCTCCGAGTCCGCCACCCTCGCCGTGGACGCCAAGGCCAAGGCCCTCAAGGCCGCCGGGCGGCCGGTGATCGGCTTCGGCGCCGGTGAGCCCGACTTCCCGACCCCGGACTACATCGTCGAGGCCGCGATCGAGGCCTGCAAGAACCCGAAGTTCCACCGCTACACGCCGGCCGGCGGCCTGCCCGAGCTGAAGGCCGCGATCGCCGCGAAGACGCTGCGCGACTCGGGCTACGAGGTCGACGCGTCGCAGATCCTCGTCACCAACGGCGGCAAGCAGGCCATCTACGAGGCCTTCGCCGCGATCCTCGACCCGGGTGACGAGGTCATCGTGCCCGCGCCGTACTGGACGACGTACCCGGAGTCGATCCGGCTGGCCGGGGGTGTGCCGGTGGAGGTCGTCGCCGACGAGACGACCGGCTACCGGGTGACCGTCGAGCAGCTGGAGGCGGCCCGTACGGAGAAGACGAAGGTCGTGCTCTTCGTCTCGCCGTCGAACCCGACCGGCGCCGTCTACAGCGAGCAGGAGACCGAGGCCATCGGCCACTGGGCCGTCGAGCACGGCCTGTGGGTGCTGACCGACGAGATCTACGAGCACCTGGTCTACGGCGACGCCTCCGCCGTGTCGCTGCCGGCGGTGCTGCCCGAGCTGCGCGACAAGTGCATCGTGGTGAACGGTGTCGCGAAGACGTACGCGATGACCGGCTGGCGCGTCGGGTGGATCATCGGCCCGAAGGACGTGGTCAAGGCCGCGACGAACCTTCAGTCGCACGCCACGTCGAACGTGTCCAACGTCGCCCAGGCCGCCGCGCTGGCCGCCGTCTCCGGTGACCTGGTCGCCGTCGAGAAGATGCGCGAGGCGTTCGACCGGCGCCGCAAGACCATCGTGCGGATGCTGAACGAGATCGACGGCGTGGTGTGCCCGGAGCCGGAGGGCGCGTTCTACGCGTACCCGTCGGTGAAGGCGCTGGTCGGCAAGGAGATCCGGGGCCGGCGGCCCAAGGACACGGTCGAGCTGGCCGCGCTGATCCTGGAGGAGGCCGAGGTCGCGGTGGTGCCGGGTGAGGCGTTCGGTACGCCCGGGTATCTGAGGCTGTCGTACGCCCTCGGTGACGAGGATCTCGTCGAGGGCGTGAGCCGGATGCAGAAGCTGCTGGCGGAGGCCAAGGACTGAGGTCCGTTTCGCCGGCCTCCCGGCCTGGGGCACATACCGGATTCGGTATGTGCCCCACTTGTTTGTGCGAGCAAGACTTTGTGCGAGCAAGACCACGAAAGGGGAAACAGCTTCCGGGACGGCTGGGGCGTACGGCAGGATCCTGGAATGGAGCGTGTACGTGATGTCTCTGAACTGCCGAAAGCCCATCTGCACCTGCACTTCACCGGGTCGATGCGGCCCACGACCGTGCTGGAACTGGCCGACAAGCACGGGGTGCGCCTGCCCGACGCGCTGACCGAGGCGCTGGTCGGCGGGGAGCCGCCGAGACTGCGGGCGACGGACGAGCGGGGCTGGTTCCGCTTTCAGCGGCTGTACGACGCGGCGCGCTCGTGTCTGCGGGAGCCGGAGGACATCCAGCGGCTGGTGCGGGAAGCCGCGGAGGAGGATCTGCGGGACGGGTCGGGGTGGCTGGAGATCCAGGTCGATCCGACGTCGTACGCGCCGCGGCTGGGCGGGTTGATCCCGGCGCTGGAAGTCATCCTGGACGCGGTGGAGACGACGTCGCGGGAGACCGGGCTCGGTATGCGGGTGCTGGTCGCGGCGAACCGGATGAAGCACCCGCTGGACGCGCGCACCCTGGCGCGGCTGGCGGTGCGGTACGCGGACCGGGGGGTCGTCGGGTTCGGGCTGTCGAACGACGAGCGGCGGGGCATGGCGCGGGACTTCGACCGGGCGTTCGGGATCGCGCGGGAGGCCGGGCTGTTGTCGACGCCGCACGGGGGCGAGCTGGCGGGGCCGTCGTCGGTGCGGGACTGTCTGGACGACCTGGGGGCGAACCGGGTGGGGCACGGGGTGCGGGCCGCGGAGGATCCCCGGCTGATGAAGCGGCTGGCGGACCGGCAGGTGACATGTGAGGTGTGCCCGGCGTCGAACGTGGCGCTGGGGGTGTACGAGAAACCGGAGGACGTGCCGCTGCGGACGCTGTTCGAGGCGGGGGTGCCGCTGGCGCTGGGCGCGGACGACCCGTTGCTGTTCGGGTCGCGTCTTGCCGCGCAGTACGAGATCGCGCGGCGGCATCACGGGTTCACGGATGCGGAGTTGGCGGAGGTGGCGCGGCAGTCGGTACGGGGATCGGCGGCGCCGGAGGACGTGAAGAGCAAGCTGCTGGCCGGGGTGGACGACTGGTTGGCGTCGTAGCGCCTGCGGGGTGCGGTGGGTCGGGGCCGCGCCGGGGAGCGGGCGCATCGTGGCTTGGCTGCCGCAGGCCGCCGCTGCGGGCAGTCGTGCCGCTGGGGGCGATGGGGGTGGTCCCCCCTGCTCGAGCGGAGCC
>NZ_NGFN01000102.1 GCF_002148965.1 Streptomyces swartbergensis | reverse complement strand
GGTTGCCCCCCGCCGTCGGGGAGGTGGGGGAACTCGTCGCCGGTGGGGTCGTGAGCGGGGAGCTCGTGGCTGCTGCGGGGCCCGATCTGCATCTGGCGACCGGGGGTGGGGTTGTCGTGCTGGACACGCGGCTGATGAGTGGGTGGGGGCTGGTGCCCGCCGGGAGTGCGGAACTGACTGTTCCGATAAGGGAGTTCAAGGAGGAGGTGGGTGTGCAGGACGGGTTGTTCTGACCCGCGCCGCCAAGATGAGCGCCGCCCAGCTGATGAGCGCCGCCAGCTGATGAACCCCGCTCGCCGGCATTCCCAGGCAATCCCTGAGAAGCGCCTGTGTGTTTCTCAGGGAAATCACAGGCTCTCGAAAGGGCGTTCTCAGAGCACCCCGAGATCGTGTGCACCATGACCACGACCTCGCCCCAGGGGCGCACCGAACTGCTGAGGCCGGACGGGAGCCCCGTCCGAGTGCTTGTGGTGGACGACGAGATGTCGATCACCGAGCTGCTGTCCATGGCCCTGCGCTACGAGGGATGGCAGATCCGGAGTGCCGGTGACGGCACGGGTGCCATCCAGACCGCTCGTGACTTCCGGCCCGACGCCGTCGTCCTGGACATGATGCTGCCCGACATGGACGGGCTGGCCGTGCTCGGGCGGCTGCGCCGTGAACTGCCGGACGTGCCGGTCCTCTTCCTCACCGCCAAGGACGCCGTGGAGGACCGGATCGCCGGGCTGACGGCAGGTGGGGACGACTACGTCACCAAGCCGTTCAGCCTCGAAGAGGTCGTCGCGCGGCTGCGCGGGCTGATACGGCGGTCCGGTGCCGCCGACCGGCGCTCCGAATCCACGCTGGTTGTCGGCGACCTCACCCTCGACGAGGACAGCCATGAAGTCACCCGCGGCGGTGAGAACATCCACCTGACCGCGACCGAGTTCGAGCTGCTGCGGTTCCTGATGCGCAATCCGCAGCGCGTGCTCAGCAAGGCGCAGATCCTGGACCGCGTGTGGTCGTACGACTTCGGCGGGCAGGCCAACGTCGTCGAGCTGTACATCTCGTATCTGCGGCGGAAGATCGACGCCGGGCGCGAGCCGATGATCCACACTCGGCGTGGTGCCGGTTACCTGATCAAGCCCGCGGTCTCGTGAGCGGGCGGCGACGGCCGAGTACGCGGCAGAGGGCGGGCAAGCTGTCGCGAGCGGGCAAGCCGCGCACGCTGCGGACGCGGCTCGTCGTCGCGTCCGTGGTGCTGATTGCCGTGGTGTGTGCGGTGATCGGAACGGTGACGACGCTCGCCCTCAGGTCGCATCTGTACGAGCAGTTGAACGGGCAGCTCGACGAGGTCGCGTCCCGGGCCGCGCTGAGCCCTCCGAAGATGCCCGGCAGGAACGGGGCCGACAGGGCCGACGCACCCGCGCAGAAGAAGCAGATCAGCCTCCGCGAGTTCGTGACCATGGGCCCGCAGCCGAGCGGGACGGTCGCGGCCAGGATCGAGGGCGGGCAGATCACGGACTCCGCACGCGGCGAGAAGTCCGAGGACAACTTCCAGATGACGGCGAAGTCGCTCACCTCCGCCCAGATCGCCGCGCTCGCCGCCGTTCCGCAGGTCAAGGGGACGGTCGAGACGGTCGACCTCCCGGGTCTCGGCGAGTACCAGGTCGAGTACAAGTCAGGCGACAAGGGCAGCTACTACGTCGCCATCCCCACCACGGACGTCACCAACACGATCAACACCCTCATCCTGGTCGAGATCAGCGTCACCGCAGCCGGACTGGCCGCCGCAGGGCTGGCCGGTTCCGTACTGGTCGGCGTAGCCACCCGCCCCCTCCGCCGCGTAGCCGCCACCGCCACCCGGGTCTCCGAACTCCCCCTGCACACCGGCGAGGTGAACCTCAGCGAGCGTGTGCCCGACTCCGAGACCGACCCGCACACCGAGGTCGGGCAGGTCGGAGCCGCGCTCAACCGGATGCTCGACCACGTCCACGGCGCGCTGCACGCACGGCAGCGGAGCGAGACGCGGGTCAGGCAGTTCGTCGCCGACGCCAGTCACGAGCTGCGGACCCCGCTCGCCTCCATCCGCGGGTACGCCGAGCTGACCAGGCGGGGCAGAGAGGAGGTCGGGGCCGACACCCGGCACGCCCTCGGGCGGATCGAGTCCGAGGCCGGGCGCATGACCCTGCTCGTTGAGGATCTGCTGCTGCTCGCCCGGCTGGACGCCGGGCGGCCGCTGCAGTTCGAGCAGACCGACCTCGTACCGCTCGTCGTGGACACCGTCAGCGACGCCCGTGCGGCCGGCCAGGACCACAACTGGCGGCTCGACCTGCCCGACGAGCCCGCGCTCGTGTCGGCGGACGCGGCCCGGCTCCAGCAGGTCCTGGTCAACCTGCTCGGCAACGCCCGCAACCACACCCCGCCCGGTACGACCGTCACCGCCCGCGTCCAGCGGCGCGGCCCCTGGCTGTGCGTGGACGTCGAGGACAACGGGCAGGGCATTCCGGCCGAGTTGCTCCCGCACGTCTTCGAACGGTTCGCGCGCGGTGACTCCGCGCGGACCCGCGCCACCGGCTCGACCGGTCTCGGCCTCGCCATCGTGCGGGCCGTCGCGACCGCGCACGGCGGTGCCGTGACCGTCGACAGCGCGCCCGGGCGGACCGTGTTCACGGTGCGCCTGCCCGCGCTGCCGGCCCTGCCGCAGCCGGACATGAGCCGGCGACAGCACTCACAGGCACGCCACAGCGTCACCACATGGGCACAACAGGGCGCCTGACGAAAGTCGGTTCCATGCGAACCGATTCTTCTCCCGGCACCCTGCCGGCGCGGGAGCACCTCCCGGCCGCACCAGCCGGTACGCCTGTCCTGGACGTAGTGATCCCCGTCTACAACGAGGAGAGGGACCTCCAGCCGTGCGTGCGCAGACTGCACGAGCACCTCGCCCGCACCTTCCCGTACGCGTTCCGCATCACGATCGCGGACAACGCCTCCACGGACACCACCCCGCAGGTGTCGGCGCGGCTGGCGGCGGAGATCCCCGAGGTCGCCACCTTCCGCCTGGAGCAGAAGGGCCGCGGCCGCGCCCTGCGGGCCGTCTGGTCGGCCTCGGAGTCCCCCGTCCTCGCCTACATGGACGTGGACCTGTCCACCGACCTCAACGCCCTGCTCCCGCTGGTGGCGCCGCTGATCTCCGGCCACTCGGACCTCGCGATCGGCTCCCGGCTGGCCCATAGCTCGCGTGTGGTGCGCGGCCCCAAGCGGGAGTTCATCAGCCGGGCCTACAACCTCATCCTGCGCGGCTCGCTCCAGGCCCGCTTCTCGGACGCCCAGTGCGGGTTCAAGGCGATCCGCCGTGACGTGGCGCAGGTGCTGCTGCCCCTGATCGAGGACACCGGCTGGTTCTTCGACACCGAGATGCTGGTGCTCGCCGAGCGCGCGGGGCTGCGTATCCACGAGGTGCCGGTCGACTGGGTCGACGACCCGGACTCGACCGTGCACATCGTCAGGACCGCGACCGACGACCTCAAGGGGGTGTGGCGGGTGGGCAGGGCCCTGGCCACCGGGGCGCTGCCGCTGGACCGGCTCACCCGGCCGTTCGGCGACGACCCGCGCGACCGTGAGATCAAGGACGTACCGCGGGGCCTGGCCCGCCAGTTGGTCGGCTTCTGCGTCGTCGGCGGTCTGTCCACCCTCTTCTACCTGCTCCTCTACAGCGGCTTCCGGGTTTTCACCGGTTCCCAGGTCGCCAACGCCCTCGCCCTGCTGGTCTCGGCGATCGCCAACACCGCCGCGAACCGGCGGCTCACCTTCGGGGTGCGCGGGCGCGGCGGGGCCGTACGGCACCAGGCACAGGGCCTGGTCGTCTTCGGCATCGGGCTCGCCCTGACCAGCGGCTCGCTCGCCGCGCTGGGCGCGGCCACGTCCGAGCCGGCGCACTCCACCGAACTGGCGGTGCTCATCGCCGCCAACCTCGCGGCGACCGTGCTGCGCTTCCTGCTCTTCCGGGCGTGGGTGTTCCCGGACCGGCACGACAGCGAGACGACGGTGGTCGCCTCGTACCACACCGACCAGTTCCGCGCCGGTGAAGCCGCGGACGGCACCTGGAGGGACGCCACCGTGCAGCTGCTGCCGGTGCGCCCCCACGACACCGATGCGAGGGACTTCCGATGACCGTCCACTACGACCAGCAGATCACCGACAGAGACACGAGTCCCGGAACCCGGACCCGCCCCCCGGCACCGGCGGCAGCAGCACCGGCCCCCGACGCCGGTGAACCCGAGCGGCCCCTGCCGCAGCGGCTGTGGCGCGGCCGGCCCGAGGACCCCCGCTGGGCCCGCCCGGCCTTCCTCGCCCTGCTGCTGGCGACCGCGGTGCTCTACCTCTACAACCTGAGCGCCTCCGGCTACGCCAACTCCTTCTACTCGGCGGCCGTTCAGGCGGGCAGCCAGTCCTGGAAGGCCTTGTTCTTCGGCTCGCTGGACGCCGCCAACGCCATCACCGTCGACAAGCCCCCGGCCGCCCTGTGGCCGATGGCCCTGTCCGTGCGGCTGTTCGGCCTCAGCTCGTGGGCGATCCTCGTGCCCGAGGTCCTCATGGGCGTCGGCACGGTGGCCGTCGTGTACGCGGCCGTACGCCGCCGGTTCAGCCCCGCGGCCGGTCTGATCGCGGGCGCGGTGCTCGCGCTCACGCCCGTCGCGGCGCTGATGTTCCGCTTCAACAACCCGGACGCGATGCTGGCCCTGCTGATGGCCGTGGCCTGCTACTTCGTCATCCGGGCTCTGGAGGACGGCCGTACGAAGTGGCTGGTGTGGGCGGGTGTGGCCATCGGCTTCGCGTTCCTCGCCAAGACACTCCAGGCGTTCCTGATCCTGCCGCCGCTGGCCCTCGTGTACGCGGTGTGCGCACCGGTGTCGGTGAAGAAGCGCTTCGGGCAACTGGCCCTTGCCACGGTCGCGTTGGTCGCCTCGGGCGGCTGGTGGGTCGCGATCGTCGAACTCTGGCCCGCGTCCTCCCGCCCGTACATCGGCGGCTCGCAGAACAACAGCTTCCTGGAACTGACCTTCGGCTACAACGGCCTGGGCCGCCTGAACGGCGACGAGACCGGCAGCGTCGGTGGCGGCAACGGCGGTGGCGCTTGGGGCGAGACCGGCTGGGACCGCCTGTTCAGCTCCAGCATCGGCGGCCAGATCTCCTGGCTGATCCCGGCCGCGCTGATCCTGCTCGTGGCGGGCCTGGTGGCCACGCTCCCCCACTCTCGACTTCGCTCGAGCGGGGGGACCCCCATGGCGGGGCGTACGTCGGCGACGCACGGTTCGTTCCTGGTCTGGGGCGGCGCGCTGATCACGACCATGCTGGTCTTCAGCTACATGCAGGGCATCTTCCACGAGTACTACACGGTCGCGCTCGCCCCCTACATCGCGCCGCTGATCGGCATGGGCTCGGCGCTGCTCTGGGACAAGCGCGACAAGGCGTGGGCGTCGCTGACCCTGGCTGCCGCGATGACGACCACCGCGGCCTGGGGCTACGTCCTGCTCAACCGCTCCTCCGACTACCTGCCCTGGCTGAAGTGGTTCGTCCTGGTCGGCGGCCTGACGGCGGCCCTCGGTCTGATCTTCGCCGGCCGGCTGGGGCGCCGACTGGCCCTGGGAGCGGCCGGACTGGGCCTGCTCGCCGCGCTGGCAGGTCCGGCGGCGTACACGCTCACCACGGTGAACGAGGGGCACACGGGCTCGATCGTCACCGCGGGTCCGGCGGTCGCGGGCGGTCGCGGTGGGCCGGGTGGCGGTGGCGCCCCCGGCGATGGCGGTTTCCCGGGCGGCGGCCCGAACCAGCAGAACGGCAACGGCAACGGCAATGCCCAGGGCGGGCAGGGCAACGGCTTCCCCGGCGGCGGTTTCCCGGGCGGGGGCCAGAACCAGCAGGGCCAGAACACCACCCCCGGCGGCCGGACCGGCGACGACGGCCGCATGGGCGGCGGTGGCGGCATGGGAGGTCTGCTCAACGGCGCCAGTGTCGGCTCCGAGGCCAAGAAGCTGCTGGAGACCGACGCCGACCAGTACACCTGGGCCGCGGCGGCCCTCGGCGCCCAGAACGCCGCGAGTTACCAGCTGTCCACCGGCGAACCGGTGATGGCCATCGGCGGCTTCAACGGCACGGACCCGTCCCCGACGCTCGCGCAGTTCAAGACGTACGTGGAGGAGGGAAAGATCCACTACTTCATCGCCTCCGGCGCGGGCGGCGGCATGGGTGGCAGCAGCGACGGCACGTCCTCCCAGATCACCACCTGGGTCGAAGCCAACTTCAAGAAGGTCACGGCCGGTTCGGCCACTTTCTACGACCTCACACAGAAGGCGAGCAGCTGACCGTTCCCTGACCGGGAGAAGGGCGGTGGCCGGGAGCCACCGCCCTTCTCCGTGGGCACGATTACTCGGTTGTACGCCGTATGGGAGCTATTCTACGGTGTACAGCATGACGACGTCCCCACAGGAAGAGGCCCCGCCGCAGACGGCGCACGGCGGCCACCCCCAGCGCTGGCTGATCCTCGGTGTCATCTGCCTCGCGCAGCTCACCGTCCTGCTCGACAACACGATCCTGAACGTGGCGATCCCCTCGCTCACCCGCGAGATGGACGCGACGACCGCCGACGTCCAGTGGATGATGAACGCCTACTCACTGGTGCAGTCCGGTCTGCTGCTCACGGCGGGCAACGCCGCCGACCGCTACGGCCGCAAGCTGCTGCTGATGTCGGGCCTGGCGATCTTCGGTGTGGGCTCGCTGGTGGCCGGCCTGTCCCAGAGCCCGGCCCAGCTGATCGCGGCCCGCGCCGGTATGGGCGTCGGCGGCGCGCTGCTGATGACCACGATCCTCGCCGTCGTCGTGCAGATCTTCGACGACGAGGAGCGCGTCAAGGCCATCGCGCTGTGGTCCACGGTCAGTTCGCTCGGTTTCGCGGCCGGGCCGCTGATCGGCGGAGTGATGCTGAACCACTTCTGGTGGGGCGCGATCTTCCTGATCAACATCCCCGTCGCCGTGCTCGGCCTGGTCGCGGTCGCCGCGCTCGTACCGGAGTCCAAGCACAAGGCGGGCGACCGTCCCGACCTGGTCGGCGCGCTGCTGTCGACCATCGGCATGACGGGCGTCGTGTACGCGATCATCACCGGCCCCGAGCACGGCTGGACGTCCGGTCAGGTGCTGGTCTCCGCGCTGATCGGCATGGTCGTTCTCGGCCTGTTCGTGACGTGGGAGCTGCGGATCGAGCACCCCATGCTCGACATGCACTTCTTCCGCAACCAGAAGTTCGTGGGCGCGGTCGCGGGCGCGATCCTCGTGGCGTTCGGCATGACGGGCTCGCTGTTCCTGCTCACCCAGCACCTCCAGTTCGTGCTCGGCTACGAGCCGTTGGACGCGGGTCTGCGGACGGCACCGCTGGCATTGACCGTGGTCGCGCTCAACTTCACCGGGCTCGGAGCGAAGCTGGTGCTCAAGGTCGGCACGCCGGCGGCCATCGCACTCGGCATGACCCTGGTGTCGGCCGGACTGGCGGCGATCGCGCTGCTCGGCGGGCACGGGTACGGCGGGATGCTGCTCGGCCTGGTCGTGATGGGTGCGGGTGTGGCGTTGTCCATGCCGGCCATGGCCAACGCGATCATGAGTGCGATACCGCCGGAGAAGGCGGGTGTGGGAGCGGGGATCAACGGGACGCTCGCGGAGTTCGGCAACGGGCTGGGCGTTGCCGTCCTCGGTGCGGTGCTCAACTCGCGGTTCGCGTCGCTGGTCGCCGTGTCCGCGGCCTCCTTGCCGGCGGCGCTTGCGGCGGCTGGCGGTGCTGAGGAGAAGGCACGGATCGCTGACGCGTTCGCCTCCGGGTTGGAGACGAGTCAGTTGGTGGGGGCTGTGTCTGTGCTGTCCGGGGGGTTGGTCGCGGCGGCGTTGTTGCGGCGGGCTGAGCGGGCAGAATCCGCCTGAGAGCTCGGGGCGTGCGGTCGTCGTGCGGGTGCGGGTTCGCTGTGGTTGATCGCGCCCACGCGGCGGAGCCTCAAGTCGACACAGCCCCGCACCCCTTGCGGGGCGCCTAGCATGATCGGCATCAGCAAGTCGAGGAAGGTGCGCCATGGCGAAGGCAGCCGAGAAGGCCGCGCGGACCAGCGTCTGGCTGGAAAGCACAGCGCACCGGCGGCGCGGCGGCGGGCAGCCCTCGGGGCTGGACCGCGCGCGCATCATCGAGGTCACCGTCCGGCTGCTGGACGCCGAGGGGCTGGCCAAGTTCTCGATGCGGCGGCTGGCAGGTGAGCTGAGCGTCACCGCGATGTCCGTCTACTGGTACGTCGACACCAAGGACGACCTCCTCGAACTCGCCCTGGACGAGGTCATGGGCGAGATGCGGCTGCCGGATCCGGACGCCGACGAGGACTGGCGGGACCAGGTGCGGGCGCTGGCCCGGGAGTACCGGACGCTGCTGGTGCGTCACCCCTGGGTGTCCGCGCTGGTCGGCGTCTTCCTCAACATCGGCCCCAACAGTCTGGCCTTCTCCCGGGCCGTACAGCGCGTCGTCCGCAGGACCGGGCTGCCCGCGAAGCGCCTGACGAGCACGATCTCGGCCGTCTTCCAGTTCGTCTACGGCTACGGCACGCTGGAGGGCCACCTCTCCGCCCGTGCCAAGGCCGGCGGCATGACCGTGGACGAGTACTTCCAGCAGGCCCTGAGCACGGTGACCGCGGCCCCGCAGGCCGCCGACGTCATCCAGGAGTCCCAGGAGATCATGGCGGCGCGCGGTGGCGAGACGGTCGCCGAGATGCTGGAGCGCGACTTCGAGTTCGCGCTGGAACTGCTGGTCGCGGGCATCGAGGCGATGGTCGCCCGGGAGTCAGGGGCCTGAGCGGGAGGGCCGGCCACTCCGGTCGGCTACTCCCCCTCGGCAAGCCGTGCCGGGAACCCGCCGGTCGCCACCGGCCCCCACCGCTCCGGTGTGACGCGGATGATCGACTTGCCCTGCTTGAGCATCGCCGCGCGGTACTCGTCCCAGTCGGGGTGCTCCCCGGCGATGTTCCGGTAGTACTCCACGAGCGGCTCGACGGAGTCGGGCGGGTCGATGACCTCGGCCGTGCCGTCGATCTGGACCCAGGGGCCGTTCCAGTCGTCGCTGAGGACGATCAGGCTCACCCGGGGGTCCCGCTTGGCGTTGCGGGTCTTGGCCCGCTCCGGGTACGTCGAGACCACGATCCGGCCGGAGTCGTCGACGCCGCAGGTCAGCGGCGAGCCCTGGGGGCCGCCGTCGGCACGCCGGGTCAGCAGGATGGCGTGGTGCCGGGGTCGTACGAAGTCGAGCAGCTCGTCGAGGGAGACGCGGGTGTTCGTAGCGATGTTCGGTGCCATGCCGGGCAGCCTACGACGCCATGGCCTCGGCGACGTTGTCGTACACGGGCACGTCCCGGCGCAGGCCGGTCAGTTCCAGTACGCGGCTCGCCACACCCTCCGGCCGGGCCACCACGCGCATCCGGGCCCCGGGGGGCAGCCGGTGGCGGATGTCGTTGATGAGGCGGATGCCCTGGGAGTCCATGAAGCAGGTCGTGGTGAGGTCGAGGACGAGTACCTCCAGCCGGTCACCACGGGCCTGAGCCTCGGACACGATGAGCGGAAGGAGCTGCTCCGCGTTGCAGAAGTCGATCTCCGCGGGCATGGTGAGGTGGACGCGGCCGGGCAGGTCACGCGGTTCGGTGGGATTCGGGAGGAAAGTCACAGCACTCACCTGGCAGACGTTCGTCCGGATTCCGGTAAGGCCGCTTCCTGACCCGTGGGGCCATTCCACCATGCCGGAGCGCGGCTGCGGAAGCGCCTGTGGCGGCCGTCGGCCGGACGTCACCTTGACGCAACCGAGCAGCTAGAGTGCTGTTCGTCCTGTGCTCGCAGTCGGGAATGTGCTGCGGAGCTCTCCTGCGCACGGCCATGGTCGTGCATGCCGAAGAGGTTCGTGGTGGCTGCGTCCGAGTTTCCTGATTTGCCCCGTTTCGAGGTCGGCTTCGAGCTGGCCGAGGCCCTGACGGTGGCTTCTCAGCAGCTGCACGAGACCCCCACACGGCACAACACGCTGCGCACGGCGGTCCGGCTGGCGGTGCACCTCATGCCCGGGGCCGAGCACGCCGGCATCTCCGAGATCGAGCGCGGCAACAAGTTCCGTATGCTCGCCTGGACCGACGACGTCGTGCGCTCCGCGGGGGCCCGGCACGGCGGCCGGGAACCGCACAGGCACTGGGACCAGTTGTGGCACAGCCCGGTGGCGCGGATAACGGACAGCGAGGACGACGGCTGGGATGTGCTGTCGGCCCTGGGACTGCGCTCGGCGCTGTCGCTGCGGCTGCGCGCCGACCGCCGCCGGCTGACCGTGCTCACGGCCTACGCGCGCAAACCGGGCGCCTTCGACGAGGACGCGACGCGCATCGGCCGGCTGTTCACCACGCACGTCAGCATCGCCCTGGAGTCCGCCACCGTGCGCGAGCAGCTCACCGAGGCCATGCACACGCGGGACCTGATCGGCCAGGCCACCGGCATCCTCATGGAGCGCCAGGCCATCGACGCGGCAGCGGCCTTCGAGAGCCTGGTGCGGGCCTCCCAGCGGGAGAACGTGAAACTGCGCGATCTGGCCCGCCGGATCGTCGGTGCTCACAACTCCACATGAGTCGCTGTGAGTTAGGGCGGGGGCGTTAAGGGGCGCCGACGGGATACACGTACGTTCATGAGCTCCGAGACGTCCGACACGCTGGACCAGGCGATGGTGCGCAGCAGCGGTCTCGACACCCTGCTGCGCGATCTGACCGACCGTGCGGTGCAGGAGGTGCCCGGCGCCGCCGCGTGCAGCATCACGGTGAGCCGCGGCGGCCGGCTGCTCACGCTGGCCGGCAGCGACGGCCTGCCCAGCGGCCTGGACCAGCGTCAGTACGAGAACGGCTCGGGCCCCTGCGTCGACGCCGCCGAGACCGGCGCCGAACAGTACGCGCCCGACCTGGCCGCGGAGTCCCGCTGGCCGGCGTACACGCCGTACGCGCTCTCCGCGGGCGTCCACTGCGTGCTGGCCGTGCCGGTCGCCGTCGAGGGCGAGACGGGCGCCGCGATCAACCTCTACGGCGTGCGGCCCGGAGTGCTGGACCCGGGCCGGGACGCGGCCCGTACCTTCGCCGCACGGGCGGGGGACGCGATCAACGTGGCGCTGCGCATCGAGCGCCGCCGCCAGTCGGTGGCCGACGTGCGCACCGCGCTGCTCTCCCGCAGCGTCATCGACCAGGCGATCGGCATCCTCATGGCCCAGGAGCGGATCAACGCACGTGACGCGCTGGAGCGGCTGCGCCGCGCCTCGCAGCACCGGAACGTCAAACTACGGGACCTCTGCGGCCAGTTGGTGGCGAAGGTCTCCAGCCCCGCCTCAGACAGACGGAAGTGACTCGCCCTGCACGGCCTGGATGTCCAGCTCCACCCTGAGCGTCGTGCCGATGGCGGCGATGCCCGCCTGGAGGACCTGGTTGTAGTTCATCGCGAAGTCCTCGCGGTGCAGTTCGGTCGTGGCACGGAACGCCGCCCGGGTGCCGCCCCACGGGTCCGGGCCGGTGCCGAGGTAGGCCAGGTCCAGGTCGACCGGCCGTACGACCCCGTGCATGCCCAGCTCGCCGTGGACCGTCCACCGGTCGGACCCGGTCGCCGTCAGTCCCGTGGACCGATAGGTGATCTCGGGGAACCGCTCGACGTCCAGGAAGTCCGGCGACTTCAGGTGCCCGTCGCGCATGCCGTTGCCGGTGTCGATGGACGCGGCCCGGATCACCGCCTCCACACGGGACTTGGTGACGTCGTCCGGGGCGATCTCGATCGAGCCGGAGAACTCCGTGAACCGGCCGTGCACGCTGGAGATGCCCAGGTGCTGTGCCACGGCGGCCACGCTGGAGTGCACCGGGTCGACGGTCCACCGCCCCGGCGGCGGCAGCTCGGTACCGCCCTGCCGCGCCAGCGTCACCGTGCCGACCTCCGCCCGGCCTCCCCCACTCTCGGCTTCGCTCGAGCGGGAGGTGCCCCCACCCGTGACGATCACGCTGGAGGCCGCGGGCGCGTATCCGACGGCGGTGACGATGACGGTGTACGCCCCCGGCTGAAGCGGCGTCGCGTCCCGCACGGCGCCCTCCGAGTCCGCCTCGGCACGCAGCGCCTGGGCACCGGTCATGTCGGCCACGGTGACGACCGCGTGCGACACGGCCCAACCGTCCCGGGTACGGATCCTCGCGGTCAGTCCCATCTCAGCTAACTCCCCTAAAACAGAAACTCGAAATGAAACCGGCCCGTGGCAGGGGCGCGCCTCCGCTCGGAGCGCGCCCACCGCCACGGGCCGGGGCTTGTCCTACTCGCCGGGGTGGGCGAGTTCGATGTCGTGGGCGTCGGTGCCGCGGCCCGTGACCGTCAGGGCGGTGGCCACCGGCGGGTAGCCCGTGGCGATGACGGTGTACTCGCCGCCGTCCAGGTCGGTGAAGGCGTACGCCCCGTCCGTGCCGGTCGTGGCCGAGCCGACGACGTTGCCCGCCTGGTCGACCAGCGTCACCCGGGCGTCGGCCAGCGGGCCGTGCGGGGCGCGGACGACACCCTGGACACGGGCGCCCGAGTCCAGGTCGATCTCGACCCGGGTGACCCCGGTGCCGCCCACCTCGACGGGCAGGGCGCGCGGCCGGTACCCGGTGGCGTTCACCGCGACGGTCACCGCACCCGGCACCAGCTCGGCGAAGGAGAACTCGCCCTGCTCACCGGTGGCCTGGGTGGCCAGCAGATCCCCGCGCACGTCGGTCACGATCACCATCGCGTCCCTGACCGGCTGCCCGCTCTCGGCGGCCCGCACCAGGCCGGTCAGCCCGCTGGTGCCGCTGAGCAGGATGTCGTAGGCGACCGGCTCGCCGTTCACCACGACCGTGGACGCCTGTGGCTGGTAGCCGTCGGCGGACGCGATCAGCACGTACGAGCCGGAGCCCGGGGCGTCCACCGCGTACGAACCGTCGGCCTGTGCCACGGACCGGCCCAGCTGACGCCCGGCCAGCGAGATCAGCGTGACGGCGGCCCGCGGCACGGGCGCGCTCTCGTTGCCGCGGACGAAGCCGCGGACCGGCACACCACCCCCACCGGACGCGGGCTCCTCGGTCCGGGCCGCCGTGGCGACGGCGGCGAGCCGCTGCGTGCCCTCGGGTCCGGTGCCGTCGGCGGCCTCGGTGTCCGCCACGGCCCAGCTCGGCACGGCCTTCTCCGCGGCGGGAGCCTCGGCGCCCGCCTCGGCGGGAGCCTCCGCACGGGCGTCGGTGTCCGCCGCCTGAGCCAGCCCACCCTTCGTCTTCAGGGGGACCTCCTTGATGAACAGCGACACCAGCAGCGCGAGCAGGGCCAGCGGGGCCGAGTAGAGGAACACGTCCGCGACACCGTGGCCGTAGGCGCTCTCCACGACGGTGCGGATCGGCGCGGGCATCGCATTCAGGTCGGGGATGCCGCCACCGCCGGTGCCGGCGTGGCCGAGGGCCGCACCCTTGGAACCGAGGTCGGCGAGGCCGTCCTTGACGTAGTCGGTGATCTTGTTGCCCAGGACCGCGCCGAGCGCTGAGACGCCCACGGCACCGCCCAGGGACCGGAAGAAGGTCACCGTGGAGCTGGCGGCGCCCAGGTCACGCGGCTCCACCTGGTTCTGCGTGCAGAGCACCAGGTTCTGCATCATCATGCCGATGCCGAGGCCCATCAGCGCCATGAAGATCGCTATGTGCCAGTACTCGGTGTCGTACCGGATCGTGCCCAGCAGCCCGAGTCCGGCCGTCACCAGCACACCGCCGCCGAGCAGCCAGCCCTTCCAGCGTCCGGTCCGGGTGATGACCTGGCCGGAGACGGTGGAGGAGACGAACAGGCCCGCGATCATCGGGATGGTCATGACGCCGGACATCGTCGGCGACTTGTCCCGCGCCAGCTGGAAGTACTGGCTGAAGAACACGGTCCCCGAGAACATCGCGACACCGACGAACAGCGAGGCCACGGAGGCCAGGGTGATCGTGCGGTTGCGGAACAGCCGCAACGGGATGATCGGCTCGCTCGCCTTCGCCTCGACCAGCACGAACAGCGCCAGCAGCACGACCGAGCCGCCGACCATCGCGTACGTCTGCCACGACACCCAGTCGTACTTGTCGCCGGCGAAGGTCACCCAGACCAGCAGCAGGCAGACGGCCGCGGTGATGAAGAAGGCGCCGGCCCAGTCGACCTTGACCTTCCGCTTCACCACGGGCAGGTGCAGGGTCTTCTGCAGCACGATCAGTGCGATCACGGCGAAGGGCACGCCGACGTAGAAGCACCAGCGCCAGCCGAGCCAGTCGGTGTCGGTGATGACACCTCCGACCAGCGGGCCGCCGACCATGGCGGTGGCGAAGGTGGCGCCGAGGTAGCCGTTGTAACGGCCGCGCTCACGCGGCGAGATCATCGCCGCCATGATGATCTGGGCCAGCGCGGACAGACCGCCCATGCCGATGCCCTGGACCGCGCGGAACCCGATGAGCATGCCCGGGTTCTGGGACATGCCGGCCGCCGCCGACCCCAGGACGAACACGACGAGTGCGACCTGGATCAGCAGTTTCTTGGAGAACAGGTCGGCGAGCTTGCCCCACAGCGGTGTGGACGCGGTCATCGTCAGCAGGGACGCGGTCACGACCCAGGTGTAGGCGCTCTGGCCGCCGCCGAGGTCGCCGATGATCCGGGGCAGGGCGTTGGAGACGATCGTCGACGACAGGATCGCGACGAACATGCCGAGCAGGAGGCCGGTGAGGGCCTCCATGATCTGCCGGTGCGTCATCGGAGCGCCGCCGCCGGAGGAGCCGTGGGAGCCTCCCCCGTGCTTGGCATGAGCCCGCACACCGGCTGGTGTGGTCGTTGCCATGGGCTTCCTTTTCTTACGTGCTTGCGGGTGTACGGGTGGTCGGTACGACAGCGGGTGGTGCCGCCCGGGGCGTGGGCCGGCAGTCGAAGCTCTCCCTGAGGCGCGCCATCAGATCCGTGAGCCGGCCGACGTCCTCGTCCGTCCAGTCGCTCAGGCGCTCGGCGAGGACCTCGGTGGTCCGCCGGGACAGCTCGTCGAGCTGTGCGTGGCCCGCGGGCGTGAGGCGCAGGATGCGGGAGCGCTTGTCCGCGGGGTCGGGGGAGCGTTCGATCCAGCCCCGGGCCACGACGTGCGCGACATGGCGGCTGGTGACCGACATGTCCACCGCGAGCAGCTCGGCGAGCTTGCTCATGCGCATGTCGCCGTGGCGGCCCAGCAGTGTCAGAACGGCCGCCGAGCCGCCGGTGCAGTCGGCCGGCATGATCCGGCCGAGCTCCCGCTTCACGGCGCCGAAGGCACTGAACTGGCGGACCAGCTCTTCGTACTGCGCCCTCTCGGCCATGACACCTCCCGCTTTCGTTGCTTAGGGCAACCGTAGGAGTGGTTGGTTGCTGAAGGCAAATAAAGAAGGTGAATGCGGCATAAAAAGTTGGCAAAGGCAAGTATTGCGGTAGTAAATGTGCTGGTGGTGACGCTGGTGGCAGGGGTCGGGCGAGACCAAACGGAAGGCCAACCCCCACTTGGGGAGCCCCGGCGTTTTCGCTAGGGTCTCGGGCCATGGCTACCAACCAGGCTCCCCAGGGCAACCACGACCCCGCCGGCAGCACCCAGATGTTCCGCGCGTTCGTCGACGAGGCGCCGCAGGGGCGGCAGGCCGCGCCGACGAGTGGCGGGCCGCGTATCGGTCTCATCCTCGGCGTCGTCGTCGCCGTCGCGGTGGTCGCGGCGGTGGCTTGGCTGGCGCTGGGGTGACGTTGACGGTGCGCCGGGTTTCCTGAACTCGGCGTCGGTGTGGGGGCCGGGGCGTTGCGCGACTCGGCACTGTCCGGTTGCCCGGCGCCGTTGCCGGGGCCGGGGCGCTGCGCAACCCGGCGCTGTGGGGTGCAGCACGATTGCCCGCAGCGGCGGCCGGTGTCAGCCCTGCGGCTGGGTGAGACCCCTACGCGCCGCACTCGCAGCGGCGGCGTGCAGCCGTGCGGAACCACCGCGCCCCTGCACGCGGGGCGGCGGACTGCGGAGCCACGCGGCTGGACGATGTCACCACGCGCCCGCACCCTCCGGCGACGGTCTGCGGCAGCTGAGTGGGCGGCGCCCGCGGCTCAGCCGAGGTGCAGCCGCACCCGCGTACGGCGAGAAGGGGACGTGTCGGGGGGTGTCCGCCCGCAGCGGTTGGCGCGTCAACGGACCGTCAGTCGGTCACCCACCCCATCGCGCCGTTCCGAGGACGGACACCCCCCGGCGCGGCCCCGACCCACAACACGGCGCAGGCGCAGCTACCACCGGCGGGTAGGGCGTCCACGACCTGCGGATGAGCGGCCCACCACCCCGGCGGGTCGGCGAGCCATCACCCGCGGGTCGGCGGACCACCTGCGGTGGGTAGGGCGTCCATGACCTGCGGATGAGCGGCCCACCACCCCGGCGGGTCGGCGAGCCATCACCCGCGGGTCAGCGAGCCACCACCCGCAGGTCAGCGAGCCACCCGCAGGTAGGCGAGCCACACCCGCGGGGTTCGGCGCGGTCAGTCCGAGATGAGGCCTTCCCTCAGCTGTGCCAGGGTCCTGGTCAGCAGGCGGGACACGTGCATCTGTGAGATGCCGACCTCCTCGCCGATCTGCGACTGCGTCATGTTCGCGAAGAACCGCAGCATGATGATCCGGCGTTCGCGAGGCGGCAGTTTGGCCAGCAGCGGCTTCAGGGACTCGCGGTACTCCACGCCCTCCAGCGCGGTGTCCTCGTACCCCAGGCGGTCCGCCAGCGAGCCCTCGCCGCCGTCGTCCTCCGGCGCCGGGGAGTCCAGCGAGGACGCCGTGTACGCGTTCCCCACCGCCAGCCCGTCGACGACGTCCTCCTCGGACACCCCGAGCACGGACGCGAGTTCGGTGACCGTCGGCGAGCGGTCCAGCTTCTGCGAGAGCTCGTCACTGGCCTTCGTCAGGGCCAGCCGCAGCTCCTGAAGCCGGCGCGGCACCCGCACCGACCACGACGTGTCGCGGAAGAACCGCTTGATCTCGCCCACGACGGTTGGCATCGCGAACGTCGGGAACTCGACGCCTCGTTCGCAGTCGAACCGGTCGATCGCCTTGATCAGCCCGATCGTGCCGACCTGGACGATGTCCTCCATCGGCTCGTTGCGGGAGCGGAACCGCGCCGCCGCGTACCGCACCAGCGGCAGGTTGAGCTCGATCAGGGTGTCGCGGACGTACGCACGCTCGGGGCTGTCCTCGTCGAGCGCGGCGAGCCGCAGGAACAGGGAGCGGGACAGGGTGCGGGTGTCGATGGCCCCCGTGGCCGGAATCGCCGGCGCGGGCTCGGTCGCGAGCTCGGCCGGAACGTCGTCGATGGGGCCGAGTGAGTCGAGAGCATGGGGAGCTGTGTCGCTCTCCGCGAGCGTGAGCACCTTCGAGCTGCCCTGTTCTGCGGACATGCCACCCCCTTTGGGTCGCGGGACGGTCGCGGCGGACGCTCCCGTCTGAGGAACGCAGCCTTCACCTGAATACCGGAGCCGAAGCCTCGGCAAACGCGCTTCCCGCAGAATGTCACATGTCGGCAACACGCTGTAGTGACATGTCGACATCTGAGACGCCAATCCGCCCTGCAAACAAGGGGTCTGACGCCTTTTCGGCCCGCAACTGTCGGGAACGGCCCTGAGGAGCGATTCGCTCGCCACGGTTATCACTCGCAACTGTTTGCGGTTATGTGTCGAGGGGGCCCACGGTCACCCGCCACCCGGTTCAAAGTCACCCGCCACCCCGGTTCAAAGTCACCCGCCACGCCGGTTCGCGGCTACGCGTCGATCCGGTTCGCGGACCGCAACCGCTGGAAGCTACGCGCGAGTAGCCGCGAGACATGCATCTGCGAGACGCCGAGTTCCGCACTGATCTGAGACTGCGTGAGATTGCTGTAGTACCGCAGCAGCAGAATCCGCTGCTCCCTTTCGGGCAGTTGTACGAGCAGATGCCGTACGAGATCCCGGTGCTCCACCCCGTCCAGCGCGGGATCCTCGTAGCCGAGCCGGTCCAGCAGTCCCGGCAGCCCGTCGCCCTCCTGTGCGGCCTCCAGAGAGGTCGCGTGATACGACCGCCCGGCCTCGATGCAGGACAGCACCTCGTCCTCGCTGATGCGCAGCCGCTCGGCGATCTCGGCCGTGGTCGGGGTGCGCCCGAAGGCGGTCGTGAGGTCCTCGGTCGCGCTGTTGACCTGCACCCACAGCTCGTGGAGCCGGCGCGGCACATGGACCGTACGGACGTTGTCGCGGAAGTAGCGCTTGATCTCGCCGATCACCGTCGGCATCGCGAACGTCGGGAACTGCACGCCCCGGTCCGGGTCGAAGCGGTCGATGGCGTTGATGAGCCCGATGGTGCCGACCTGGACGACGTCCTCCATCGGCTCGTTGCGGGAGCGGAACCGGGCGGCCGCGTAGCGCACGAGCGGGAGGTTGGCCTCGATGAGCGCCCCGCGCACCCGGTCGTGCTCCGGCGTCCCCGGCTGGAGCTCCTTGAGCTGCGCGAAGAGGACCTGCGTGAGGGCGCGGGTGTCGGCGCCGCGGCTCCGCTGGGGAGCCGGTTCCGAGGATGGTGCCTGAGGTGCGGTACTGGCCAGCACGGTCAACTCCACCTCGTCATCCGTCAACCCATCCATGCGCTCTTTCATCAAAAGCGGTCATAGCATCACAAGACATATGCACTATGTGCAAGCACCCCATAACTACGTGTTGAGGGATGAAATATCGCATAGATACGCACGAGCCCCCCGTCGGAACGACGGGGGGCTCGAAGCAAGCGGCTCAGAACTCGTAGTCGGCGATCACCCAGGTGGCGAACTCGCGCCACAGCGCGACACCCGCCTGGTGGTCGGGATGCTCGACGTACCGGCGCAGCGCGTCCGCGTCGTCGAAGGCCGAGTTGATGGCGAAGTCGTACGCGATGGGACGGTCACTGACGTTCCAGCCGAGCTCCCAGAAGCGGATCCCGGGGATCGTCCCCTCGAGCGACCGGAAGGCCTCGACGCCCTTCACGACCCGCGGGTCGTCGCGCTCGACGCCTTCGTGGAGCTTGAAGAGGACCAGGTGGCGGATCATCACTTTCCTCCGTTGGCGACCCACGTGGCGAAGTCGCCGAGGGCCTGGGCGGCGTCCGATATGCCCTGGAACCCTATCTGGACGTAGTCGGCGGCCTTGGCCGGGTCCGTGACGATCACGTACAGCGCGAAGACCACGACGACGTAGACGGCGACCTTCTTCGCGTTCACCGCCATCGCGGCCTCCCCAGTCACTGGTGTCTCATGCAGCGCACATGATCGCACGAAGGACCGATCTCACGAAGGGGCGGAACGCACGAAAGGCCCCGCTGATGACGGGGCCTTTCTCAAGCGGTAGCGGAGGGATTTGAACCCTCGGTGACTTGCGCCACACTCGCTTTCGAGGCGAGCTCCTTCGGCCGCTCGGACACGCTACCGAGGGAGACCTTACAGCAAGGTGCCGCGTGCTTTGAAATCGGTATCCGGCGTCGGTCAGCGACCGCGGAAGAACTCGGTGAGCAGCCCGGAGCACTCCTCGGCGAGCACGCCCTCGATCACCTCGGGCCGGTGGTTGAGCCGCCGGTCGCGGACGAGATCCCAGAGGGAGCCGACCGCGCCGGCCTTGTCGTCGCGGGCGCCGTAGACGAGCCGGTCGACGCGGGACTGCTGGATCGCGCCCGCGCACATCGTGCAGGGCTCCAGCGTCACCACCAGCGTGCAGCCGGCGAGCCGCCACCGGCCGAGCGCGGCCGCGGCCCGCCGGAGGGCGAGGACCTCCGCGTGGGCCGTCGGGTCGCCGCCGGCCTCGCGTTCGTTGTGCCCGGCCGCGAGCACGGTCGTGCCGTCCGGGGCCAGTACGACGGCACCGACGGGGACGTCCCCGCCCCGGGCGGCCTCGGCTGCCTCGTCCAGGGCGAGTCGCATCGCGGACCGCCAGGGGTCCCGTACCGGATCCGGCCGGTCCGGCTGTCCCGGCCGGTCCGGCTGTCCCGGCCGGTCCGGCTGTCCCGGCCGGTCCGGCCGGTCCGGTGGGCCCGGGTTGGTGCGAGCGGTCAGCGGACGGTCTCCAGGGTCTCCGAGGCGCCGAGGGCCTCGGCGATCTCCGTGACGGCGTCCGTCGCCAGCGAGCGCAGCTCCTTCTCGCTCACGCCGAGGTCGTCCAGGATCTGGGCGTCGCCGACCGGGCCGTGCGGCACGGCCTCACCGGTTCCGGCGACCGGGTCGCCGTCGTCGGCCTCGTCGTCGTCGGAATCACCGTCCTCGGTGCCGTCGAGGTCGAGGGCGTCCAGGTCGTCCCCGTCGTCGGGATCGCGTCCGAGCAGCTCGTCGGTGAGCAGGATCTCGCCGTAGCTGCTGCGGGCAGCGGCGGCGGCGTCCGAGACGTAGATGCGAGGGTCCTCCTCGCCGTCCACGCGGACGACGCCGAACCAGGCGTCCTCCTGCTCGATCAGCACGAGCACCGTGTCCTCGTCAGGGGAGGCTTCACGGGCCAGGTCGGCCAGATCCGACAGGGTTTCCACATCGTCGAGCTCCGTGTCGCTCGCTTCCCACCCGTCTTCGGTGCGCGCGAGCAGTGCGGCGAAGTACACCGTGACTCTCCCACTGGTCTTAGGCGTGCCGGTTGGGGGTCCCCCCGGCGGAGGTTGCGGGCGGGGAGTGCTCGTCCGAGCCCCACCCACACGGAATCGTGGCAGAAACAAGGCGTTCAGGGGACGTCTTCGGCTCCCTGTGTCCGGCAGTTTTGATCGCACGCTCGTTGCCGCCACCTGCGGATCGTACGCGGCTTTCCCCCGCTCCACGCACGGTCACCTCGGCAACGTCCGCGCGGTTCGTGATCTTCCCCGGGGGTTTCCTCACCCGTTTCCTACCAGCGGAACGTGCGCATGCGCATCGCGTGCCGCAGCCGGGCCGTCTTGACGCGGCGCGGCTGGACGCGGTCGCGCAGTTCCCGGGCCTCGGCCAGATCGCGCAGGAACCGGGCGCGCCGCCGACGGCGCTCGGCGTCGGTCTCGCTCGTCGTCCCGCCCAGCATGCGGGGCGCGTCGGCCGTGTCCGTCCCGCCGGTCGCGCCCGTCCCGCCGGTCGCGCCCGTCCCGCCCGGCGCGTCGGCCTGCCCGGTCTGGTCGGTCCGGGCAGCCTTGCCGGGCCGGGCAGTCCTGCCCCGCCTGCCGGGCCTGCCGGTCTTCTTGTCGGTCATGTCGGTCTCCGGGTCCGTCGCGGGCCGTGCGCGCGACGACGGAGCGTGTCGGGAATCCCGGTCGGGCATCAGCTTCACCACCCCCAGTCCGTCCTTCCCACCTTCCCCGGACGGACGGTTTGACGCCGGTGAACGGGTGACGGGCGGGCGGCGGGCTCGCCGTGCGGACGGGCTCAGCGGGCCCGGTTACTGTTGTGGACATGCGTCTCCACGTCGTCGACCACCCCCTGGTCGCACACAAGCTCACCGCGCTGCGCGACCAGCGCACCGACTCCGCGACCTTCCGCCGTCTCGCCGACGAGCTGGTCACCCTGCTCGCCTACGAGGCCACGCGCGACGTGCGCACCGAACAGGTCGACATCCGGACGCCGGTGGCCACGACCACGGGCGTCAAGCTGTCCCACCCGCGTCCGCTGGTGGTGCCGATCCTGCGGGCCGGCCTCGGCATGCTGGACGGCATGGTCCGGCTGCTGCCGACCGCCGAGGTGGGCTTCCTCGGCATGATCCGCAACGAGGAGACGCTCCAGGCCTCCACGTACGCCACGCGTATGCCGGAGGACCTGTCCGGCCGTCAGGTCTACGTGCTGGACCCGATGCTCGCCACCGGCGGCACGCTGGTCGCGGCGATCCAGGAGCTGATCCGGCGCGGCGCCGACGACGTGACCGCCGTGGTGCTGCTGGCCGCGCCGGAGGGCGTCGAGGTCATGGAGCGCGAGCTGGCGGGCACCCCGGTGACGGTCGTGACCGCGTCGGTCGACGAGCGCCTGAACGAGCACGGCTACATCGTGCCGGGTCTCGGAGACGCCGGGGACCGGATGTACGGGGCGGCCGAGTAGGTCCCGTCCCGGGAACTGGACCGGAGCGGTTCGGCAGCCCTTCCGCCTGAGCTGCTCGGCAGTCCTTCTGCCTGAGCTGTTCAGCAGCCCTTCTTCGACGACGGCGCCGGCTCGGGCCTGGCCAGCTTGGTCAGGGCCCGGTCGGCGTCCGGCTTCTTCGCCAGCTCCTTGAAGCCGTCACCGATGACGAGGTCGACGGCAGCGCCCTTGCGGGCCGCCTCGGTACGCCGTTCGGCGCCCGGGAGCTGGGTGCCGAGCACCGGCAGCGAGGTGTCGAGGGCGGAGGCGGGGCCGAGCAGCACGCCGGGGCCCTTGACCTTCTTGTCGTACTGCGTGGTCGCGTTGCCCACGTCGCCGATCTTGAAGCCGCGCTTCTTCAGCTCGTCGGCGGTCTTCTTGGCCAGGCCGCTGCGGGTGGTGGCGTTGAACACGTTGACCGTGATCGCGCGCGGTTCGGGCAGGGGCTCGGCGCTGGGCGAGGGGCTCGCCTTGGTCTCGGGGGCGCAGTCCGTCCCGCTGCCGGCGGCCGAGGCCTCTGTGCCGCCGCCGGTGAAGGCGTCGACGAGCTGCCACGTGCCCCAGCCGCCCACGCCGAGCACGGCGGCGGAGGCGACGACCAGGACGACGAGCCTGCCGCGCTGCCGGGGCCGGCGCATCCGCGGGTACTTGTTTCCCTTGATGCGGTATTCGCCGCCCATGCCGGGGGGAGTCAGCATGCTCATGAGCGCAGCGTAGTGCGCCCGGGCGACGATGCCTACTAGATGATCATTCGACGTCGCCCAGCAGAACCCGAAAGGGCCAACCCGTGACCGGCGCGGGTCAGTCGAGCTCGAGCACGCGCGCGTGCAGCACCTGGCGCTGCTGGAGCGCCGCCCGCACCGCGCGGTGCAGGCCGTCCTCCAGGTACAGATCGCCCTGCCACTTCACGACGTGCGCGAAGAGGTCGCCGTAGAACGTCGAGTCCTCGGCGAGCAGCGTCTCGAGATCGAGCTGCTGTTTGGTCGTCACGAGCTGATCGAGGCGGACCGGGCGCGGCGCGACGTCCGCCCACTGCCGGGTGCTGTCCCGGCCGTGGTCGGGGTACGGCCGGCCGTTTCCGATGCGCTTGAAGATCACACGGAAAGCCTACCGGGCGGGACCTTCCGGGCGCAGCCGTGGCGACGGAGTGTGACGCTGAAAAAAACCGCACAAGGCGGTATGAACCGGGAACAGCGGCGTGAATATGCCGGACTGCGCGACCATGCCGCTGCCGGAGGTGGCGTCCGCCCTCGCCCCCGAGGGCGTCAAGGACCTGAGGGCGGTCGTGACCTCCTGACCCAGAGGGCGATCAGGCGGACCATGCGTCTGATTCGCCCGAAAGAGGTCGGCGCCTTCTTCGTGGCGCGGTCCCCGAAGGACGTACCCGCCGATGCCCTCGCCCGGCCCGCAACCGCGTGCAGCACGCGTTGCGAGCCTTGACGCACGGCGGGCGGGAGATCACCCGGTCGCTGTCCGGGACGGCACGGACGACACGGATGGCACGGACGACACGGGCGGCACGGACGACACGGCCTTCGGGGCGGCGAAGGCGCCAGTCCGGTCGTCTCCGCCGCCGCCGCCGGTCGGTCAGCCGCGTTCCCGTTCCATCGGGCGCGGCTGTCGCTCCCGCGTTTCCGGCTTGGGCTTGGGCTCTGGATGGGACTGGGGCTGGGGCGGCTTGGGGGCGTTGCGGACGGCCTCGGCGCGCAGGAGGGCGCGCAGGACCGCGTACGGGTCTTCGAGCATGGCTGTGTTCCTCGTTCCGTAGTGCTGCGTAGTGCTGCGTACGGGCTGATGGACCGGACCGACCGGTGTCCGGTCCTGTCAGCAGCGCAGGACCTCGGAACGCAGGGGGCGAGGGTCGTGCCGCGGGCCCGGCGGCACGGG
>NZ_NGFN01000101.1 GCF_002148965.1 Streptomyces swartbergensis | reverse complement strand
CCCCCAGCGCTCCCGCAGACCTTCGTACCCCAAGGAGTCGATCCACCATGGCGAGCGATGCGCCGACCGCCCATGTATCCGATCTCGACTGGCTGATGAGCGGCCTCGTGCAGCGCGTACCGCACACGACCGCCGCGGTGCTCCTGTCCTGCGACGGCCTCGTGAAGTCCGTGCACGGCCTCGACCCGGACAGCGCCGACCACATGGCCGCCCTGGCCTCCGGCCTGTACTCCCTCGGCCGCAGCGCCGGCGTCCGCTTCGGCGACGGCGGCGAGGTCCGGCAGGTCGTGGTCGAACTCGACTCGACCCTGCTGTTCGTCACCACCGCCGGCTCTGGCACCTGCCTGGCCGTGCTCGCCGGCCGCGAGGCCGACGCGGCCGTCCTCGGCTACGAGATGGCCATGCTGGTCAAGAGCGTCCGCCCCTACCTGGTCACCGCTCCCCGCCAGCAGTCCGTCGAATCCCCGGCGATGAGGCCTTGAGCGTGGCGGCGGCCGGTGACGGGCCCTGGCTCGACGACGCGGCCGGGCGGCTGGTGCGCCCGTTCACGGTCAGCAACGGCCGCACCCGTCCCACCGTCGCGCTCGACCTCATGTCGCAGGTGATGGCCACCGGGGCGACCCCCCTCGGCTACCTCGGCCCCGAGCACGCGCAGGCACTCGAGCGGTGCAGTGTGCCCGTCGCCGTCGCGGAGGTCGCCGCCCATCTGAAGCTGCCGGTGGCCGTCACCAAGGTGCTGCTGGCGGACCTCGTCGACTGCGGGGCGCTGACCACCAAGCCCCCCGCGTTCCACCACAACCCGACGGACCGGGCCCTTCTGGAGGCAGTGCTCGATGGACTACGACGACAGCTCTGACTACGCCGACGCTTCCGGCCACGGCGGCGACCCGTTCCCCACCGCCCTCAAGATCCTGGTGGCGGGCGGGTTCGGCGTGGGCAAGACGACCTTCGTCGGCGCGGTCAGCGAGATCGCGCCGCTCAGCACGGAGGAGCTGCTCACCACCGTCAGTGCCGCGACCGACAACCTCGACGGCATCGAGAACAAGGTCGAGACGACCGTGGCCATGGACTTCGGCCGCATCACGCTCGACGCGAAACACGTGCTGTACCTGTTCGGCACCCCCGGCCAGGAGCGGTTCTGGTTCATGTGGGACGAGCTGTGCGAGGGCGCGCTCGGGGCGGTCATCCTCGCCGACACCCGCCGCCTCGAGGAGTGTTTCGCGGCCGTCGACTTCTTCGAACAGCGCGGCCTCGGCTTCATCGTCGCCGTGAACGAGTTCGACGGCGCCTACCGCTACGACCCGGAGGAGGTGCGCGCGGCCCTCGACCTGTCCGAGGAGATCCCCGTCGTGTGCTGCGACGCCCGGATCTCCAGCTCCGGGGTCCAGGCCCTGCTGACCCTCGTGCGTCACCTCATCGCCCATGCGCCCGCCCCCACGACGGGGTATGGCGCCCACATGTGATCCCCCAACACCCGCCAGGGAGCCCGTATATGACACATGCCCACAGTCCGGGAGGACGCCCATGAGCTACGACCCGCCGCGCCCGGCCGGTCGTCTGCTGCTCACACCCGAGGACAAGGAGGCCCCCGCCCGAGCCGGCCGACTGCGCCTGCTGGGCCTGGGGGAGCGCCCCGAACCCGCACTCGACGCCTTCGCGCACCGCCTCGCCGAGTTCACCGGGGCGCCGTACGCCATGGTCAACTTCCCGGACGAGCGGGGCCAGTTCTACGCGGGGCTGTACGTTCCGGCCATCGCGCCGGTGGTGCGGAGCGACGGCTCCAGCCCCCGGGTGGGCCGTACTCTGCCCCGCGACCATGGTTTCTGCCCCCATGTGGTGGCGCGACGCAAAGCCCTGGTCCTGGAGGACGTCCACGACTATCCGCGGTTCGCGGGCAATCCGGTGGTCGACGAGTTCGGTATCCGCTCCTATCTGGGAGCACCGCTCATCGACGGTACGGGCCTGGTGCTGGGCACGGTCAGCGTCGCCGACGTCGGGCCCCGGCCGTGGGGGAAGCCGGGCCTGACGGCCATCAAGGAACACGCCGCGCAGCTCGTCGTGCAGCTGGAGGGCTGGGACGGCAGGCTGCCCTACTGACACGCCCCGGGTTTGCGCGGCGCACCCGGGCGGGCGTGAAGGAAAGCTGAGGCGCCGCTTAAGAAAACCTCGATGGACCGGTGCGGCCGCCGTACGGCAGATTGCTGTGCGATTCCACTCCTCTCCCGGCCCAGGGGCACCTTCGGCGTGCCCGGACCCGGGACTCACCCCCTGGAGCCGTAGCGGTGAAGGCGCTGGTCAAACAGAAGGCGGAGCCCGGACTGTGGCTCGCGGACGTCCCGGAGCCGGTCGTCGGGCCCGGCGACGTACTGATCAAGGTGCTGCGCACCGGTATCTGCGGCACCGACCTGCACATCAGGGCCTGGGACGGCTGGGCGCGGCAGGCGATCCGCACCCCGCTCGTGCTCGGGCACGAGTTCGTCGGCGAGGTCGTCGAGACCGGGCGGGACGTCACCGACATCGCCGCCGGCGACCGGGTGAGCGGCGAGGGCCATCTGGTGTGCGGCAAGTGCCGTAACTGCCTGGCCGGCCGCCGTCATCTGTGCCGGGCCACCATAGGGCTGGGCGTGGGCCGGGACGGGGCGTTCGCCGAGTACGTGGCCCTGCCCGCCGCCAACGTCTGGGTGCACCGCGTGCCCGTCGACCTCGATGTGGCCGCGATCTTCGACCCGTTCGGCAACGCCGTGCACACCGCGCTGTCGTTCCCGCTCGTCGGCGAGGACGTGCTGATCACCGGCGCGGGGCCGATCGGCCTGATGGCCGCCGCCGTGGCCCGGCACGCCGGAGCCCGCAACGTCATGATCACCGACGTCAGCGAGGAGCGGCTGGAACTGGCCCGCAAGATCGGTGTCAGCCTGGCGCTCAATGTCGCCGGCGCCACCATCGCCGACGGGCAGCGCACGCTCGGCCTGCGCGAGGGCTTCGACATCGGCCTGGAGATGTCCGGCCGTCCCGAGGCCATGCGGGACATGATCGCCAACATGACGCACGGCGGCCGGATCGCGATGCTCGGCCTGCCCGCGCAGGAGTTCCCCGTCGACTGGGCCCGGATCGTCACCTCGATGATCACCGTCAAGGGCATCTACGGACGCGAGATGTTCGAGACCTGGTACGCGATGTCCGTGCTGCTGGAAGGCGGCCTCGACCTCGCGCCCGTGATCACCGGCCGGTACGGCTTCCGCGACTTCGAGGCGGCGTTCGCCGACGCGGCGAGCGGCCGCGGCGGCAAGGTCATCCTCGACTGGACCGCGTAACTCCCCCTCACCGCCAAGCACTTCAGGAGCCCTCATGTTCGACTCCGTGCGCGACGACCTGCGCGCCACCCTCGACGAGATCCGCGCCGCCGGACTGCACAAGCCCGAGCGCGTGATCGGCAGCCCGCAGTCCGCCACCGTCAACGTCACCGCCGGCGGCCGACCGGGCGAGGTCCTCAACTTCTGCGCCAACAACTACCTCGGCCTCGCCGACCACCCCGAGGTCGTCGCCGCCGCCCACGAGGCCCTGGACCGCTGGGGCTACGGCATGGCGTCCGTGCGCTTCATCTGCGGCACCCAGGAGGTGCACAAGGAGCTGGAGGCGCGGCTGTCGGCGTTCCTCGGCCAGGAGGACACGATCCTGTACTCCTCCTGCTTCGACGCCAACGGCGGCGTGTTCGAGACGCTGCTCGGTCCCGAGGACGCGGTCATCTCCGACGCGCTGAACCACGCGTCGATCATCGACGGCATCCGGCTGTCCAAGGCCCGCCGCCTGCGGTACGCCAACCGTGACCTGGCCGAGCTGGAGGCCCGGCTGAAGGAGGCCTCCGACGCGCGTCGCCGGCTGATCGTCACCGACGGCGTCTTCTCCATGGACGGCTACGTCGCCCCGCTGCGCGAGATCTGCGACCTCGCCGACCGCTACGACGCGATGGTCATGGTCGACGACTCGCACGCCGTCGGCTTCGTCGGCCCCGGCGGCCGCGGCACACCCGAGCTGCACGGCGTCATGGACCGCGTCGACATCATCACCGGCACCCTCGGCAAGGCGCTCGGCGGCGCCTCCGGCGGTTACGTCGCCGCCCGCGCCGAGATCGTCGCCCTGCTGCGACAGCGCTCCCGGCCGTACCTCTTCTCCAACACCCTCGCCCCGGTGATCGCGGCGGCCTCCCTGAAGGTGCTCGACCTGCTGGAGTCGGCGGACGACCTGCGCGTCCGGCTCACCGAGAACACGGCCCTCTTCCGCGGCCGCATGACCGAGGAGGGCTTCGACGTGCTCCCCGGTGACCACGCCATCGCCCCGGTGATGATCGGTGACGCGGCGGTCGCCGGGCGCATGGCGGAGCTGCTGCTGGAGCGCGGCGTGTACGTGATCGGCTTCTCGTACCCGGTGGTGCCGCAGGGCCAGGCCCGGATCCGCGTCCAGCTGTCGGCCGCGCACTCGACGCAGGACGTCAACCGCGCGGTCGACGCCTTCGTGGCGGCACGGGCGGAGCTGGCCGGCTGAAAAACACCGGCGACCTGAGAGAATCGATCGCATGATCGAAGCGCGGCGGCTCCACATCCTCCGTGCGGTGGCCGACCACCGTACGGTGACGGCGGCTGCCGCCGCGCTGTATCTGACCCCGTCGGCCGTGTCCCAGCAGCTCGCCGCGCTGGAGCAGGAGACCGGGCACCGGCTCGTCGAGCGCGGCGCCAAGGGCGTACGCCTCACCCCCGCCGGCGAGATCCTGCTCAGCCACACCAACGCGGTCCTCGCCCAACTGGAGCGGGCCGAGGCCGAACTGGCCGCCTACAGCTCGGGAGCGGCCGGGACCGTCACGGTCGCCTCCTTCGCGACCGGCATCGTCCTGGTCGTCGCGCCCGCGGTGGCCCGCCTCGCCGAGTCGGCGCCCGGGATCCGCATCCGCGTCCAGGACGCCGAGGGCGACGCCAGCCTGCCGATGGTGCTGGACCGGCAGGTCGATGTCGCCGTCGCCGTCGAGTACCGGGGCGCCCCGGCCGCCGACGACCCGCGACTGACCCACGTACCGCTGTACGCCGAGCCCTTCGACGCGGTCGTGCCGGTCACCCACCGTCTGGCCGACGCGGCGGAGGTCCCGCTCGCCGAACTGGCCAAGGACGCGTGGATCGGCCCGTACCCCGGCAACCCCTGCCACGACGTGGTCGTCCTGGCCTGCGAGAACGCCGGCTTCCAGCCGCGCATGGAGCACTCCTCGGACGACTTCCGCGCGGTCGTCGCCCTCGCCTGCGCCGACGCGGGCGTCGCCCTCGTGCCGCGCTCGGCGCTGCGCGGCATGGACCTCGCCGGAGTGGTCGTCCGCCCCGTCGACGGCACGGCCCCCACCCGGCGGGTCTTCGCCGCCGTACGCCGGGGAGCCGAGGAGCATCCCCTGATCCGCCCGGTGCTGGACGCGCTCGGTGCGGCGGCCGAGGTGTGAGGACTCGTTAACGCGGTCGTCTCATATCCGGGATAGCGTCCCACATGTGAGAAGCGACGACACGGACCCGGTCGACACCCGGCTGGGCGCCCGCCTGGCCGCGCTGCGGACCGAACACGGCTATTCCCTGGACGAGTTGGCCGACCGCAGCGGAGTGAGCCGCTCCACGCTGTCCCGGGCCGAACGGGCGGAGATCAGCCCCACGGCTTCCCTCCTGAACCGTCTGTGTGCCGTCTACGGGCGGACCATGTCCCAGTTGCTCAGCGAGGTCGAGGCCGAACCGGCACCCGTGGTGCGCGCCGCCGACCAGCCCGTCTGGCAGGACCAGGCCTCCGGTTTCGTACGGCGATCCGTGTCACCGCCCCACGCGGCCCTGCGCGGCGAACTCGTCGAGGGACGCCTCACCCCCGGCGCCGACATCGCCTACGACCGTCCGCCCGTGGCCGGTCTGGAGCAGCACATCTGGGTCCTCGAAGGGGCCCTCGACGTGACCGCGCAGGACACCGAACACCACCTGGGTGCCGGCGACTGCCTGCGCATGCGCGTGTGGGGCCCGACCCGGTTCCGGTGCGCCGGTCCCGAGGGTGTCCGGTATCTGCTGGCGGTGGTGCGGCCGTGATCCGTCTGGACAAGGCTCGACTGCTCCGCTCCGCCGGGGCGTTGGCGGACCTGTTGACCGACACCGTGAACGGCGGTGCCTCGGTCGGCTTCCTCGCCCCGCTCGACCGTGCCGAGGCCGTCGCCTGGTGGGAGGAACGGGCCGCCGACGTGGCAGCGGGACGGCTCGCCGTGTGGGCGGCGCACGACGGGGACCGGGTGCTGGGCACCGTGAGCCTGGCCTTCCCCGCCAAGCCGAACAGCCGTCACCGCGCCGAACTCGTCAAGCTCATGGTGCACCGGGACGCCCGAGGCCGTGGCCTCGGACGCGGGCTCCTGACCACGGCGGAGCGCGCCGCCGCCGAGGCCGGCGTCACCCTCCTCCACCTGGACACCGAGACCGGCAGCCCCGCCGAGCGGCTGTACCGGTCCGCCGGCTGGACCGCGATCGGCGCGATCCCCGACTACGCGGCGAGCCCCGACGGGGAGCTGAGGCCGACGACGATCTACTACAAGCACGTACCGGCAACCGCTCTCACCAGGTGATTGTCAGTGGCAGCCGATACGGTGCCTGCCATGCCGGATGCCGAAGACGTACGACGTATCGCTCTGTCCCTGCCGGACACGACGGAGAAGATCGCCTGGAGCATGCCCACGTTCCGGGTCGCGGGAAAGATGTTCGCCACGCTGCCGGAGGATGAGACGTCCATCGCCGTGCGCTGCCCCAAGGAGGAGCGGGACGAACTGGTTCTCGCCGAGCCGGAGAAGTTCTGGATCGCCGACCACGAGGCGCAGTTCGCCTGGGTACGGGCCCGGCTCGACGCGCTGGAGGACGAGGGCGAGCTGCGGGACATCCTGGCCGACTCCTGGCGCCAGGCCGCCCCGACCCGGCTCCTGGAGGCACACCCCCGCCTGGGCCTCGTGGCGGGGGAGTGACCTCCTCGGGGTCTCACGCGGGAACCGCCGCCCCGACGAAGCCCCCGATGCGCTCCCGCAGCGACCGGGCGTCGAGGCCGTGGGCGGCGACATGCTCCTCCACCTGCCCGTACCGCCGCAGTTCGCGACGGCCCACACCCAGCCCCAGCACCCGGTGCGGCACCTCGGACAGCGCGTCGTTCGCGGTGGCCGTCGAAGTGCCCGCCAGGTAGGGCTCGACGAGGACGACGTCCGTCCCGGCCGCCCGGGCGGCCCGGCGCAGGGCCTCCCCGTCGAAGGGGCGGACGGTGGTCGCGTACAGGACCGTGACGTCGAGGCCCTCGGTGGCGGCGAGCACCGTGTCGAGCATCGGCCCGACGGCGACCACGACACCGGAGCGCCCCTCGCGGACCGTGCGGAAACGCTGCCCGTCGACGGGCAGCGCCCGCCCGTTGGACTGCAGGGACAGCCGCACGTACACCTTGTCGTCGCCCGCGGCGACCGCGTGCCGCAGCAGCGTCTCTGCCTCGTCCGGGTGGCCCGGCACATGGACGGTCCAGCCGTCCAGGGTGTCGAGCAGCGCCACATCGCCCGGCGCCATGTGGGTGTAGCCGCCCGCCGGCCAGTCGAAGGAGGCGGCGGCGCTCACCAGCACCGCGCCCGCGTCCTGGTGCCCGAGATCCAGCTTGACCTGCTCGAAGGGCCGCTCGACGAGAAAGCTGGCGAAGGTGTGCACGACGGGCCGCATCCCGGTCAGCGCCAGCCCGGCCGCCGCCCCGACCAGGAGCTGCTCGCGGATGCCGACGTTGACGACCCGGTCGGGATGGCGGCGGGCGGCCTCGGCGAAGCCGTCCACGCCGATCTCGGCCAGGACCACGGCGACGCGGGGATCCTCGTCGAGCAGCCGGGAGACGACAGGGGCGAAACGGTCACGCATGGTGTCCATGGAGTTCTGGTTCCTTCCGGCGGGGAGATCAGGCGGACTTGGGCTCGACCCGGGCCACGACCACGTGCGGGCGGCCCGGGTGCGGTGCGGTGAAGGCGGCGTACAGCGCCTCGTGGTCACGGCCGTCGACGGTCAGCGCGGACCAGCCCGCCGCCTCGAAGCGGGCGGCGATCCCGCCGGGCCGCGCGTACGTCGCGGAGGAGTTGTCGACGACGACGGTGTGCAGCCGGTCGAGCCCGGCGGGCCCGGCGAAGGCGATCGCCTCGTGGTTGCTGCCCTCGTCCAGCTCGGCGTCCCCGATCAGCGCCCACACCCGCGGCTCGTCGAGCCCCTGGGCGCGCAGCCCCAGTGCCGTCCCGACGGCGATCGGCAGCCCGTGCCCGAGCGATCCGCTGCCGATCTCGGCGCCGGGCACGAGCGTGCGGTCGGGATGGTGGCCGAGGGGGGAGTCGTACGAGCCGAAGCCGGGCAGCCACTCCACCGGCACGAAGCCCTTGGCGGCCAGCACGGCGTAGTACGCCATCGGCCCGTGCCCCTTCGACAGTAGGAACCGGTCCCGCTCCGGATCGGCCATCCGCTCCGGGCTCACCCGCAGCACCCGGTCGTACAGCACCCACAGCACGTCCAGCGTGGACGTCGCGGCCGGGCCGTGCTTCTCGTCGCCGGTCATCAAGCCCATGAGCGCCGGCAGGTCGGCGTACGTGTGTGTCATGTCCGTCGCGTTCGTCATGTGCACGAGCGTGCAACCTCAACCAATGTTGAGGTCAAGCGATGGGTGCCCGGAAACGGATGCGCGATCACCGGCGCGAGTGCGGTATTGTTTCCCTGCGCGTTCGGCCGGGGGAATCCCCAGGTCAGACGGGCAACGGGACGTGGCGCAGCTTGGTAGCGCACTTGACTGGGGGTCAAGGGGTCGCAGGTTCAAATCCTGTCGTCCCGACTGGGAGTCCGCTCCGTAGTCGCAGCTCAGGGCCTTGGATCACATCATGTGAGCTGAGGCCCTTGATCGTTTCTGGGGCGTCGTCTCACAATTTCTCACCAACAGTGTCCTGTCTAACGGCCAGACTGAAGCAGGTTGTGGGGAGTGGGCATCTGGGCCCGTGGCTCGTGTGCACCCCGGGACCCCTCCCGGATCCCTCTGCCACGATGTACATGGCAGCAAAGGGGTGTGACACTTGGCGACTCAGATCAGATGGCTCCTAGAGATCAGCGGCGAGGTGCAAGTCAGTGGCCGAATCTTGAACTACGGCCTGGTGGGCCACTTTGTCGCCGTTCCTGAGGAGACAATGCCTCGCTTGCAGGAGTTCGCCAGGCCCGACGGTCAGGGCCGGATGAGGATCCGGCTCTGGGCACGGATCGGCGGAGCTACATGGGCGACGTCGTTGGAGTCCATCAACGGACGCTATGTCGTCCCCATTGACGGGACGATACGCATAGCTCTCGGGTACCGCCCCAAAAAAGGTGATACTGCCACGATCAAACTCGGCATCGATCAGTCACCTGCAGAGCAATGAACTCGTCGAGCCACAGCCACCAACCCAGCGAACCTATACAGTCACAGCACTAGCCGAGAAGCTGGGCGAGCTTCTCCGAGCCTGCCTTGAGGCTCTGCGGGGCAGGGTGGACATAGACCCTCTTGGTGAAGGACAGGTCGCTGTGCCCTGCCCAGGCCGAGACAACGGTGTCGGGCACGCCGTCAGATTCGTGCACTTTCACTGCCGAAGAGGATGGTTTCTGAGGGAAGAAGACGGATCCCTCACTTGTAATCACATCAGTATCTAGGGTCTTACTGATAGATGAAACAACTCGGCGATCAGCTTGTTGTACGCCAGTGCCGCAGTCGATTTAGGATTGAACGAGAAGATGTCTCGCTTCTGAAAATGCGCATCGCGCAGGTCGGTGTTTCGAGGAATGGCCGTACTGAGAACCGAGCTCGTGTATGTCTGGCGAAGAATTCGCAGCGACGTCTTACTGTTGACGGTCGGATCGGCCATGGTGAAGAGAAAGCCAGCTAAGAGCGGCGTTAAAGAGACCCCGTACCTCCCGAATCGTCTTGGTGATCTGAACGATCGAATCAAGCTCGAAGTACCCAGGGGACACAACGATGATCGCCTTGTCCGCATTGATGGTGAGCCACGAAAGGGTGGGAGGACAATCAATGAAGACGTAATCATACTCGGTTTTGATCGTGTCCAATTGGCGCTTCAGGCGCTCCTCGCGGTGATCGATCGCTGTCGTCAGCTCAGCATCGGTATTCGACAGAAGGATGTGGGAGGGGACAATCTCAAGATTCGGCACACTCGTTGCGTGTCGCGGAAGTGGGTTGCGCTCAAGGATCGTGGTAAAGACGGTGTGCTGTTTCTGAATCTGTGGATACTCAGGGAGTAGCACCTTGCTACTGTTGGCCTGAGAGTCAATGTCGATAAGAAGAACCCGCTTACCCTTACGGGCGAGGCCGGCTGCAAGCGAGATGGTAGAGGATGTTTTTCCTGCGCCTCCTTTCTGTGAGGCAACTGCAATAACCATAGAAAAGTTAAATGTACCGAAAACCCAGCGGGTTCATTCCGATACATTTCTCTCATAGAGAATAGCGAAAAATGGAATCTCCTATCAATAAGCAATAATCGACGCAGGAATGGCCCTGCTAAAGCAGGGCTGGATAGGTATACACAGGAGTCATCATGATGGCCAACGTCTCGTGAGCCAAGCAGCGACAGTCACAGACCCGACGATGACGGCAATGATTACGGCTGGCGCGAATATGTCGATTATGAGTGACATGCAAGGCACGCTAGCCCCGCTTCGAGCTACTAGCCCAGACCTCGCGCACAACTTCCGGGTGCGCGGTCACCTGAGTGCGCACCCTCGGCGTGACGAAAACAGGAACAGCCGGGCTTCCGTAACGGGGAAGCCCGGCCATGTCTCCGCCTCAAGTGCCTCAGTGCGGGATGCCCTCGATGATGTCGCGGGCGCCCTGGCGGAGTAGCTCAGAGCAGACGCGGGAGCCCAGGACCGCGGGGTCGTTGAGTCCTTCGCCCCAATAGTGGGCGTGGACGAACTTTGAGCCGTCACGGGAGAAGACCATGCCGCGAAGAGATAGTTGGCCATCGGGATCGGTGACGCAGTAGCCGGCGATGGGGGAGTTGCAGTGGCCGCGCAGGCCGTGAAGCATGACGCGCTCCGCGGTCGCCTCCGTCTGAGTCTTCTCGTCGTTCAGACGGACGAGGAGCTTGGTGACGTCGGTGTCGGTCTGGCGGCATTCCAGAGCGAGCACACCAGCGCCTACCGCGGGGAGGATCTCATCCACGCTGAAGACCTGCCGGGCCCTGTCAGCGGCGCCGAGGCGTTCAAGGCCTGAGGCGGCCAGAACCATAGCGTCGAGCGTGGCGTCCATCTTCTTCTTGCCGTCCAGCTTGTCCAGGCGGGTGCCGACGGTGCCGCGCACACGGACAACCTGAAGGTCTGGACGGACACGGTTGATCTGGGCCTTACGACGCACCGAAGACGACCCGACCAGCGCGCCAGGCGGAAGGTCATCGAGGCTCTTGATCTCCGAGCCTTCAGGGACGACCAGGACGTCATGAACCTCGTCTCGGGGGAGCATGGCAGCGAAGACCAGGCCCTGAGGGAGTGGCTGATCGCCAGGGACGTCCTTGAGACAGTGGATCGCCATGTCGATCTCACCGCGCTGCAGACGTTCGTCGATTGCCTTAACGAAGAGTCCCTTGCCTCCGAGCTGGGCGAGGTCGCCCTGCCACATGTCGGCTTCGGTCTCCACGGGCACGACCTCGGTCGTCAGGCCGGGTTCCAACTCGTGCAGCAGGGCACGGACGTGTTCCGTCTGGGCCAGTGCCATCGGCGACTTGCGCGTCCCGATACGCAGAGGACGGTCAGTCAATGAGGTGATCATGTTCCCTCCGGGGTGGGTGTTCGAAGTAGTAGGTAGAGCCGCTGTAGGCATGAAGCGGCCCACCGACGTGGAGAGCGACGGTGGTCGGCAGCAGCTCCCGGGCCCTGTCACGCTCCGCCCACGCCATAGCGTCAACTTCCGTTTCCTGAAGGGCGATACGGGCCACGTCCTCGTGGCTGAGCTGCGGACCAGTGAAGTAGAAGGTCAGCCGGGCACGCCGGCCGGGGGTGCGCGGTGGCGTCCACTCCTGTGTCAGGAGCGGACCTACCTCGACATCCAGCCCGAGTTCTTCCTGAACCTCGCGACGAGCCGCAGCACGGGGTGACTCCTGGGCGTCGACAAGGCCTCCGGGAAGAATCCAGCGGGGAACGCTGCCTATGGTGTGGACGATGAGCACGCGATTTGTGGCATCAGTAAGGAGTACGCGGGCAATCAGGGGAGTCCCTGGATGGTGAGTGCCAGGGTTGGTCACCGGTTCACCGCCCACAGCGCGGTCCCGACCAACGAGGCGGCCAGGATCATGAAGCCCTGGAGTACCCACTGACGCCACCCGAGCGGTCGTCTGTGTGACCCGCGGGACTTAGGCGACATCGGTCCCCGTCCTCTCGGCATAGACCCACAGCAGGCGTCGGGTCAGGCTGGCGACGTCGCGCATGTAGAAGAACGCGGAGAAGCTTGGCGTCTGCCTGGTGGGCCGCGACGACAGATCAAGCAGCTGATGCGCCTTGCGGAACACGCCCTTGACCTCAGGGTCATCGTCGGCTCCCAGCTCCTCACCCAGGAGCAAGTTCAGCTGGCCGATGATGACCGTTGTTCTCGTGTCGATGGCCTCGCGGGTCGACGTGCTCAGCTCCATCCGCAGCGCGGCATTCGTGCTGTCTGAGATGAGCTCCACATCGATGGGCAAGCTGTCGACGCTGGTCGTGTCAGGTCCTCGGGTTACGCCGGCCACCACGCACCTCTCCCTCGGTGCCGCCCCTGGCGGCGGACTCCTCGGTTGCTCGGGTCAGAACCGAACGTAGAGCGGCCAAGGCCCAAGTCCCAAGTAGATTGCGCGAGTTTGCAGCAAGTAGATTGACGAGCTCGAACTGGGTCGCGACCATCAACGTGTCGCGCAAACAGGCGCAAGGCAGCGGACGGGAGAGCAGCCATGCAGCTACGGTTCCTGGGGAAGAACTCCACCCCTGGAGACAGCCCCACCCTGTACGCCAGTGACCAGGACAGCTACGTCATCCAAGGCTGGAAGGTGTACGCCAACGAGTTGCTCATGCAGCTTGACGTGCCGGAAGGACAGACTGTCATCGAGGTACCGACCGAGCTGTTCGAGCACCTGACCAAAGACGGCCAAGCATCCGGCGACATCAAGCAGTTCACCGACCCGATCATGCTTGTCACCGAGCAGGGAACGTGTGTCCTTCAAGGCCCGCAGATGCACAACCCTGAAGCCCTGAGCCAGATGCGCATGCCCGACTATGAGACCTGCATCGAGGTCCCCAAGTCCTCGATCACGGCCCTACTGGAGGAAGACAGTGGACCTGATCACTCCCGCTGAACGCGACGCGCTGTTCAACCAGTTCGAACGCGACGCCTTCCACCTGGAGCTGCGGGACGATTACGGGTCTCCCATCGAGGACACGCCGTACGCCCGTTGGCAGCGGGGCGAGCCCGATGACTATGCCTGGCTCGACGACTGGAAGACGCTCATGAAGCGCGTCACGGGTGAGAGGAAGACCGTGCGCCGTGTCCGGGTGGTGACTGAACCGCACAGCAAGTACGTCACCTGGGAACACTCGCTGACGCACCTCAACATCGAAATCGGCGAGGACATCCGCTGGCTCCCCCGGCACCGACTGCCCGAGGGCGTCACCTTCCCGCTGCAGGGGAACGACTGGTGGCTATACGACGATCGGCTGCTCGCCGTGGGGCACTTTGACCCTGAAGGCCGGGTACTCGGGTCAGAGATCGTCGAGGACCCCGCCACCGTGGCCGAATGTATCCGCCTGCGGGACATGTTCTGGACCATGGCCATCCCACACGCCGAGTACAAGCCCTGACCCATCCGTGAGCAACCAAGCACAAGAAGCACGAGAGGCGCTGGGTGCCCGGCTTCGCGGGTTCCGCAAGGATGCGGGCTTTGCGAGCGGCCGGGCATTCGCGCATGCCACTGGGTGGCAGGAGTCCAAGGTTTCCCGGATCGAGAACGGGAAGCAGAACGCCAGCGAGGACGACATCCGTGTCTGGTGCACCAAGACCGAGCGGCCAGACCAGATCGATGACCTGATCGCCACAGTCCGCCACATCGACGAGCTCTGGCTTGAGTGGCGCCGGCAGCTCGCGTCAGGAGCGGAGAAGCGCCAGAGCAAGGCCCTGCCGGTCTACGCCAAGACCAAGCTCTTCCGCATCTGGCACCCGACTCTCGTGTGGGGGACTCTCCAGACCGCCGAGTACGCGGCTGAGACGTTCAAGCAGGTCGTGGACTTCTTCGAGATCCCCAACGACACAGAGGCTGCCACAGCAAAGCGCCTGGAACGACAGCAGTACCTGTACCAGGGAGACCGGATCTTCAACGTACTGCTCGGTGAGCAGGCGCTGTACACCAACTTCGGCGGTCCTGAGGTTATGAAGGGGCAGCTCGACCGACTGCTAGCAGTCATGCGTCTCGCCCGTCTGAACTTGGGCATCATCCCGCACGACGCGCCCACGCGCATTTGGCCGGGCAACTCGTTCTCGATGTTCGACGACCGACTCGTACTCGTCGAAACGTACTCGGCCGAGTTCTCTATCACGCAGCCCCGAGAGATCGAACAGTACGCCAAAGCCTTTGCCCTCTTGCAGCAGTCCGCGGTGTACGGGACCGCCGTCCGAGACCGCATCTTCGCCGCTATCCAGCACTTCGACCGCATACCAACCGACTCCTAGGAGGCTTGACGTGACGCCGAAGCCGAACTGGCGCACCAGCTCGTACACGTCCAATGACAGCTGTGTAGAGGTCGCCGACAACGACCTTGAAGTGGTCAGGGTCCGAGACACCAAGGACCGAGAGCAGGGGCTCATGGCCCTCCGGCCGGCCAGCTGGGCACACTTCGTCAAGTTCACCAAGCAGCTACCGCTGTAATGAATTGGGTGGATGCCGACATATTCTGCTTATAACAAAATTTCGCCCTTAAAAGTCAACGTCCACCTCTCCTGCGAGCGGAGGTAAACACGGTTCCGCCGATAGGGGAGAGCGGTTCTCGTGCCTGTCCTGTTGTCCTTCGGTCAATGAACGGAGAGCTGGCCTGCGTGGTTGGCTCGTTGAAAGCCCCGCCGTGGGGCGGCGGCTCGAAATAGTGATCGAGGACGGTAGCGGGCAAAGTCAATGACATCCTCGATCCGCTGGATGATCCACTTAAAGGATCCGTCCCGGCCGAGGACGGTGGTGCTCACGGATGACCACCACCGCTCCCCGTAGTCCTCAAGGCCGCCCGCCTTGAGCGTGTCGTGGCGTACGAACGCCATGATGTCGGGCTTGCCCGAAACCAAGACGCGGTGCAGCGATGCGCCAAAGGAACCCCTGCCGTCCCCGCGTGCATCCGCAGGGTTGGCGGGGAGGGCGTCGAAGAGATGGTTGCCGATCAATTCGTCGCGACAGCGGTCTACGGCTTGTAGATAGGCAGCGTTGACATCAGCGATCACCAGATCCGGACCCAGTACCAGGTAGGGACTCGGCGTGGCCTCGAACAGCTCGGCGTAATCGATCTCCGGCGTCATAGGCTCCTCGCCGGTCGTGATGGGGCAGACAAGCTCCCTCTACAGACATCTTGCACTGCCCGGCCATCGCAGCGCAGCGTTCCGAACGCACGGAGTTTGAGTTAACGCGCGTTGCCAGTGATACGCCGGCCGCCCGCGAGTGGCGGGGGCTGCTCCGCCTCCCGGGCGATCTAATCAGGTGACGGACAGCCTTTACACCCCGCGACCTTGGCCTTCTCGAGGATTGCCCCTGCTGTTTTCGCTCCGGTGAGGTCGGCGTCCCTCAGATCCGCGCTGCTGAGATCGGCATTCCGCAGATCAGCGCCGTTCAGCTTCGCACCTCGCAGATCTGCCCCTGATAGTAGGACATCTTGAAGGTTAGCCCCACTGAGCACCGCATCTGTCAGTTTCGGGCAACCCCCGAGATCCTCGTCTCCGGGTTCGGGACAGAGCCAAGCGTTGCGCAGATCGGCGTCTTCCAGTGTCGCACCGGTCAGGTTCGCCTGTGAGAACCTGGTCCCGGTCATATCGCAGATCTGGGGTGGGTGAATCCCCCTGGAGCACAGCATCGCCCCCTCCAGCTTCGAGAAGGCGAAGTCTGTGCCGCGAACTGCTGTCGTAGAGAGTTCAACTCCAGAGAGGTCGGCATCATTCACATACGCATCCGTAAGATCAGACTCCCACAGCCATACGTCGCCGGACAAATTTGCGTCATTCAGTACGGCATCCCGCAAATCCGCCTTCTCCACATACGAACCGCGCAGATCAGCACCGTCCAACCGAGCGCCGCGCAGGTAGACGAATTTGGCAGGGGTCTGTGGAACCAACTCCACGGAGCGCATCGAGGTGCCTCTAAGGTCTACTGGCTCCCGTGTGCGCTCGGGATATTCACGGCTACCCAGTATGTCCATTACCGCTTGAATATCCGGCTTGGGGAATGTCTCCTCCCGCTCGCTGCGATCGCGAGTCACAGGAGCATGCTGTCGGGCATACGCGGTAAGCACCGCAACGATACTGCGCCTATCACGTGCAGAGTCCTGCATGATCTGTTCTAGTGCATAAATCCCACCCAGGCGCTCGTCAAGAGATGCAGAGCCGAGGTTGTCCACGGCAGCGTTGTATCTGCCGGTGACCTGGCCGCGCTCGATAATCTGCAACTCCTTGCCCGTCTGGGAAACCTGCATCCAGGTGAAGAGAAGCGCGAGCAGAGCAGCCATCCCTGGCAGGCTGGCGGCTACCAAACCCGCCCACTGACCATGACGGACGCCTGCGCCTTCCGAGCGTGGGAGAGGTCGGCCCCGCCGCCGATCGTGCTGGTGGGCAATGCGACGAAGCTTTCCAGGACCGGGACGCCAAGCCATCGTCTAGCCATCACACCTCGGATCGCCGGCACCCGCCACTGCGCACGTAGAAGGGGCGTCCTGTCACGGACGCCCCTTGAGCGAACTGCCTCAGATCGTGAGGGGCCGCTGCCGGATGAACCGGTTGTTGGTGCGGACGGTCACGAAGAAGTTCGGGCTCTGGTTGGCCGGTATCTGCTTGAGGATCTCGCGGTGAAACGCTTTGCACCCGCCCGCGTTGCCGCCATTTCAGACCTGGAGCAGCGTCGGGGTGAAAAGGCCGTTGCGCAGACCGTAGGCTGCGAGCTGGTTGCCTTGACAGGCCGAGATGAGCAGGGCCGGGGCGTTCCCCGCGCCCATCCTGGCCCCCTGCACCGTCTCACACATTTCTCACAGACCGTCTCACACGTTCCGGCAGGCGAGGCCTGTGACCTGGACGTTTCCCGGACTCCGTGGACTCGCTGGACCCGCTGGACGGGGTTTCAGCTTCTGGGGGTCAAGGGGTCGCAGGTTCAAATCCTGTCGTCCCGACAGAGTCGACCAGCGGGTCTGCCGATATCGGCAGACCCGCTGGCTGCGTTCGGGGCAGCCACCGGGCGGGGGTCAGCCGCCGCCGTCCAGGTCGTCGCGTCGGCGCCGTACCTCCAGCTCGTGACCGCGCAGCTCCATCTCGTACAGCTTCCCGCGGGCGTTCTCGAAGGGCCGGTGGAGGATCATCATCAGGCGGCCGTCGAAGGTGTGGAACAGCATGCCGTGGCCGCTGTCGTCGCGGACCAGCGGCCGGTGCTGCCGCCATGGGCCCTGGATGTCGCCGGATCTGGATACGGCGTACGTCTGCACGTAGCCGCCGCTGACGGTGCCGTCCTGGCCGGCCGTGTTCTTCTCGTAGGTCGACCACAGCATGAGCAGGGACCCGTCAGGCGTGCGGTACAGCTGGGGGCCGTCGGTGATGTAGGGCGGCAGCTGGTGCGGTACGCCCGCGGGGATCTGCTCGGCGGTCCAGGGCGCGTCCGAGGCCTTGAAGAGGTACACCGGGTCGCCGACCGTCCGGGACAGGTCGGGGGTCAGGCGGATCGCCTCCATCGTTCCGTCGATGGTCTGGAGCCACTCGTGCGCGTACACCATCCAGGGCTGCCCGGACGGGTCGACGTACAGCGTGCCGTCGAGGGTCATGAGGTGCTCGGGCGGGACGGGGCGTGCCGGGTCGAGCACGGTGAACGGGCCGAGCAGCGAGTCGGAGACGGCCGTGACCGTGCCGCGCATATGGGTCGGGGTCCGGAACGGGACACCCCACGGGTTGGGCGGCGGGACCGGGAGCGGTCGGTCCGCGTTGTGCAGCGTGGTGAAGAGGTAGTACCTGCCGTCCCAGGAGTGCACCTCCGGCGCCCACGCGCCGTCGGTCGCCCAGATGCCCTCCTGCTCGGCGGTCAGGAACACCACGACGGGGCGCGTCCAGTCGTGCAGGTCGTGGCTGCGGTAGACCATCGTGCCGGTGCCGTCCACGCCCGACACCGAAGGGTCGTTGGACGTGTAGAGGTGGTAGGTGCGCGTCGGTTCGTCGGCGACGACGAACGGGTCGTGCAGCGGCATGTCGGGAAGCCGCATCAGCTCACCCCCCGGTGATGGCCCGCACCCGTCAGATCACGCAGCCCGCATGGGCCAGCGCCTGCTTGAGCAGCACCCCGTGGCCGCCCGGCATCTCGCTCTGCACCGCCTCCGAGACGGCCTCCCGCGGGCTGAACCACACCAGGTCCAGCGCGTCCTGCCGGGGTCGGCAGTCGCCCGTCACCGGCACGATGTAGGCGAGGGACACCGCGTGCTGACGGGGGTCGTGGTACGGCGTGACGCCCTGCGTCGGGAAGTACTCCGCGACCGTGAACGGCTGGAGCGACGGCGGGACGTGGGGCAGCGCGACCGGGCCGAGGTCCTTCTCCAGGTGGCGCAGCAGGGCGTCGCGGACGCGTTCGTGGTGCAGCACACGGCCGGAGACCAGCGTCCGGCTGACCGTTCCGTCGGGCCCCATGCGCAGCAGCACACCGACACTCGTGACTTCGCCGCTGCCGTCGACACGGACCGGGACGGCGTCGACGTACAGGATCGGCATGCGGGCGCGTGTCATCTCCAGTTCGTCGGAGGACAGCCAGCCGGGCGTGGTTTCGGTCATGTCAGACATCGCTTGATCATACTTTCAGCCGTTCGGACTTCCTGGATAGCCGCTCGGGAGGAACTGTGACCGTCCCCACGCCGTTCAACCGCCTCCCGGGGAGTCGTCCGGGAACCGGTAGACCCGCCGGGCGTTGTCCCGGCCCGCCCAGCGGGCGATCCGCAGCGCGTCCGGCAGGGACAGCTCGTCGGCGTCCACCCGTTCCTGGAGCAGCTCCGCCAGGCCCTGCCGGAAGGCGAGCGCCCCGAGGTGGAAGAACTCGGGCACACCATAGGCGTCGGAGCTGTACAGCAGTTTGCGGAACGGTGTGATCTCCAGGGCCTCCGCCAGGACCGCACCGGCCCGGGCGGGGCCGACATGGTGAAGGGTGAGGCCGACGTCGAGATACACCTGCTCGAAGACCGCCGAGAGGTACGCGGCCTGCCGCTGGTAGGGCCAGCAGTGCAGCAGCAGGACCGGGATCGTCCCGGCGGCCAGGTGCAGCCAGTCCGTGAGGCGGGCCGGGTCGGCCCGGTGCAGCCGGATGTCGTTGTCGCCGAACCCGGTGTGCAACTGGAGCGGCAGGCCGAGGTCGACGGCGGTCCACAGCAGGTGCCGCACCAGGACCGGGTCGTCCAGGCGGCCGCCGCGGGCCGTCCAGTGCCGGGCGGCGCCGGTGACCTCCGCGTCCGAGGGGCGGGCCGGGTCCAGGTCGAAGCCGGTGCGGTAGGCCGCCACCGACTTCACGGCCACCACGCCGGGTTGCCGTACGGTGTCCATCGCCGCCGCGCGGAAGGCGTCCGCGTAGGCGTCCGGCTCGACCCCCGCGGCGCGCACCGACTCGGCGACGCTCTCCAGCCGCACGACCTCGTACGCGGAGCCGCCCGCGGCCTCGGCGATCTCGCGCGGGGTGGTGAGCCGGTCGGGGGCGTAACCGGTGTCGACGCAGAAGACGTCCGTGCCCGAGGCGCGCAGGAAGCGCCGCTGCACCTCGTGCTGGCCGAGCTCCGAACGCCGGGCCAGGTACTGCTCGACGGGAGCGTGCCGCGGCAGGTCCAGCAGGGGAGCGCAGTGGCGGCGCACGGCCACGCCCACGGGGCTGTCGAAGGGCGAGACGCCCGGCCACGCGTCGCCCTCCGTCAGGAGCGGTTCGAAGGCCTCCCGGTCGAGATCGGCGGCCACCGTGCCGTGGCAGTGGTGGTCGACCAGGCTCAGCGCGTCGAGCGCCTCGCGGACCGCGCCCACGTCAGTACTTCCACCGGTACGCCGCCGCCACCTGGTCGTCGTCCAACCCGGCGACGGACGCCAGCTCTCCCCGCCGTACGGCGATCACCGCGTCGGCCAGGACCGGGCCGAGGACGGCCCGCAGCGCACCGTCCTCGCGGAACTCCTCGACGGCCTGCTCCAGCGAGACCGGCAGCCGCCGTACGCCCCGGGCCGCCGCCTCCGCCTCGCCCAGCCGTGCCGGATCCCCGGTGGTCTCCTCGGGCAGAGTGGCGGACGAGGCCATGCCGTCCAGCCCGGCGGCGATCAGGCAGCCGATCGCGAGGTAGGGGTTGGCGGCCAGGTCGACGGGCTTGATCTCCAGGTTCGCCGCCTGGTCGCGCAGGCCCGCGGTGCCGGTGATGACACGCAGGGCGGTCTCCCGGGTCTCGCGGCCCCAGGCGGTGAACACCCCCGCCCACTGGGAGGGCCTGAGCCGCAGATAGCTGGCGGGGCTCGGCGCGGTGACGGCCGTGAGAGCGGGCAGGTGGGCGAGGAGACCGGCCGTGAACGACTCCGCCTCGGCCGTCATGCCGTACCGGCCCTCGCCCCCGGAGTGCAGATTGACCCCGCCGCGCCAGGCGGAGAGATGGACGTGCCCGCCGTTGCCGACGCCCTGCCCCACGACGGCCGGGGCGAACGAGACGCGCAGCCCGTGCCGCTGGGCCACCGCGCGGACCGTCTGCCGCACCAGCACGCTGCGGTCGGCCGCCGCCACCGGGTCGACGGCACCCACCGAGATCTCGAACTGCCCGGCCGCGTACTCGGGATGGACCTGCTCCACGTCGAGCCCCTGGGCCGCGCACGCCGCCAGCAGGTCCGCGGTGTAGTCACCGAGCTCGACCTGCCGCGCGGCCCCGTACGCCGGGCCGGTCGTCGCGGGCACGAACGCGTCGCCCGGCGCGTCCCCGCGGGCCACGGTCCACTCGACCTCCACGGCCGTCTTGAACGTCAGGCCGTGCCGCTCGGCCGCCTCGGTGACGACGCGGCGCAGGAACGTGCGCGCGCAGCCGGGATGCCGCTCCCCGTCCTGCGTGACCCGGTCCACCGGCGCCCACGCCCAGCCGGGCTGCCCGGCCAGCACCACGAGCTGGTCGAGGTCGGGGTAGAGCCGCAGATCGCCGTCGGGGGAGCCGAGGACGTCGGTGGTGACGATGGAGTCGTTCGCCAGGAACGTGTCGAACACCGGGGACATGCCGACACCCCAGGCCGCGGCGGAGGCGAGCCGGGCCGTCGGGACGGTCTTCACCCTGCCGATCCCCGCGGTGTCGACGTAGGACAGCACCACACCGTGCACACCCCGCCCGGACAGCTCGCCGCTCAGCGCGGTGGCCCGCTCCACATCACCGGGACGGCCGCCGGGCACGGGATCGGCCAGGGTCGTCATACGTCCTCCTCGACGGGGTGGGCACCCCGCGTCAGGGCTTCACGGCCACCGCGCCGTACTGCGGTACCAGCACGGCCGAGCCGGCGTCGGCACGCCACTGCCCGCACGACACCATGCCCGGCTCGAGCAGCTCCAGACCGTCGAAGAACGCGGCGATGTCCGCGCCGCTGCGGGCGGTGATCGGGGGAGTGGCGTTCTCGTTCCAGAACTTCATGGCCGGGATCTGCCCCGCGCCGCCGAGGTCGTCGTCGAAGGTCGGGTGGGTGAGGACGAGGAAGCTGCCGGAGGGGACCGCGGCCATCACGCGGCGCACGATGTCCCGCGCCTTGTCCGTGTCCAGGACGAAGTTCAGGATGCCCAGCATCATGACGGCGACGGGGCGGGTGAGGTCGAGCGTGTGCCCGGCCCGTTCGAGGATGGCGTCCGGGTCGTGCACGTCGGCGTCGATGTAGGCCGTGACGCCGTCGTGGGTGCCGGTCAGCAGGGTGCGGGCGTGCACCAGCACGATCGGGTCGTTGTCGACGTAGACGATCCGTGAGTCGGGCGCGAGCCGCTGGGCGATCTCGTGGGTGTTGTCCGCCGTCGGCAGCCCCGTGCCGATGTCGAGGAACTGCCGCACTCCGCGCTCGCCGGCCAGGAACGACACGGCCCGGCCCAGGAAGTCCCGGTCCGCCCGGGCGATGTCCCGGATGATCGGGAACATGCCGGCCACGTGCTCGCCGACCTGCTGGTCGACCTCGTAGTTGTCCTTGCCGCCGATCCAGTAGTTCCACACGCGCGCGTTGTGCGCCACACCGGTGTTCAGCCTCGCCGAGCCGCTCGGCGGGGTGTGGCTCTCACTCACGTCTCTTCCTCTCCTCGCACGAGCGACCGGGACCGGTCATCGCCGCCATTGTGCCGTTCCGATGATCACGCTGTCCCGGGAATCGGCAGAGCCGGCGGGGCCGTCGGTGCGCGGCGGGGGAGAGCCGCGGACCGTGTTACTGGACCTCGCCGGGGTTCGGGGAGGGCGTCTTGCCGGCCAGCACGTCCTTCAGGCGCTGGGTGCCGAGCCGCGCCGCCTGCTCGACGGAGTCGTTCTCGTCCCCGTCGAGCCCGCCCGCCGTGACGGTGATCGCGTCGTCGCCGACGCGTACGGCGGCGACGTCCAGGGTCAGCGTGGCCTCCGTGCCCCCGGTCCTGCCCCGCACCGTCACGCGCAGGCCCTCACGGGCGTCGCCCACGCCGGGCGGCGTGTTCTCGACGACCTGGACGGTGCGCTGTTCGCCGTCGTCGGTGACGGTGAACTGGTCGCACTTCTCCGGCAGGTTCGCCATCCAGTTCAGGGAGTCCTGCGGGTCGGTCCGTTCGTAGGAGGCGACCTGGTACAGCAGGCGCGAGTCGCCCTGCTCGAAGCCGCGCAGCTCGGACGCTCCGGACGGCCTGCCCAGCAGATCGTCGTCGAAGAGGGAGTCGAGGAGGCGCTGGCAGTCGGCGGCCTGGGCCTTGGCGGTGAGGAAGTCGGAGACGTCGACCCTGCCGATGAGCAGGCTGTCGTGCCAGTTGTCGGCCTCCGTGTCCTTGACCTGGGTCCAGTCGTCCTCGATGTCCGCCTCGGTGATCAGCGCGGTGCGGGCCCGGTCCGTGGTGAGGGTGGCGGTGGGAGAGGGGGTCTGCCGCTTCCCGGCGGCCTGTGACGCGGCGACGCCCGAGACGCGCGAACCGTCCGTGCCGCCGTCGTCCGAGCATGCTGCGGTGGTCAGCAGCGTGCCTGCCGCCAGGGCGGAGGAGAGAACGCGGACGAGCCGGTACGGACGACGGGTCATCGGGAGTGCCTCCTGGGAAGGTGACGCGTGTCCTCAGGGCACCACCGGCACCGAAGGCCCACCACCGGCACCGGACTGTTCGGGTGAGCGCCGCCCGGGGCGCTGCGGCGTTCCGGTGCCGTGGCGCGGACGCCTCACGTTCCGGCCCGGGCGTGCCCGTTCTGCCAGGCCCAGGCCGCGATCTCGACGCGGTTCCGGGCGGCCAGTTTCAGCTGGACGCTGGACAGGTGCGTCTTGACCGTGGAGAGGGAGACGTACAGTCCGGCCGCGATCTCGGCGTTGGTCCGGCCGAGGGCGACCAGGCGGACCACGTCCAGCTCGCGCTCGGTCAGGGGCTCCTGCATCGGAGCAGGGGGCGCCGGCCGTGGCGCGGTGTCGGCGGCCGTCGGCGCGGTGACGTGCTTGAGCAGCCGGACCGTGACCGACGGGGAGACCAGCGAGTCGCCCGCGGCGGCGGCCCGGACGGCCTCCGCCAGGAGGGTCGGCCCGGAGTCCTTGAGCAGGAAACCGCAGGCGCCGCCGCGCAGCGCGCCGTACACGTACTCGTCGAGGTCGAACGTGGTCACCACGACCACCCGCATCGGGTCGGCGACGTCCGGTCCGGCCAGCAGCCGCGTCGCCTCCAGCCCGTCCAGCTTCGGCATCCGGATGTCCAGCAGGCACACGTCCGGCCGCTCGCGGCGGGCCAGCGCCACGGCCTCCTCGCCGTCGCGGGCCTCGGCGACCACGGTGATGTCCGGCTGGGCGTCGAGGAAGAACCGGAATCCGGTGCGGATCATGTCCTGGTCGTCCGCGATGAGCACCCGGATGGGAGCGCCGCGTCGGCCTGCGGCGCCGGGCTCGCCGGCCGGACCGGGTGGGACGGGGGTCGTCATGGGTCGATCATGCCTCAGGGCTGGGGC
>NZ_NGFN01000100.1 GCF_002148965.1 Streptomyces swartbergensis | reverse complement strand
GCTCGCGGACGGGCTGGGGGAGGCGGTGGGTGAGGCGGTGGCGCCCTCGGCCGCCTTCTCGGCAGCCTTCTTCGCCGCCTCGGTGGTGTCCTTCACGGTGTCCTTCGCCGCGTCGGTGACCTTGTCGGTGGTCTCCTTGACGGTGTCGGACGGGGCGTCCTTGCCGGCGTCCTCGGACTTGCTCGTGTCCTCGGACTTGCTCGTGTCCTCGGGCTCGTCCGTGTCCCCGGACGGCGAGGCGGAAGCGGACGGCGTGGGGCTCGGGCTCGCGGTGGACTTGCCGCCGTCGAAGATGCCGCCGATCGCGTCGCCGATGTCCTCCAGCACGTTGCGGTCGCTCTGGGACGGCGACGGGCTCGGCGTTGGCGCGGCGTCCTCGCCCGACGTGCCCGAGGAGGGCGAAGGCGTCGGTGTGGGCTCGGTCCTGCCGCCCGTGTCGTCGGAACCTGAATCCGACGAACCGGACGAGTCCGCAGGGTCCTTGTCCGCGTCCGAACCGCCAGCGGGCGCCGAGGGAGTCGGCTCGGACGTCTTCTCGTCCTTCTTGCCGTCGTCCTCGCTGCCGCTCGCCGAGGGCGAGGGGGAGGCGCCGTCCTTGTCCTTGTCGCCCTCCAGCGCCGCGACGCAGTCCTTGTACTCGTCGGCCTTCAGGCTGTTCGAGGTCGGCGGCTGGTCGTCGGCGAGGGCGAGCGTCGGGGTGAATCCCATGCCCATGAGGACCGCGGTGGGCATCGCCGCCATGGCTATCGCCTTGCCGGCGGGCATCTGGAACCGGGTGAACAGCGGCTTCTTGGGAGCCGCGTGACGCGGCCCCGTTCTCGGCCGGGCCTGGGTCCCGGGAAACTGGTCGCGGGCGTCAGCCGACACGGTACCCCCCGTTGCGGACCTCGGACCTGACGCCGTCCGCCGGACCGCCGTCGCCGGTCTCGTACGGGGCCTGCGGCGGGACCGGCTCATCGTCGGCGCTCTGGGGCGTGGGTTCCACGGCGCCCTCTCCGGCCGGTCCGCGACCGGACTTGTGCCGTCCCCCCTCGGCGCCGTCCGCCTTGCCGGGCGCCCAGGAGACCGCGAGCGCACCACCGAACAGCGCGAACAGGAAGCCGATGAGGAAGCCGCCGATATTGGAGACCACCAGCGACACCAGAGCGAGAATGATCGACGCGACGCCGGCGAAGACGCGCGTCGCCTGCTGGAACCACATGGTCAGCCCCAGCGTGATCAGCAGGACCCCGATGATGAGGGAGCCGGCACCCGCGGTGGTCGCCATGGTGAGCGACATGGTGCCCAGCTTCAGGGTGGCGTAGGGGAAGTAGGCGATCGGCACCCCGCCGAGGATGGTGAACAGGCCTGCCCAGAACGGCCGGCCGCCCCGCCAGTCACGGAATCGCCGACGCAGCCGGGTGAAGGTCCCGGCGCTCTGGACCGGAGTCTCGGCACTCATGGAAAACAGCTCCCTCGGTCCGGTGGAGGTACGTACCGGCTCGGAAGTAGGCGTTCAGTAGCCGGAAGTTGTGAGTCTGTGGAGGTGCCCGGCGGATGGCCGGGCCGGACCCGCGGGGCGGGGAAACCGTGGCTCCCCGCCCCTTCGGGGYGGCTSAGCCRCCCCGCGGTGCCCGTGACACGGAGGCCGTCAGAAGCACTCCATCTCCTTCTTCATGCCGAGCTTCATCGACAGGCCGTTGAGCGTGAACGTGCCGGCCGTGGTGGCCCACGCGGTCTGCTCCACTTTGGTGAGCGTTGCCGTCTTGGCCTGCTGGGCAAAGCCGCCCGGCAGCACCTTCTCGCCCTGCTTCACGTCGGGGCCGCGGTTCTGGTCCCTGACCGCGACGCCGATGTCGATGTCCTCGAACGTCGCATTGGCGTCGAGCTGGGCGACGTCGATGTAGAGGTTCTTCGCCGTGACCGGCTTTTCCCGCCCCGCGTCGAGGCGGAGATAGACCGTGCCTATGCCAGGGATCGGCGTCGCGACCGACTGGCACATGTTGGTGATCTTCGCGGTCTTGAACGACGAGATCGCGACCGGGACCGGCTTCGTACTCTTGCCCTCGGTCGTCTCATAGACGGTGTCGATCCCGCCGTACTGGGCGAAGCCCGTACCTTTGAGGTGCTCGGCCGACACCTTGAACTGCTGACCGGAAACGCTGAACGACGCGGCCAGCGCCCCCTGCGCGAGTCCTACACCCACACATGCCGCGGCGGCCACGCTGGGCACCATGACCACAGCGAACCGCTTCCATCTGGTCCCGCCACGCACCTGGGACTCCATATTTCCTCCTTCTCGGACGTACATCTCCTGACCTGGCTCGCCCCGAATCGCGGCTCAGCCGTGCAGGGATGGGAGAAGTGCTACGTCCTCGGGAAGGAGAGCGCCTGCACTCGGCGGCGCAACTCGCGCCCGAATCACCGGCGATCACCCCCGAGCGACAACCACTGGTCGCGCCTGACACGCATCACGCACAACCCTGCTGGACAGGCTTCGCCGAGTGGGCGAAGACCCCCCTGTCCAAGAGCCGGCGCCACTGCCGCCGGCTCTGCTCGGTGGGGACCCACGCTGTCCCGCGACCCAACCGGCTGCCGGGGTACGGGAATGGACCGAGCGTGGCCGATCGTGGTGCATTCTCGCCGCCCGCACAAGGGGGATCGTTACTGGCTAGTAACGGCCGGATAACCGAACAACGACCCCCCGGTCTCGGACGACGACACAGGGTGGTGCCGAACGGCTGCACAAAGCTGTTGATCGATGGACAGAAACCGACAGATCAACGCCTGTGACTTACTCGCAGTAACAGCGGCCGCGTTTACCAAGTTTTGGCAAAGCGCGGCCGCTGTGACGCTCTTTCGGCAAATCCTTCACGCCGGCATCACGAGCCCGCGTGTTTAACGACTGGTCAGAACAGGGCCCGGGCCAGGGCCCTGCGGGCCGCGATCACGCGCGGGTCCTCGGGTCCGACCACCTCGAACAGCTCCAGCAGCCGCATCCGTACGGTGTCCCGGTCGTCACCCACCGTACGCCCCACGGTCTCGATGAGCCGGCCGAAGGCGTCCTCCACATGGCCGCCCACCAGATCCAGGTCGGCGGCGGCGATCTGCGCCTGCACGTCGGCCGGCTTATCGGCGGCGTCCCTGCGCACCTGCTGCGGGTCGACACCCTGCACACGCTGGAGCAACTCGGCCTGGGCGAGGCCCAGTTTGGCCTCCTCGTTGCCCGGGTCCTCGCTCAGCACGTTCTTGTAGGCCTGGACGGCACCGCTCAGGTCGCCCGAGTCCAGCGCCTGCACGGCGGCTTCGAGGAGCGCGTCGTACGGGCCGGCCGGCCGCTCGGGAGCCGGCTGGGCGGCGCCGCCCGGCTCGGCTTCGGGGTCGACGGCGAGGCCGGTCAGACCGAAGCGCTGCTCGGCGACCTGCACCAGCTGGTCCAGGGTCTGCCGGATCTGCGCCTCGCCCGCGGCCCCCTGGAAGAGCGGCAGCGCCTGCCCCGCGACGACCGCGAACACCGCGGGGATCCCCTGGATGCCGAACTGCTGCATCAGCATCTGGTTGGCGTCGACGTCGATCTTGGCGAGCAGGAAGCGGCCGTTGTACTCGACGGCCAGCCGCTCCAGTACCGGGCTCAGCTGCTTGCAGGGCTGACACCACTCGGCCCAGAAGTCGATGACGACGGGCACCTCGGCGGACCGCTGGAGGACGTCCCTCTCGAACCCCGCCTCGTCGACGTCGATGACGAGATCGGCCGGGGAGATCGCCCCCGTCCCACCCTCCCGGGCGGCTTGCGCACGCGCCTGCTCCGCCTTCGCCTTGGCCTCCTGGGCCGCCTTCACCGCGGCGAGGTCGACGACTCCGCTCATGGACATGTTCCGTGGCTGCATGCGTCTATCCTCCCCCGTACTGCGCGCGCGTGTGAAAACGGTCTGAAAGCCGGGCCGGCCGGATGCCCTTGGCGCCGGGTCCCCACCCCACGCCGTGTCGCCGCAGCCCGTGTACGTCCCTCACGGGCTTTCGCTACGAGACGTAGCGTAATGCCACACCGGACCGCCGGGACACCACCCCCCGGTGATCTCCCTCACGGCCGCGCGGGAACCGCCGGTTTATGGTCAGGACATGCACAGCCGCAGCCCAGCCAGCCGCACCGGGCGCCCGCGCAGCGCCACGGCGGACGCCGCGATCCTGGCCGCGACACGCGAGGCTCTCGTGGAACTGGGCTGGTCCAAGCTCACCCTGGGAGACGTCGCGACACGCGCCGGGGTTGCGAAGACGACCCTCTATCGCCGCTGGGCGGGCAAGAACGAACTGGTCGTCGACGCGGTCGCGGAGCTCTTCGACGAGCTGGAGCTCCCGGACAGCGGCTCACTGGCCGCGGACATCGAGGGCGTCGTCCTCCAGTTCGCCACGATCCTGGCCCGCCCGGAGGCCAAGAGCGGCCTGATGGCAGTGGTGGCGGAGGCCACCCGCGACGACGCCCTGCGCGAACGCATCCGCGCCTCGGTGGTCGACCGCCAGAAACGCCTGGTCCTGGAGGGCAGATCCCGAGCCCAGGTACGAGGAGAACTCCCACCCGAACCCGACCCCGCCACAGCGTCCCGCACAGCAGACCTGATCTTCGACATGGTCGCGGGGGCGGTGGTCCACCGCACGCTGGTGAGCGGGGAGCCGGTCGACGAGGCGTGGGTACGCGGCTTCACCCTGGTGCTGCTCCGGGGACTGGCGGGAGGAGCCGCGCACACCGCCGCCGACTGAGGCAGGCCCGTCCGGCGCGTCGGCGTCCCCGCTCAGGAGGAACGGCCACCGAAGGTGAAGTTGCCGTGGAAGTCCCGGCCCTGGATCACCGTGCCCTGGGTGCCGCCGCCGAGCAGCGCGCCCTGGGCGCCGGGGCCGGGTCCGGGCTGCCCCGTGGCCGGGTCGGGGCCGGGGCCCGGCGGACTGGACCGCCGCCCGGGCCCGGCCGTGGCTCACCACCCTCGCCCCGCGCCTCCAGGGTGCAGGCGCTGCCGCTGACGGACGGAGGACGTGCTCAGAAGCCCGCAGGCTCGGTGTACACCCCCCACTCGTCCCGCAGCACCCCGCAGATCTCGCCGAGCGTCGCCTCGGCGCGTACCGCCTCCAGCATCGGCTCGATCATGTTCGCGTCCGACCGTGCCGCGGCGATCATGCCGTCGAGCGCCGCACGGACCCGCGCGTCGTCCCGCCCGGCCTTCCGCTCCGCGAGCACCCTGACCTGCTCCCGTTCCACCTCGTGGCTGACCCGCAGGATCTCCAGGTCCCCGGTCACCGACCCGGTGTGGACGTTCACCCCGACGACCTTCTTGTCGCCCTTCTCCAGCGCCTGCTGGTACCGGAACGCCGACTCCGCGATCTCCCCTGTGAACCAGCCGTCCTCGATGCCCCGCAGGATCCCGGAGGTGATCGGCCCGATCGGGTGCCGCCCGTCGGGGTGCGCCCGCAGCCCCCGCTCCCTTATCTGCTCGAAGATCTTCTCGGCGTCGGCCTCGATCCGGTCCGTCAGTTGCTCGACGTACCAGGAACCGCCCAGCGGATCGGCGACGTTGGCGACGCCGGTCTCCTCCATCAGCACCTGCTGCGTACGCAGGGCGATCTCCGCCGCCTGCTCGCTCGGCAGCGCGAGGGTCTCGTCGAGGGCGTTGGTGTGCAGCGAGTTCGTCCCGCCGAGCACGGCCGCCAGCGCCTCCACGGCCGTCCGTACGACGTTGTTGTACGGCTGCTGCGCGGTGAGCGAGACACCCGCCGTCTGCGTGTGGAACCGCAGCCACTGGGCCTTCTCGGACTGCGCGCCGTACACGTCCCGCATCCAGCGGGCCCAGATCCGGCGCGCGGCGCGGAACTTCGCGATCTCCTCGAAGAAGTCGACGTGCGCGTCGAAGAAGAAGGACAGGCCGGGGGCGAAGGCGTCTATGTCCAGCCCGCGCGACAGGCCCAGCTCCACGTACCCGAAGCCGTCCGCCAGCGTGTACGCCAGCTCCTGCGCAGCCGTCGAACCGGCCTCCCGAATGTGGTAGCCGGAGACGGACAGCGGCTTGTACGCGGGGATGCCGGCCGCGCAGTGCTCCATCAGGTCGCCGATGAGCCGAAGGTGCGGCTCGGGCTGGAAGAGCCACTCCTTCTGGGCGATGTACTCCTTGAAGATGTCCGTCTGGAGCGTGCCGTTCAGGACGGACGGGTCGACGCCCTGCCGTTCGGCGGCGACCAGGTACATGCAGAAGACGGGCACGGCCGGTCCGCTGATGGTCATGGACGTCGTCACGTCACCCAGCGGGATGTCCTTGAACAGGACCTCCATGTCGGCCGCCGAGTCGATCGCGACACCGCAGTGTCCGACCTCGCCCAGCGAGCGCGGGTCGTCGGAGTCGCGGCCCATGAGCGTCGGCATGTCGAAGGCGACCGAGAGCCCGCCCCCGCCGTTGCGGAGGATCATCTTGTAGCGCTCGTTGGTCTGCTCGGCGTTGCCGAACCCGGCGAACTGCCGAATGGTCCACGTACGCCCCCGGTAGCCGGTCGCGTACAGGCCGCGGGTGAAGGGGTACTCCCCGGGCCAGCCGATCCGCTCGAATCCCTCGTACCTGTCGCCGGGCCGGGGTCCGTACACCGGCTCCACGGGATCGCCGGAGAGCGTGGTGAAGTCTGCGTCGCGCTTGCGCGCCGCGTCGTACCGGGCCTGCCAGCGACGGCGGCCTTCCTCGATGGCGTCAGCGTCCATACCCATCGAATTTACTAGGACGTCCAAGTAAATGTCGACGGCAGACCGCCGTACGTTCGTCCGTACGGCGGTGCTGTTACGCCTTGGCGGTCGCGGGCGAGTCCTCCGCGACCCTGGCCTCGAGCTCGTGGCTGATCTTGCGCTCCACGAAGAACGCGGCCGTCGGGATGGTCCCGGCGAGCAGCACCCAGATCTGCTTGCCCACCGGCCACTTCGCCTTGGAGCCCAGGTCGAAGGCGAAGATCAGGTACACGACGTACAGCCAGCCGTGCGCGATGCTGACGACGCGCGTGAAGTCGGCCGCGCCGTTCAGGTCGAGCACGTACTTGCCGATCATGCCGAGGGTCAGCAGGACCAGCAGTACGCCGGTGACGTAGGCCATCACGCGATAGCGGGTCAGCACGCTCTTTTTCATGCCGTCGAGCGTAACGACCCGTTCCGGGAGATCTTGGCCCGGGTCACCCCTCCTGGAAGTCCCCGGCGGCGATGCGCAGCGGCCGCAGCATCGCGAAGATCTCGGCGCACTCCTCCGCGTCGTACACCCCGAGCCCGAAGTCCATCGCCATCAGGTCGCGGGTGGCCGCCTCGACCACCTCGCGGCCCTTGTCGGTGATGCTGGCGAGGGTGCCGCGCCCGTCGTTGGGGTTGGGCCGCTTGGCGACGAGGCCCGACCTCACGAGCCGGTCCACGGTGTTCGTCACGGACGTGGGATGCACCATGAGCCGTTCGCCGATCTTGGACATCGGCAGCTCGCCGGACTTGGAGAAGGTGAGCAGCACCAGCGCCTCGTACCGCGCGAACGTCAGCCCGTACGGCTTGACCACCGCGTCGACCTCGGCGAGGAGAATCTGCTGGGCGCGCATGATCGAGGTGATCGCGGCCATGGACGGCACGTTTCCCCAGCGCTGTTTCCAGCGTTCGTCGGCGCGCGCGATCGGATCGAAGGAGAGACTGAGCGGCTTCGGCACGAACCCGACCTTACCGGCCGGTCACATGCTGGTCAGCCCTGTCTCGGCCTTCGGTCACCAGCGCCCTCGGGCACGATCTCGAAGAGCCCGGTCCACCGGTCGTCGTGCAGACAGGCGTTCATCGGCCCGACCAGAGTGGTGTGATCAGGGTCGGTGCGCCACTGCTTGATGGCGTCGAGACTTTCCCACTCACTGGTGAGCAGCCATCGACCGGGATCGTCGACGGAGCGGCAGAGCTGTTCGCGCAGATGTCCGGGAAACCGCTCGGCGCCGTCGCGTACGCCTTCGTAGGCATCCACAAAATCCGCTTCCCTTCCCTCCCGGACGCGTAGCAGGCGAACCACTCGCACCCGCGCCGGTGCCGTGGCCTCCCCCGTCACGACGGGTCGAGAACGACGGGGAGTTCCGCGACCCCGCGGAAGGCGGGGAACGGCACGGTCAGCCAGCGCACGTCCTCCGGCTCCCCGACCAGGGCCATGCCGGGGTGACGTCCGAAGAGCGTGCTGAGGGCGACCTGCATCTCCAGACGTGCCAGAGGCGCGCCGATGCAGTAGTGCGGGCCGAGGCCGAATGCGAGGTGCGTCGCCTGGACGTTCGGGCGCTCGACGTCCATGCGGTCCGGGTCGGGGAACATCTCGGGGTCCCGGTTGGCCGCCGTGAGCGAGATCTGCACGAGCGCACCCTTGGGGATGAGTGTGTCGCGCATCTTGATGTCTTCCGTCGCGTAGCGGAACGTCGAGTTCTCCACGGAGGTCTCGAACCGGAAGATCTCCTCCACGGCTGCGGCCGTCGCCTTCGGGTCCCGGAACGCCAGCCGCTTCTGCTCCGGCCGGCTGAGCAGGTGGTAGACGGCGTTGCCGATCTGGTACGCGGTCGACTTGTGGCCCGCGAAGAGCAGCACCCACGCGGTGGAGACGAGTTCGTGGTCGGTGAGCGCGCCGTCCTCGTCCTGCGCCGTGACGAGTGCGCTGAGCAGAGCTCCGTCCGGCTCCTTCCGCTTCCGCGCGATCAGGTCCACCAGATAGTCGCGCAGGTTGCCCTCGGCCCGTTCCAGCGCCTTTCTCGCCTCCGGCCCGAAGCCGGTCTGAGCGACGGTGGCGGACCATTCCTGGGCTTGCTTGCGTTCGTTCTCCGGGACGCCGAGGAGCTCACAGATCACGTGCAGCGGCAGCGGGAAGCAGAACTCCTGGAGGAGGTTCACGGGGTCCGACGCCGGGCAGCGGTCCAGCAGTTCATCGGTGATCTTCTGGACCTTCGGACGCAGCGATTCCACCCTCTTGGGGGTGAAGGTGGTGCCGACGATCCGGCGGAGCCTGGTGTGCTTCGGAGGGTCCGAGAAGAGCATGTTGTCGTCCAGGGCGATCGACGAGTCGCCGAAGATCCGGTGATAGGCGTCGATGGCGCCGTACATGTCCTTGCTCAGCCGCGGATCGGCCAAGGCGGCACGGGCGTCGTCGTACCGGGTGATGAGGTACGTGTCGACCCCGTGAGGGGGCGTCAGGGGGCATACGGGTGCTGTCGCCCTGAGCGCGGCGTAGACGGGATGCGGGTTGGCGCGAAACTCCCGGCTGCAGGCCGAGGCCGCGGCAGCGGCCTCTTCGGACGACATTTCCTCGGATGCGAACGCTTGCGTCATGGCTGGTCCCGGGGGTCGAGAGTTCCGTCGGTCGGTCACACGATTTCCCGGCCGGCACTGTGCCGCAAACACTGCTGGGCCATACGAGTTCGAGCGCCGCAGGATGTGTGGAAAATTCCTCCGGTTACCCGGCCGGCGTACTCCGGGGCGCCCCGGATCGCGCGCGTAAGTCCCGCTTGGTAAACATCATGACGGGCCAGTCCACCGTTCCCGGGCTGGGCAGTCGCCGGACGACGAGGAAACCAGTGAGCGGACGCGGAGTGGAATCTGTACCAGTTCTCATCGTAGGCGGATCCCTGGTGGGTCTTTCCACCTCCGTGTTCCTGGGGCGCCTCGGAATCGAGCACCTGCTCGTGGAGCGGCATGCCGAGACGTCGACGCACCCACGTGGCCGCGGGAACAACGTGCGCACCATGGAGATCTTCCGGACCGCCGGACTCGAGCAGAGCGTGCGGGAGGCCGCCTCCGCTCTCGCCGGAAACGACGGCGTTCTCCAGGTGGACACCCTCGTCGGGGACCAGCGCCGCTGGATCGTTCAGGACATCGCCGCAGGCATGGATGTCTCCCGGGTCAGCTCCTCGAACTGGTGCCTGTGCAGCCAGAACGATCTGGAGCCGGTCCTGCTGGACCGCGCCCGCCGGGGCGGAGACATCCGCTTCGGTACGGAGCTGCTTTCCTTCACGCAGGACGAAGAGGGAGTCCGGGCGCAGGTGATGCGCCGGGACACCGGTGAGACCTATACCGTGAAAGCCGATTTCCTGGTGGCCGCCGATGGCCCGAGAAGCCCCGTTCGCAAACGTCTGGGAATCGGCCAGTCCGGACCCGGTGCCCTGTTCCACAACATCAGTGTCACGTTCCGGAGCAAGGCCCTCAAGGAATACGTCGGGCCGAAGCGCTTCATCGTCTGCTACACCACCGATCCACAGGGGGAAGGTGCCTTGCTGCCCGTGGACAACGAGGAACGGTGGGTCATCCATATCCCTTGGTCTTTCGATCGGGGGGAAACCCTTGAAGACTTCGGAAACGAGCGCTGCGCGGCACATATTCGCGCGGCTGTCGGTGTTCCGGACCTTGATGTCGAGATCACGGGAAAGGCGCCCTGGCACGCTTCCAAGCGAGTCGCGGACAGCTACGGGCGGGGCCGGGTCTTTCTGGCCGGTGACGCGGCTCATGAAATGCCGCCCAACGGGGCTTTCGGCTCCAACACCGGGATCCAGGACGCCCACAACCTCGCCTGGAAAATCGCCGCGGTACTCCGCGGCTGGGCCGGCCTGCCGCTGCTCGACACCTACGAGTGTGAACGACGGCCTGTCGCTGTCACGACGAGCGCACGGGCCTCCCGGCAGGCCGCCGAGGAGCAGCACCCCGCATTCCGCCCGGCAGCGGGGCGCAACAACGACGCGGGGGACCTCATGACGGTCGCGCTCTGTTACCGGTACGGCTCGAACGCTGTGGTGGGCGCCTCCCCTCAGCGGCCGGTCGTCCCGGAAGCCTTTCTGATCGACGGGGAGCCGGGGAGCCGCGCACCCCATATGTGGGTCAGGGCAGGAGGCGCCAGGATCTCCACTCTCGATCTGTACGAGCGTTCCTTCGTCCTGCTCGCCGGGGCCGAAGGCCACCCGTGGCGCCGCGCGGCGGAGCGGGCCGGCAAGAACCTGGGCGTTCCGGTCGAGGTGTATCTCGTGGGAGACGGCCCTGATCACGACCTTGTTCCCGAGCCGGATGCCGACTGGGCGGCGCTGCACGGCACCGCCGACGACGGTGCCGTCCTCGTACGCCCGGACGGTTTCGTCGCCTGGCGCGCCCCCTCCCACCTGCCGTCCGCCGATCGTGTGCTGACGGACGTGCTGCAGACCGTGCTCTGCCGCGGCTGAGCACCACCCACCGAAACGACCCGAGGACATGCCGATGCCATACGAGGACGGCCCCGTAGAGGGCCGAGTGGACGTCCACCACCATTTCACCGCGCCGGCCTGGCTGGACTGGGCGGAGGAACGCGGTGTCGTCAACCGCGAGAGGCTGCCCTGGTGGACACGCTGGGACCTGGACGCGGCTCTGGGGGTCATGGACAAGACGGGCATCAGCACCGCTGTCATGACCGTCGCGATGCTCGGACGGTTCCGTGAGCGGGCCGAGCGCCAGGAGAGCGCACGGATCGCCCTGCGGGCGGCGGCCGATGTCGTCGAGGACCATCCCGCGCGCTTCGCCTTCTTCACCCCTGTGTTCCTGGACGACCTGGAGCTCTCGCAGTGGAGCCTGCGCTACGGACTCGACGAGCTCGGGGCCGTCGGGGTGAGCACGAGAACGAGCATGGACGGTGTCTACCTCGGTGACGCCACCCACGACGGCCTCCTGCAGGAGCTGAACGACCGGTCCGCCGTCATCAGCACGCACCCCATGGAAGTGCCGGCCGGAAAGGACGGCGGTGCGGGACTGCCGGGGATGCCGCCCTTCGTGTGCGACTTCCTCATGGACACCACACGCGCGGCCATCAACCTGATCCGGAACGGCACCCTGGACCGCTATCCGAATCTCAGCTTCGTCCTTCCCCACGGAGGAGGCTTCCTGCCGTACATGGCCACTCGGCTGGAGCTCTTCGGCGGGCACCTCACCCCCGGGATCGAGCCGGGCAGGGTCCGTGACTACCTGCACCGGTTCTACTTCGACACGGCGGGCCCCATGTCTCCCTCCTCCACGCCCACACTGCTGGCCACGGTGGATCCCAGCCGGGTCCTCTTCGGCACGGACTGGCCGCCCACCCCCGCACAGGTCGTCGCCGACATCGCGGTGCCCGCCCTGGACGGCGATCCCTTCGTCTCGCCGGAGCAGCTCAGGGGCATCAACCGGGAGAACGCCCTGCGTCTGCTGCCGGTACTGGCCCGCTCCTCCTAGCTCCTCTCCTGGCCGCACGCACGGAGAGAAGGCCGCCGCCCTCACGGGCGGCGGCCTTCTCTCCCAGGCGTCACCGGGTGGCCGGTGCCGTGTCTCTCTCCCAGTGGTAGAAGCACTGCGCCATCGCGTCCTTCGGACCGCGCCAGGTCTGCGGGTCGTACGGGCTGACGTACGCCTCGAGCTTCCTGCTGATGTCGCGGAACTCGGGATGGCCGGCCACGCGCGCGATGGCGGGGCCCGGGTCCTGCTCGGCCTCGATGAAGTGCATGTACACATCGCCGAACTGGAAGAGGGAACGCTGGGTCACCCCGACGAGGCGGGGCAGGTCGCCGCGGTCGGAGGCCGCGAAGACCTCGGCGATGTCCGGAGCCGCGTGCGGGGCCATCCGGGCGACGATCAGGGCGTGGTGCATGGAGTCTCCTTACGCGGCGGCGCCGTTCAGGCGGGCGTGACGGGTGAGGTCCGCCGCTCGTCGGCGGCCTGCTCGATGCGGTCGCGGATGAGGGCCATCTGGACGGGGGAGTTGCGGTTGATGATGTCCGTCATCCCGGCGTCGTCGACCGGCGCGTCCGGCCTCATGGCGAAGTCCTGGGTCCAGCGCATCCGGGTGCCGTCGGGGGTCTCTTCGTACTCCCACCGGATGTTCATGTACTCGAACGGACCGGGTTCGACTCGGCGTGCCGTGACGGTGAGCTTGTCGCGGTCGGTGGTCCGTTCCGACACCCAGCTCCACACCTTGCCGTTCTCGTCGGGGTGCATGGTCAGGCGGAAGGTCACCGTGTCGCCCTGCCGGGACAGCACCTCGGCGTCCGCGTACTCGCTGAACAGCTGCGGCCATCTCTCGACGTCGTTGGTCATGTCCCAGACGAGGTCGAGGGGTGCGGCGATGGTGATCTCGTTCTCGGTGTGCCCTGCCATCTCAGGCTCCTGCCGTGAGTGTGCTGTTGACGAGGTCGAGGAAGTCGCGGGGGCTCTTGCACTTCTCCGCGTCGGTGGGGAGCGCCCGGGCGTGCCGGTTCTCCAGCTCGCCGACGATGCCGAGGAGGCCGAGCGAGTCCAGCCCGAACTCGGCGAAGGGGGTGTCCAACCGGGCTTCGAGGTCCTGCGGGTCGACGGTGACACCGGCGGCCTTCTTCATCAGTGCGGCCAGCTCTTCGAGGGTCACTTCACTGCTCATGCGCGTTCTCCTTTGTCGTACGGATGCGGTGGGCTTCACCGGGCGGCTGGTCCCGGGTCGCGGCGCAGTACCAGCGCCGCGTTGGAGCCCATGAGTCCACGGCTGAGGACCAGGGCCGTGCTCAGCTCGGCCGGGCGCGCCGTCGACGTCACCAGGTCGATGTCGTGGCAGATGTCGAAGACGTTGGGCGTGGGCGGGATCCGCCCTTCTTCCATGGCCATCACCGCGGCCGCGACGTCCAGCAGGGGTGCCCCGCAGTAGGACCGTCCGATGCCGGTCTTGGGCGCCGTGACGGGCACGCGGGTGCCGTGCGGGCCGAGGGCGTCGGCGAGGGCCAGGGCCTCGGCGCGGTCCGCCTCCGGGACACCCATCGCGTCGGCGAAGACCACGTCGATCTCCTCCGGTGCGCAGCCGGCCTCGTCGAGGGCACCGCGGATGGCGTGGGCGAGTCCCTCCCGTGAGCGGTCCCAGCGCGAGGCTCCGGTGAAGGTGGCGGCATGGCCCGCCACGGTGGCGCGGACGTCCGCGTCGCGTCGGCGTGCGCGGTCCAGGTCCTCGACGACCAGCACGGCACCGCCCTCGGCCGGGACGAAGCCGCAGGCCGTGGAGGTGAAGGGCCGGTAGGCCCGTGCCGGGTCCTCGACCGTGCTGAGTTCCGGGTACCCGAGCTGGCAGACCATCGAGTACGGAGCGAGCGGCGCTTCGGCCGCCCCGGCCACGACCACGTCGGTCCCCCGCCCCACGGTCCGGGCGGCGTGCGCGACGGCGTCCAGGCCGCCGGCCTCGTCGCTCGCGACCACGCCGCAGGGGCCCTTGAACCCGCTGCGGATCGATATCTGGCCCGTGCTGGCCGCGTAGAACCAGGCGATGGACTGGTAGGGACCGACGAACCGGGACCCCTGCCCCCACAGCTTCTGCAGTTCCCGCTGGCCGAATTCACCGCCACCGGATCCGGCAGCGGTGACCACACCGACGGAGTACGGGGAGTCGGTGGCCGCATCGCTCAGTCCCGCGTCCTTCAGGGCCGCACTGGCGGCGGCCATCGCGAAGTGGCTGAACCGGTCGGTCTGGACGAGGAAGGTCTCCTCGATGAGTGCCGAGGGGTCGAATCCCCGGACCTCGCCGGCGACGCGGAGCGGAAGGTGCCCGCACCCCTCCCGGGTGATCCGGTCGAGTACGGACAGGCCCTCCTTGACGGATTTCCAGTAGGTCTCCGCGTGCAGTCCGTTGGGCGCGACCACACCGATCCCCGTGATGGCGGTGCGGCGGTTCGGCTGAGCGCTCATCGTTTCCTCCCGGCCGGCCCCGTCAGGAGCACCGCTGACTGGAACCCGCCGAAGCCGCTGCCCACGGACAGCACGTTGGCGAGCTTGCGCGGGCGCGCGGTGCGCGGTACGTAGTCCAGGTCGCACTCGGGGTCCGGGGTCTCGTAGTTCGCCGTCGGCGGGACCATCTGGTGGGCCAGGGCCAGCACGCAGGCGACGACCTCGATCGCGCCGATCGCACCGAGCGAGTGGCCCACCATGGACTTGATCGAACTCATGGGCGTGTCGTAGGCGTGGGCGCCCAGGGACCGCTTGACCGCGGCGGTCTCGTGACGGTCGTTCTGGCGGGTGCCCGACCCGTGCGCGTTGACGTAGTCGATGAGTGAGGGATCCAGACGGGCCTGCCCGAGCGCGGTGTCGATGGCCCTGGCCATCTCCAGGCCCTCGCTGGTCAGCCCGGTCATGTGGTACGCGTTGCCGAAGGTGGCGTAGCCGCCGATCTCGCAGTAGACGTGCGCGCCGCGGGCACGGGCGTGTTCGAGCTCCTCCAGGACGAGCACGGCGGAGCCCTCTCCCATGACGAATCCGTCGCGGTGGGCGTCGAAGGGCCGGGAGGCGTGCGCGGGGTCGTCGTTGTTCGGCGAGGTCGCCCTGATGGCGTCGAAGCAGGCCATGGTGATCGGGGAGATCGGGGAGTCGGACGCTCCGGCGATGCAGATGTCGGCGCGGCCGTCCTCGATCGTGTGGAAGCCGTAGCCCACCGCGTCGAGTCCGGAGGTGCAGCCGGTCGACACGGTCTGCACCGGCCCCTGGGCGCCGAAGTACTCGGCGACGTCGGACGCCAGGGTGCTGGGCGAGAACGCCCGGTGCAGCTGGGGACCGGCGGCGCGGTGGTCGACGTCCCAGCGTTGCCCTCGCTCGCTGACCAGGACGTAGTCGTGCTCCAGGCGGGTCGTGCCGCCCACGGCGCTGCCGAGCGAGACGGCCACGCGCCACGGGTCCTCGGCGCCGAACTCGATGCCGCAGTCGGCCACCGCCTCCGCGGCGGCGACGAGGGCGAACTGTATGTACCGGTCGGCGCGTTCGACCAGGTCGGGATCGAGCCCGTGCGCGAGCGGGTCGAAGTCGCACTCGGCCGCGATGCGCGACCGCAGCCCCTCGGGGTCGAACAGTGTGATGCCGCGCGTCGCGGTACGGCCGCTTGAGAGGAGGTCCCAGAAGGCCGGCACGCCGATGCCGCCCGGGGCGACGACGCCGATGCCGGTGACCGCCACCCGCCGGGTCACGAGGGCACCCCGCGGCGTTCGGGCTGCGCGCCGTCCCCCTGCACGGCCGGGTACGTTTCGCCGCTCGCGTTCCCCTCGACGGCCTCCGTGTCGACGTGGCCCATGCTCGGCTTCGGAGCCAGCGGACCCAGGTGGAAGACCATCCGGGCTTCCACGTCACCGACGTTGCGGAACCGGTGCCGCATGCCGATGGGGACCATGAGGCCCTGGTCGGCGCGGATCGGGTGGGTCACGTCGTCCAGGTCGACTTCCAGCTCGCCCTGGACGACGTAGACGAACTCCTCCGAGTACGGGTGGTAGTGCTCGCCGATGCGTTCACCCGGCTGCATGATGGCCAGGCCCATGAACCCGCTCGTGGAACCCACCGTGAGGGGCGTGAGCAGGGTGCGCAGGTCGCCGCCACGCTTGCGGTTGGGCTCGGTCTCGCTGAGGTCCACGATGCGCGGGCGCGTCTTGTACATGGTCCGTCTCCAGGTCGGTCTGTGGGGTGTTGTCCATGGGCGGGTGTCGTCCACGGACTGTCAGGACTGGGCAGCCCTGCGATCGGTGATCAGCGTCATGTCGGTGTGCGCCAGGAGGCGGGTGGCGTCCCGGTCGCTCGAGAGCGGCCCTTCGACGCCGAGTGCGGCGCCGTCGAGGAGGCGGGCCAGCACGGCGGCCTTCCTCTTGCCGTGCAGGCCGAGCGCCCTGACCGGATCGGTCTCGGGATCCCGCGTGTCGATGAGACGGACGACCAGGTCGTCCCGGTGGAAGACGGTGCTGCGGTGCACGGGCCCGGCGGGGTCGGCCGCGGCGGTCTCGTCCTGCTGGGCGAGCAGCCGTGCCAGCGCCATCCCGCAGCCCTCACGGGCCGGGTAGTACAGGGCGTGACGCCGCAGACCGTCCGGCTCCGGTCCGCCACGCGCCACATGGTGTACGGCCGGCATGGCCGCGCGGATGAAGAAGGCCCGTGCCGACGCGGGGTCGGCCAGATCCCTGCTCTGTTCCAGGTACGGATTGAGGGCTTCCTCGACGGCCCGCACCTCCGGCTGACGCGAGACGTGGCGCAGCGCCGTCTGCAGATCGCCCTCCACCTCGACGGTGCGTACGACTCGGTTGCCGTGCATGAACAGCGTCGTGCGGCGCAGTCGTGTGGAGTCGTCGGCGCGGGCCTGGGGCGGCGCGTAGCCGGCCAGGATGTCCGCGACCTTGGACTCGGAGCCGGGCTTGACGGTGAACGTCAGCGCATGGCGCGTCACTCCGTCGCCCACCCGCACCGGTGCCTGGACCCCGTCAGCGGTCCCGGCGGTGGGCGGGAGGGCACGCCCGGTCTCACGGATGACGTTGTAACGCATCGACCGGATGTCCCGGACGCAGTCCTGCATGGGCCTGACGGTTTCGAGGTGCTCCTCACTGTTCACCCAGGCGAGATACGGCGGCGCGGTCGCCCATTCGCTGGTGATGAGCCACTGGGACGGGTTCTCCACGGACTGGCACAGCTGGTCACCGAGGTGACCGGGAACCGACGCGACCCGGCTGCGCATGTGCTCGTACGCGTCGAGGAACCGTTGCTGGGCGCCTTCGTGGAGATCGACGAGCAGGATGACGCGCAGCCTCGAGCCGTCGAACGCCGACTGGGACGTATACGTCGAAGTGTTCACCGGCAGGCCCTTCCTTCGCTGGGCAGACGGCGGCCGCCGTGTCCGGCAGCGGGACGGCGGTCGGCCCTGAGCCCTCATCGTGGGTCGGGGCGTCGGACTCCGCGAGCCGCACGAGTCATCAGAGGGAACTGCCCGGCGCGCAGGGCACGTTTGTGCCTCGCCAGGACACGAAGAAGCCCCGGCCCATGAAGAGCCGGGGCTGTGGTCCTTACGGTCTACTCGGCGAGATGCCGCTCCACCGTCTCCACCTTGGAGGTGAGCCCGTCCGTCACTGCGGGGCGGATGTCCGCCTTGAGGACCAGGGACACCCGCGGAGCCCGCTGCTCGACCGCGGCGACGGCGCGCTTGACGACGTCCATGACCTCGTCCCACTCGCCCTCGATCGAGGTGAACATCGCGTCGGTCCGGTTGGGCAGGCCCGACTCGCGCACCACCCGCACCGCATCGGCGACGTACTCCCCCACGTCCTCGCCGACGCCCAGCGGCGTCACGGAGAAGGCGACGATCATGCCTTCACGGCCCCTTCCTGGCGCGCCCGGGACGCGATGACCGCGTCCTCGGCCTCACGCCGCAGCTTGCGCTCGGCGAAGAACCCGCCGGCCGGGAGCACCGACAGCACGAAGTACAGCGCGGCGGTCTTCACCGGCCACTTGGTCCGGTTCCACGCGTCGGCCCAGAAGATCACGTACAGGATGAACAGGACACCGTGCACCATGCCCATCACCGGCACGGCGTTGAAGTCCGTGGTCCGCTTCAGCACCGAGCAGACCAGCAGGAGGAGGAAGGAGATCGCCTCGGGGGCCGAGACCAGGCGGAGGCGGCGGATGGCGGTGGCGGTCTTGAGGTCCACGGGTCACCTTCGGTGGGAGACGGTCTTGCTGGGGCCTGACGCTTTGTGAACGCACGCACAAGCGTCCCGCCCATTGTGGCAAACCGCTACGGGCCCCCGGCCCCTAGGGTGCGGTCAGGGTCGTTCTCCACCCACAGGCTCTGTCCGTGGCGCCCGGCCTGCGGCTACCTTCACGTACGTGGCGATGTTCCGACTTCAGAGCAGCAAGGTGCTCGCCGTCGACATGACCGGAGACGCCGTGAAGGCGAAGAACGGCTCGATGGTGGCGTACGACGGCGAGATGGCCTTCAAGAAGCTCAGCGGCGGCGGCGAGGGCATACGAGGCATGGTGACCCGGCGGCTGACCGGTGAGCAGATGACCTTGATGGAGGTGAAGGGGCGAGGGACCTGCTGGTTCGCGGACCGCGCCTCCGAGATCAACCTGGTCAGCGTCCAGGGCGACAAGCTCTACGTGGAGTCGAGCAACCTGCTCGCGACCGACGGCGGGCTGCGCACGGGGACGGAGTTCACCGGCCTGCGCGGCGCCTCGCAGGGCAACGGGCTGTTCACGACGACCGTCGAGGGCCACGGCCAGGCGGCGATCATGTCGGACGGCCCGGCCGTGGTGCTGCGCGTCAGCCCGCAGTACCCGCTGACCGTCGACCCGGGGGCGTACGTGGCACACCAGGGGAATCTCCGGCAGTCCTTCCAGTCCGGTGTGACGTTCCGCACGCTGCTCGGGGAGGGCGGCGGCGAGGCCTTCCAGATGCGGTTCGAGGGGGACGGGCTGGTGTACGTGCAGCCGAGCGAGCGGAACACGATCGCGGGAGACGTGTGACATGGCCTTCCGGGAGATCAACGCGAAGATGGTCGAGGCGACCGTCGCGCCGGGCCGGCGGCTGTTCAGCCAACGCGGCGCGATGCTCGCCTACAAGGGCGAGGTGTCCTTCACGCCCAACACGGCCGGCGGCCAGGGCGGGCTCATGTCGATGATCGGCCGCCGGGTCGCCGACGAGGACACGCCCCTGATGACGGTCGAGGGCAGCGGCACCGTGCTCTTCGGGCACGGCGGGCATCACGTCCAGGTGATCCAGCTCGCCGGCGACACGCTGTACGTCGAGGCGGACCGCCTCCTCGCCTTCGAGGGCACGCTCCAGCAGGGCACGATGTTCCTGGGCTCGCAGGGCGGCGTCATGGGCATGGTGCGGGGGCAGGTCAGCGGCCAGGGGCTGTTCACGACCACGCTCAAGGGACACGGGGCCGTCGCGGTCATGGCCCATGGCGGAGTGATCGAGATCCCGGTCACGCCCCAGCGGCCGGTGCACGTGGACCCGCAGGCCTACGTCGCCCACCACGGAGACGTCCGCAACAAGCTGTCCACCGCCCTGGGCTGGCGGGACATGGTGGGCCGCGGCTCGGGCGAGGCGTTCCAGCTGGAGCTCAGCGGCAGCGGTGCGGTGTACGTCCAGGCGTCGGAGGAGAAGCTGTGAGCACGTACGGAACCCCGGGCGCCGGCCCCGCGGTCTTCGACCCGGCGACGCTGCCGCCCGACGACAACGTCAATCCCTACACCTTCTGTGTGGAACTCAAGGGGAGCCAGTGGTTCCTCCAGAAGGGGAAGATGATCGCCTACTACGGCTCGATCGACTTCAACGGCGTCGGACACGGCCGGCTGGACCGTCTCGTCCGTACGTCCTTCCATTCGCCACTGCACGCGAGCGACTGGGTCGTGGCGGAGGGCTCGGGCAAGATGCTCCTCGCCGACCGGGCCTTCGACGTGAACTCGTACGACCTCGAGAACGGCAATCTGACCATTCGCTCGGGCAACCTCCTCGCTTTTCAGCCAACTCTGTCGCTGAAGCAATCAATCGTGCCGGGTTTTCTGACCCTCATCGGAAGCGGAAAGTTCGTGGCCGCGTCGAACGGCCCCGTGGTGTTCATGGAACCCCCGATCCGGGTGGACCCCCAGGCCCTGGTCGGATGGGCCGACAGCCCCTCTCCGTGCCACCACTACGACCACGGCTACATGACCGGCGTAATGGGCGGTCTACGTGCGCTGACGGGCCTCGGCGGGGCCTCCGGGGAGGAGCACCAGTTCGAGTTCGTCGGCGCCGGCACGGTCCTGCTCCAGTCGTCCGAGACCCTCATGGCGGAGCAGGCCACGGGGGCCGTTCCGCATCAGGCCGGAGTGCCCGGCGGCGGGGCGCACGGCCCCCAGGCAGGCCAGTCCGGCGTACCGCGTCTTCCCGGACAGCTGGGGGACCTCCAGCGTCGCTTCGGGCTGTGAGCGGTAGTCTGCGGAGTGTGACATCGAACGTCTGCGCACCGATGTTCGGCGGGTGCGCTCCGTCACACGAAAACCCTCACTAGTTCACCTTTCAACCTTTTAGGTAGACTTCATTCATGGAGACCGAGACGGCCACCCGCTGGCTGACCGATGCGGAGCAGTGCGCTTGGCGCACCCACCTGGAGGTCAACAGGCTGTTGACGTACCAGCTCGAAAAGGACCTGCAGCCGTTCGGCCTGACAATGAACGACTACGAGATCCTGGTGAATCTCTCCGAGTCGGAGGACCAGCGGATGCGGATGAGCGACCTCGCTTCCGCCACCCTCCAGTCCAAGAGCCGCCTCTCGCACCAGATCACGCGCATGGAGAACGCGAACCTGGTCCGGCGGGAGAACTGCGAGTCCGACCGCCGGGGGCTCTACGCGGTCCTCACCGAGCACGGCATGGCGACGATGCAGAAGGTCGCGCCCCACCATGTGGCGTCCGTGCGGAGGCACTTCATCGACCTGCTGTCGCCCGAGGCCCTGGCGGAGCTCGACAAGGCCCTCAAGCCCATCGCGGAGCACCTGCGCGGCCAGCGCGGACGCCCGTAACCCGGACGGCGTACCGGGGCCGTGCGTCCCCGGCGCGACGACAGGCCCGCGTCTGCGGCATGATCCAAACGCTCGTTCCTAGGCGAGCGGCAGGCGGAGTTCGAACAGGGCTCCGCCTGCGGGCCCCTGGGCGGCCGTGAGCGTGCCGCCGTGGCGTACGGCGACGTCCCGGGCGATGGCGAGGCCCAGCCCGGCACCGCCGTCGTCACGGCTGCGGGCGGCGTCCAGCCGTACGAACCGCTCGAAGATCCGCTCCCGGTCGGACTCGGGCACGCCGTCCCCGTCGTCCGCCACCCCGACCACGGCCAGGTCACCCTCCCGTCGCACGCTCACGCTGACGGCCGACCGGGCATGCCGCTGGGCGTTGTCGAGCAGATTGGCCAGCACCCGGCCCAACTGCCCACGCGATCCGGCCACCTTCACCGGCTCCGCGTCCACCGTCACGCCCGTCCGCCCCTCGGCCGCCTCCCGGGCCAGCCCGGCCAGGTCGACCTTCGCGTCGCTGGGCCGCTCCCCCGCGTCCAGCCGGGCGAGCAGCAGCAGGTCCGCGGCGAGCCGCTGGAGCCGTACGGTGTCCTCCACGGCCCCGTCGAGGTCCAGCAGCTCGGGGTGCGCGGCGGCCACCTCCAACTGCGTGCGCAGCGAGGCGATCGGGCTGCGCAGTTCGTGGGAGGCGTCGGCGACGAAGCGCCGCTGCCGCTCCACGGAGGTCTCCAGGGCCGCGAGCGTCTCGTTCGTCGTCCGGGCGAGCCGGGCGACCTCGTCGTGCGTCTGCGGCTCCGGGACTCGGCGCGCGAGGTCCTGGGAGGCGGTGATCGCGGCCATCTCGCTCCGGATGCCCTCCACCGGCCGCAGCGCCCGCCGGGTGACCAGCCAGGTCACCCCCGCGACGACGCCGAGCAGCAACGGGAACCCGATCAGCATCACCGTCAGCGCGGTCTGCACGGCTCCGTGCTCGGCGGCCAGCGGGGCACCGGCGTAGACCTTCAGACGCCCCCGGTCGTGGGTCTCGACCTCGACGGCGGCGAACCGGTAGTCCTCCGTGTCGCCGTCGATCGTCGCGGACCCGTTGCTGAAGGTGCTCTCCCCGGCGATCTCCCCGGCTTCGAGGTCCTCTTCGTGGTCGTCCGAGTCGTCGTCATCGTCCCCGCCGGGCGCCACCGGCGACTGCGGCTTCACCCGGTCGGAGTCGGTACCGCTGATCTTCTCCAGATCCTCGCTGGCCGCCACCAGCCGCTTCTTCCCGGCGAGGACCTGGACCGGCCCGTCGTCGCCGTCCAGCCCGGACAGCTTGTCGTACGGCGTCCCGGCGGCGAGCTGGGAGGCGACCGCCCGGGCGGAGCGCTCCGCCTGGGTGCCGGCCTCGCCGATCAGATTGGACCGCAGGGACAGCAGGACGGCGGCCCCGGCCGCGACGAGCGCCACCGCGACCACGAGCGTGGCTCCCAGCGTGGCCCGCGCCCGGACGGACCCGAACAGCCGCCTCATGGCGACGTCTCCAGCCGGTACCCGGCGCCGCGCACGGTCCGGATCAGCCCCGCCCGCAGCTTCCGCCGCAGGGTGCTGACGTACACCTCGACGATGTTGGGATCCCCGTCGTACGCGAAGTCCCACACGTGTTCGAGGATCTCGGACTTGGACACGACCTCCCCGGCCCGCAGCACGAGGTGCTCCAGCACGGAGAACTCCTTGGCCGTCAGGGCGACCTCGTCCTCACCCAGGAACACCCGCCGAGCCGCGGTGTCCACCTTCAGATCCCCGTGCACATGCACGGGCGAGGCCCCGGCACCCACCCCGCGCCGCCGCAGCAGCGCCTTGACCCGGGCGACGAGCACGACGTAGGAGAACGGCTTGGTCAGGTAGTCGTCCGCGCCGGTGTCCAGCCCCTCGGCCTCGTCGTACTCGCCGTCCTTGGCGGTGAGCATCAGGATCGGCACCTCGTGCCCGGCGGCGCGCAGGGCGGCGCAGACCCGGTAGCCGTTGAGCCCGGGCAGCATGATGTCGAGGATCACCAGGTCGTACGTGCCCTCAGATGCCTGGTGCAGGCCCTCCCGTCCGTCGTGGACGACGTCCACGGCGTACCCCTCGGCCGTCAGGCCCCTGGCGAGCGACAGGGCCAGCCGCTTCTCGTCCTCCACGATCAACAGGCGCATGGGTAAAGAGTGGCAAAACCAAGCTGAAGATCCCTTCAGGGGTCTTCAGGTTCCTCTCAGCGTCGGTCGGCCAGATTGGAACACGTCGAAAACGAAACGACTCGGGAGGAATCCGCATGAAGCGCAACATCGTGATCGCCGCTGTGACCGCTGCCGCTCTGATCGGAGGCGGTACGGCCACGGCTCTCGCGACCACGGGAGACGACCAGGGCTCGGCGCGGCAGGCGGCGAACACCCGGCTGTCGGACGACGACGGCCGCGACGAACAGGACGGCGCGGACGCGCAGGACGACCGCGACGACGACAACGGCCGCGACGACGACGCCGCGCGGGCTGCCTCCGCCGACGTGACGGCGTCCGAGGCCATCGCCTCCGCGCTGAAGCACACGCCCGGCACGGCCGTGTCCGCCGAGCTGGACGACGAGGACGACAGCGCCAAGGTGATCTGGAAGGTCGACGTCCTCTCCGGCGACAACGGCTGGCACAGCGTCCGTATCGACCCGTCCAACGGCAAGGTCCTCGGCTCGCACGCCGACGACGAGGACGACACGGCTCAGGTGCGGGCGGCCCTGAAGGGCTCTTCCGTGACGGCCGAGGAGGCCGCGAAGGCTGCCGCCGGCAAGGGCACGGTGACGTCCGTGGACCTGGACGAGGACGGCGGGAACAAGTCCTGGGAGGCCGAGACGCACAAGTCCGGCGGCGCCGAGCAGGACTGGAAGATCGACCTCGGCACGGGCAAGGTCACGGCGGACCACTCGGACGACCAGGACGACGACCAGGACTGACCCTGCCCTGTCCTACCCGGATTTCAACCGCCCCGGCGTCGCTGCTGACGCCGGGGCGTCGTGGGGCTCGGCGTCGGTGCTGGGGCCGGGTGGGTCCGCAGCCCGGCGTTGCGAGGCGCCGCCGGCGGCTGCTGAGGCCGGGGCGCCGCGCAACCCGGCGCTGCGGGGTGCCGCTGCGCCCACCCGTGCCGCCCCAAGCGGCACGACTGCCCGCAGCTGGGCGGGACCGGCGGTCCGCAGCGCGGCGGCCTGCGGCAGCTCAGCCGAGAGGCGCCCGCACCCGCGCACGGCGAGAAGGGGACGTGTCGGGGGGTGTCCGCC
>NZ_NGFN01000010.1 GCF_002148965.1 Streptomyces swartbergensis | reverse complement strand
ATCGAAACGCCGTCCCTAGTGGACCAGTACTGCCACGGAGTACTCCGCACGGAGCTGGGCCTCGAAGGTGCCGAGGCCCAGCTCCGTGCGGAGTACTCCGTGGCAGTACTGGTCCACTAGGGACGGCGTTTCGATCATCCGGGCTCCCCGGTGTGGACCCTGTTGTTTCTAAGGGTCCTAACGGGTGAACCGGGTTCAGGTCGCGGTCCCGAAGGGGGGTGCGGGTGTTCTGGCGACCGCGGGTCGTGCGTGGCTGATCACGCCCACGCGGCGGAGCCGCACATCGATACAGCCCCGCGCCCCCAAGACACAAGAAGGCCGGCTGCTCAGCCGTTCTTGGGGCCGCCCACCTGGATCCCCGCCATGCGCGACCACTCGTAGCGGCCCGTCTTCACCTTCGCGGCGAATTCGCCGTCGAAGGACTCGTGGCGAGTGACGCCGGACTTCTCCACGGCCTTCTCGGCGATCTCGAAGGACGGGGCCACCAGGTCGCCCCAGTTGCCGTCCTCGCCGACCAGGACGATGCGGGCGCCGCGCTCGCCGAGATAGGCGACCTGGCCCTCGGCGCCGCCGTGGGCCTTGGAGAAGGAGCTGATCTGCTGGGCGAGCCGGGCCGCCTTGCGCTCGGCCTTCGGGTCAACCTGCTGCGTGTCTGCCATGACAGGGATGCTACTCACGAGTAGATCGACTGGCGAGAGCAGGGCCCTGTGACGTACGTCAGCGCTGCGTCAGCGCAGGAAGGGGTCGACCGCGACCGCCACGAAGAGCAGCGAGACGTAGGTGATCGACCAGTGGAACAGGCGCATCTCCTTCAGCTTCGCGCCCGTCACCTCCGCCTTCGCGCGGTTCTGGAGGCCGTGCGCCTCCCAGAGCCAGAAGCCGCCCGCCACCAGGGCGACCGACGTGTAGAACCAGCCGGTGTAGCCGAGCGGGGTCAGCAGGAGCGAGACGGCGACCATGACCCAGCTGTAGATCACGATCTGCTTGGCGACCACCTTGTTGGAGGCGACCACCGGCAGCATCGGCACGCCCACGCGCGCGTAGTCCTCCTTGACCTTCATGGACAGCGGCCAATAATGCGGCGGCGTCCAGAAGAACATGACGAGGAACAGGATGATCGGCGCCCACGACATGGAGTTCGTGACCGAGGACCAGCCGATCAGCACGGGCAGGCAGCCGGCGATGCCGCCCCACACGATGTTCTGCGAGGTACGGCGCTTGAGGATCATCGTGTAGACGACGACGTAGAAGAGGAGCGCGCCGAGGGAGAGCCAGGCGCTCAGCCAGTTCACCGTGAGGCCGAACAGCAGCGTCGAGGCGACGGCCAGGGTGATGCCGAAGACGAGGCACTCGCGCGGGCTGACCATGCCGGTGACCAGCGGCCGCTGCGAGGTGCGGTCCATCAGCGCGTCGATGTCGCGGTCGATGTACATGTTGAGCGCGTTGGCGCCGCCCGCGGACATGTAACCGCCGACGCAGGTCAGCAGCACCAGCGTCAGGTCGGGCACGCCCTGCTGCGCCAGGAACATCACCGGGACGGTGGTGATGAGCAGCAGCTCGATGATCCGCGGCTTGGTGAGAGCCACGAACGCCTTGACACGGGCCCCGAACGGCCGGTGGGCCGGGCTCTGGTCCGTCCCGATCATCCCCGCTGGACGGGATTCAACGGCCGTCACGCACACCCCTACAGAGACATCCCAGCAAGCCTCACCCGTGTGAAGTCCCGGTAAAGGCTCGCGCGTACCACGCCACTTTAGACGTTGCCCAGAGTCGGACATTCGCGGGGGTCGGCTCGTGTTGGAGGGCGGCTTCGGAAGGGCGTGCGGAAGCTCGATTGAGCACCCGGATGAGCGGCTCCGTATTCACCTGTCGAATGGGATACGGCCCAGTCAGGAGGCGGATCGAAACGTGTCCCGGCACTCTGGAGTGACTCGAAAGAACGCACGTCCCACGGGGGTAGGCTCGGCTGCGGCCGGTGGACGCCCCGATACACCGGCATCCGACATGTGGAGAGGAGCCCTGACCCAGGGTGAGCACCAAGCCGACCACAACAGACCTCGAGTGGACCGAGTTGGACCAGCGGGCCGTCGACACCGCGCGTGTCCTGGCCGCCGATGCCGTACAGAAGGTCGGTAACGGCCATCCGGGTACGGCGATGAGTCTCGCGCCTGCCGCCTACACCCTCTTCCAGAAGGTGATGCGGCACGACCCGGCGGACGCCGACTGGGTCGGGCGGGACCGCTTCGTGCTGTCCGCCGGCCACTCGTCCCTGACCCTCTACACCCAGCTGTACCTGGCCGGTTTCGGCCTGGAGCTGGACGATCTGAAGTCCTTCCGCACCTGGGGTTCGAAGACGCCGGGTCACCCGGAGTACGGGCACACGACCGGGGTGGAGACGACGACCGGCCCGCTCGGGCAGGGTGTGGCCAACGCGGTGGGCATGGCGATGGCCGCCCGCTACGAGCGGGGTCTGTTCGACCCGGAGGCCCCCGAGGGCGAGTCCCCCTTCGACCACTTCATCTACTGCATCGCCGGTGACGGCTGCCTCCAGGAGGGCATCTCCGCCGAGGCCTCGTCGCTGGCGGGCCACCAGAAGCTGGGCAATCTGATCCTGCTGTGGGACGACAACCACATCTCGATCGAGGGCGACACCGAGACGGCCGTCTCCGAGGACACCGCTCTGCGCTACGAGGCCTACGGCTGGCACGTGCAGCGGGTGGAGCCGCAGGCCAACGGCGACCTGGACCCGGCCGCGATCTTCGAGGCGATCCAGAAGGCCAAGGCGGTCACGGACAAGCCGTCGTTCATCGCGATGCGCTCGATCATCGCCTGGCCGGCCCCGAACGCGCAGAACACCGAGGCCGCGCACGGCTCGGCGCTGGGCGAGGACGAGGTCGCCGCGACCAAGCGGGTGCTGGGCTTCGACCCCGAGCAGAGCTTCGAGGTCGCGGGCGAGGTCATCGAGCACACCCGCAAGGCGCTGGAGCGGGGCCAGGCGGCCCGCGCGGTGTGGGAGAAGGCGTACCAGCAGTGGCGGGACAACAACCCCGAGCGCGCCGCCGAGTACGACCGGGTCGCCAAGGGTGAGCTGCCCACCGGCTGGGAGGAGAAGATCCCGGTCTTCGAGGTCGGCAAGGGCGTGGCCACGCGTGCCGCCTCCGGCAAGGTCCTCCAGGCCCTCGGCGCGGTCGTTCCCGAGCTGTGGGGCGGCTCGGCCGACCTGGCCGGCTCCAACAACACCACGATCGACAAGACCAGCTCCTTCCTCCCGGCGGACAATCCGCTGCCGGAGGCGGACCCGTACGGGCGCACGATCCACTTCGGTATCCGCGAGCACGCGATGGCCGCCGAGATGAACGGCATCGCGCTGCACGGCAACACGCGCATCTACGGCGGCACGTTCCTGGTGTTCTCCGACTACATGCGCAACGCGGTGCGGCTGTCGGCACTGATGCACCTGCCGGTGACGTACGTGTGGACGCACGACTCCATCGGCCTGGGCGAGGACGGCCCGACCCACCAGCCGGTCGAGCACCTGGCGTCACTGCGGGCCATCCCGGGCCTGAACATCGTGCGCCCGGCGGACGCCAACGAGACGGCCATCGCCTGGCGCGAGATCCTCAGGCGCTGGACGAAGGAGTTCGGCAAGGGCCAGCCGCACGGCCTGGCGCTGACCCGTCAGGGCGTGCCGACCTACGAGCCCGACGACGATGCCGCCAAGGGCGGTTACGTCCTGTTCGAGGCCGACGGCGGCGAGCCCGACGTCATCCTCATCGCCACCGGCTCCGAGGTGCACGTCGCCGTCGAGGCGCGCGAGCAGCTCCAGGGCGCCGGCGTGCCCACGCGGGTGGTGTCCATGCCGTGCGTGGAGTGGTTCGAGCAGCAGGACCAGGGGTACCGGGACAGCGTCCTTCCGCCCAGCGTGAAGGCGCGCGTCGCGGTGGAGGCCGGGGTGGGTCTCACCTGGCACAAGTACGTGGGGGACGCCGGCCGCATCGTTTCCCTGGAGCACTTCGGTGCTTCGGCCGACGGCAAGGTCCTCTTCCGCGAGTTCGGCTTCACTGCCGAGAACGTGGCCGCCGCCGCCCGGGAATCGATCGCCGCAGCTCAGCGCTGACCCTCATATACGACACGTAGGAGATGGAATTTCCATGACAGACGCACTCAAGCGCCTCTCCGAGGAAGGCGTGGCGATCTGGCTGGACGACCTGTCGCGCAAGCGGATCACGTCCGGCAACCTCGCCGAGCTGATCGACCAGCAGCACGTCGTGGGCGTCACCACCAACCCGTCGATCTTCCAGAAGGCGATCTCGCAGGGCGACGGCTACGACACGCAGCTGACCGACCTCGCTGCCCGCAAGGTCACCGTCGAAGAGGCCATCCGCATGATCACCACGGCGGACGTCCGCGACGCCGCCGATGTCCTGCGCCCCGTCTTCGACGCCACCGGCGGCAAGGACGGCCGGGTCTCGATCGAGGTCGACCCGCGCCTGGCGCACAACACGCGGGCGACGGTCGCCGAGGCCAAGCAGCTCGCCTGGCTGGTGGACCGGCCCAACACCCTCATCAAGATCCCGGCGACCGAGGCGGGTATCCCGGCCATCGCCGAGACCATCGGCCTGGGCATCAGCGTCAACGTCACGCTGATCTTCTCGCTGGAGCGCTACCGCCTGGTCATGGACGCGTTCCTGACCGGCCTGGAGAAGGCCAAGGAGCGCGGCCTGGACCTGTCGCAGATCCACTCGGTGGCGTCGTTCTTCGTCTCCCGCGTGGACACCGAGATCGACAAGCGGCTCGACGCGCTGGGCACCGACGAGGCCAAGGCGCTGCGCGGCAAGGCCGCCGTCGCCAACGCCCGTCTGGCCTACCAGGCGTACGAGGAGGTCTTCTCCTCGGACCGCTGGAACGCCCTGGAGAAGGCGGGCGCCAACAAGCAGCGTCCGCTGTGGGCGTCCACCGGTGTGAAGGACAAGGCGTACAAGGACACGATGTACGTCACCGAGCTGGTCGCGCCGAACACGGTGAACACCATGCCCGAGGCGACCCTGTTCGCCACCGAGGACCACGGCGAGATCACGGGCAACACCGTCGCCGGCACGTACGAGCAGGCCCGCGCCGACCTCGACGCGGTCGAGCGGCTCGGGATCAAGTACGACGACGTGGTCCAGCTGCTGGAGGAGGAGGGCGTCGAGAAGTTCGAGGCGTCCTGGACCGACCTGCTGAAGTCGACCGAGGCCGAGCTTCAGCGCCTCGCCCCCTCGGAGGGCTGAACAGGTGTCGAGCAGCAACCCGCTGCGTGACCCCGCGGACCGACGGCTCCCGCGTATCGCGGGGCCGTCGGGCCTGGTCATCTTCGGCGTCACGGGCGACCTGTCCCGCAAGAAGCTCATGCCCGCCGTGTACGACCTCGCCAACCGTGGTCTGCTGCCGCCGGGCTTCTCGCTGGTGGGCTTCGCCCGTCGCGAGTGGGCGCACGAGGACTTCGCACAGGAGGTCCACGACGCGGTCAAGGAGCACGCCCGCACGCCCTTCCGCGAGGAGGTCTGGCAGCAGCTCATCCAGGGCATGCGCTTCGTGCAGGGCACGTTCGACGACGACGACGCGTTCGAGCGGCTGCGCTCCACGATCGAGGAACTCGACAAGGCACAGGGCACGGGCGGCAACTTCGCCTTCTACCTGTCCGTGCCGCCGAAGTCCTTCCCGGTGGTCATCCAGCAGCTGAAGAAGCACGGACTGGCCGACCAGAAGGGCGGCTCCTGGCGCCGCGCGGTCATCGAGAAGCCGTTCGGGCACGACCTGAAGTCGGCCGAGGAGCTCAACAAGGTCGTCCACGAGGTCTTCGCCCCGGACCAGGTCTTCCGCATCGACCACTACCTGGGCAAGGAGACCGTCCAGAACATCCTGGCGCTGCGCTTCGCCAACACGATGTTCGAGCCGATCTGGAACCGGTCCCTCGTGGACCACGTGCAGATCACCATGGCCGAGGACATCGGCATCGGCGGCCGGGCCGGGTACTACGACGGCATCGGCGCCGCCCGTGACGTCATCCAGAACCACCTGCTCCAGCTCCTGGCGCTCACCGCCATGGAGGAGCCGGCCTCCTTCGACGCGGACGCGCTCGCCGCCGAGAAGACCAAGGTGCTCGGGGCCGTGAAGCTGCCGCAGGACCTGGGCCGGGACACGGTGCGCGGCCAGTACGCGGCCGGGTGGCAGGGCGGCACCAAGGTGCGCGGCTATCTGGAGGAGGACGGCATCAACGCCTCCTCGAAGACCGACACCTACGCCGCCATCAAGCTGGAGATCGACAACCGCCGCTGGGCGGGCGTCCCCTTCTATCTGCGCACCGGCAAGCGCCTGGGCCGCCGTGTCACGGAGATCGCGGTCGTCTTCCAGCGGGCCCCGCACTCCCCCTTCGACACGACGGCCACCGAGGAGCTGGGCTCCAACGCGATCGTCATCCGCGTCCAGCCGGACGAGGGCGTGACGGTCCGCTTCGGCTCCAAGGTCCCGGGCACGTCGATGGAGATCCGGGACGTGTCGATGGACTTCGCGTACGGCGAGTCCTTCACGGAGTCCAGCCCGGAGGCGTACGAGCGTCTCATCCTGGACGTTCTCCTCGGAGACTCGAACCTCTTCCCGCGTACCGAGGAGGTCGAGCTGTCCTGGAAGATCCTCGACCCGATCGAGGAGTACTGGGACAGCAACGGCAAGCCCGCCCAGTACCCGGCCGGTACCTGGGGGCCCGTCGAGGCGGACGAAATGCTCGAGCGACACGGACGGAGCTGGCGCCGGCCATGAAGATAGACCTCACGGACACCACGGCCAGCAAGATCAACAAGGCGCTGGTGCAGGGCCGCCGGGCGATCGGCACCCCGGCGGTGGGGATGGTGCTCACGCTGGTCATCGTGACGGACGAGGAGAACGCCTACGACGCGCTGAAGGCCGCGAGCGACGCCTCGCACGAGCATCCCTCGCGCACGCTCGTGGTCATCAAGCGCGTCTCCCGCTCGCCCCGCGACCGTACGCAGTCCCGCCTGGACGCGGAGGTCCGGGTCGGCGCGGAGGCCGGCACCGGCGAGACGGTGGTGCTCCGGCTGTACGGCGAGGTCGCCGACCACGCCCAGTCGGTGGTGCTGCCGCTGCTGCTGCCGGACGCCCCGGTGGTGGTGTGGTGGCCGGTGAACGCGCCGCTCGACCCGGCGAAGGACCCCCTGGGGGCCCTCGCTCAGCGCCGCGTCACCGACACCTACGCCTCCGAGCAGCCGGTACGGGACCTGGCCACCCGGTCCGGGACCTACACGCCCGGCGACACGGACCTGTCCTGGACCCGCATCACGCCCTGGCGTTCCATGCTGGCGGCCGCCCTCGACCAGGTCACCTGCGAGGTCAGGGCCGTCGAGGTGGAGGGCGAGGAGTTCAACCCGAGCTGCGAGCTGCTGGCGATGTGGCTCGCGGACCGGCTGGACGTCCCAGTGAAGCGCTCGCTGTCCGGCGGCCCCGGGCTGACGGCGGTCCGCATGGACACCAGCTGCGGCGCGATCACCCTGGACCGTGCCGACGGTTCCCTCGCGACCCTCTCCATCGAGGGCCAGCCGGCCCGTGGAGTGGCGCTCAAGCGCCGGGACACGGCCGAGCTGATCGCGGAGGAGCTGCGGCGGCTGGACCCGGACGACACGTACGCGTCGGCGCTGCGGTACGGGGTGGACCGGCTGAAGGCGTCCTGGCCGGGCAACGCCCCCGCTCCGGCGAAGGAAGAGCCGGTGGCCGAAAAGGAAGAGCCGGTGACCAAAGGGGAGCCCAAAAGTGACGGCCGGGGGCGGCTCGCCCTCCCCGCTCCCGTCGAAACGGCTGCGAAAGCTCCCGCTGCGGAAGCGACGGCGCAGGCACCGGTGAAGCAGGAACCGCCCAGGCTGGAACCGGTACGGAAGGCGACGACGAAGTGAGTACGGCACCGCAGCTCGTCGTCCACCGCGACAAGGAGCTGATGGCCCAGGCCGCGGCGGCCCGGCTGATCACCAGGATCGTGGACGCGCAGGCCTCCCGGGGCTCGGCGTCCGTGGTCCTGACGGGCGGCCGCAACGGCAACGGCCTGCTGGCCGCCCTGGCCGCGGCGCCCGCCCGGGACGCGATCGACTGGAGCCGGCTCGACCTCTGGTGGGGTGACGAGCGGTTCCTGCCCGAGGGCGACCCGGAGCGCAACGTCACGCAGGCGCGGGAGGCACTGCTGGACTCGGTGCCGCTCGATCCGAAGCGGGTGCACGCGATGCCCGCGTCGGACGGCCCCTCCGGCACCGACGTGGACGCGGCGGCGGCCGCGTACGCGGAGGACCTGGCGCGGGCGGCGGGCCCGGAGAACCACGGGCCCGTGCCGACGTTCGACGTGCTGATGCTGGGAGTCGGCCCGGACACGCATGTGGCGTCGCTGTTCCCGGAGTTGCCGGCGGTCCGGGAGACCGACCGCACGGTCGTCGGCGTCCACGGCGCACCGAAGCCGCCGCCGACGCGGGTGACACTGACGTTGCCGGCGATTCGTGCGGCGCGGGAGGTGTGGCTCCTGGCCGCGGGCGAGGACAAGGCCCAGGCCGCGGCGATCGCGCTCTCGGGCGCGGGCGAGATCCAGGCGCCGGCGGCCGGGGCGTACGGCCGCAGCCGGACACTGTGGCTGCTGGACGCGGCGGCGGCTTCGCAACTGCCACGTTCCCTTTATCCGCCGGCTTCGGCGTGAGCTGTGCGGCGGAGGCTCTGGGCCTCCGCCGCACTCTTCGTCTGGTGCGCGCCTGAGGTCCCGTCTTCAGCGAGCCGCTCTGATGCGCTCCGGTCCGCCTTCCAGCCGCCGCTGCCTGTGCAGTTCCTCGATGTCGGCAGCCAGGCAGTCGCGGATGTCCTTGCCCGTGCGGCGCCAGCCGAAGAACTCACAGGCCTGTTTGATCAGCTCGTCGCGCGACATGCCGGGGCATTCGGCGGCCAGCTCGGCCAACGCCACGTACCGCTCGGCCGGGGCGATGTGCACGACCTTGCGCACCGTCTCGCCGTCCCCCGGATGCCGCGCCTTCACCGCGTTGTGGCCTTCCGCGTGGAAGAAGGCATCGTCCGAGACGACCAATCCCGAGTCGGCCAGGGCACGTGCCACCTCCCGGACGTTGTCCCGAATGCGGTTGCCCGCCCGGGCCACGCCCCAGGCCTCACGGGCCCGCTGCACCAGCAGGTCCTCGTGGATGGGCCCCTCGGTCCGGATGACCTGCGTCAGCAGTTTCCGCAGGGCGGGCCGGGCCTCCGGTGTGTGCAGTTCGTACCGCGGGCTGATCACGACCTCGCTCAGCGCGTAGGGGGCGCTCCACTCGCGTTCCCCGGCTGTGTCCACCGGCACCCGCTCGTACTCCACCTCCGCCTGGGCCGGCGTGCGCGGGGACGGCACCGCAGGCAGTCCGCCACCCGCTTCGGCGTCGGCCACAGCCGCCACCGCGCCGGACCCCCCGTCGTCGGGATCAGGCGCCTGCGGCACCGCGCTGCCCGCGGCGAGCGGGCCCTGGGCGATGGCCTGCTCGACCGCCTCCCGCAGCCGGAGTTCGGCGGCCGCACGTCCCCGGTACCAGTCGGTGCCCCAGATGCGGTACAGACGCCAGCCGAGCCCGTTGAGCACCTGCTCGCGCAGTCGGTCGCGGTCCCGGGCGGCCTTGGACGAGTGGTACATGGCACCGTCGCACTCGATGCCGAGGGCGTACGCGCCCGGCAGCTCGGGGTGGCGCACACCGAGATCGATGCGGTAGCCGGCGACGCCCACCTGTGGCTGGACCCGGTAACCCCAGCCGCGCAGGACCGCGAGGACGGACTCCTCGAACGGGCTGTCGGGCTCGGCGTCGGACTGCACCACGTCCCGCGCCAGGACGGCCGGGCCGTTCTCGGCGTACTCGAGGTAGCGCTTGAGGTACTGCACGCTCTCGTTGGGGCTGTCGGCAAGGCTCGTGCCACGGAAGGAAGCGACGACCTCCATGCGGTAGCGGGCGCGGGTCACCGCCACGTTGAGGCGGCGCCAGCCGCCACTCTTGTTGATGGGGCCGAAGTTGAGCCCCACCTTGCCGTGTTCGTCGGGACCGTAACCCACGGACATGATCATCACGTCGCGCTCGTCGCCCTGTACGGATTCCAGGTTCTTGACGAAGAAGCCGTCGAGACGATCCTCGGTGAAGCAGTGGTCCAGGTCGGGTCGCGCCAGCCGGGCCTGCTGTACGGCCTGGTCGATCGCGGAGGCCTGCGCCTGAGAGAGAGCGACCACTCCGAGGGTCTTGCCGGGGCGGGAGTCGAAGTGGTGGATGACGCGTCGGGCGACGAAGTCCGCCTCCGTCCGGTTGTCGCGGCGGCCTCCTCGGTCGTAGACACCGTCGGCCTTCAAGAAGGCGACGCCTACGTCGTTGCCCTCGTCGAGAGCTCCGGGGAAGGTGACCATCGAGTTGGCGTAGAACTCGTGGTTGCTGAAGGTGATCAGGTTCTCGTGGCGGCTGCGGTAGTGCCAGCGCAGCGGCAGCTCCCGCATGGCACCGGCCTTGCAGGCGTGCAGCAGGGACTCGAAGGAGTCCGGGACGTCCTCGGTGTACTCGTCGGACTCGTCTTCGACCGACGCGTCGAAGAACGAGGTCGGCGGCAGCTGCTTGTCGTCACCGGCGACGACGAGCGTGCGCCCCCGGTAGATGCAGTTGACCGCGTCACCGGGCCGGACCTGGGACGCCTCGTCGAAGATGACGACATCGAAGTGGAAGTCGCTGGGCAGGAACTGGCTGACGGTCAGCGGGCTCATCATGAAGCACGGCTTGACCGACTGGACGACCTCGCGGGTTCTGCCGAGGAGTTCACGCACCGGCATGTGCCGGGTCTTCTTCTCCGCCTCGCGTACGATCACCGCGCCCGCGCCTCCGGCGAAGCGCCTGGGCCTTCGCTTGTTGCACGCCGCGATGACGGCACCTCCCGCGGCGGCGATCAGTCGGCGGTCGGCCTCCTGGAAGTCGGCCACCCGCGCGTTCAGGTCGTCGGATCGGGTGCTGCGCAGGCGCTTGTCCGTGGCGAGGAGGTCGTCGGCCCAGGCACGCAGCAGCGCCTGTTCGACGATGTCGGGCAGCCGGTCCGGGTCGACACCCCGCTCGGCCGCGCTCGCGACGAGGCCGCCCGCCCCGTGCCGGGCGAGGACGGAGAAACCGGCGAGGTGGGCGTGCCACTCGTCAGGGCCCTCCCGGTCGGCCCGGAGGGCGTCGACCACCCGCCGGGCCTGGTCGAAGGTGCCCAGCAAAGAAGGTGAGAGCTGGGTGCGGCGGCCGGTGTCGAACAGGTCGAGCAGGGCGGTCACGGAGCGGCTCCAGCGCTCGGCGCGGCCCGTGGCGACCGCGCACCACGAGCCGAGCGAGGTCCGCACGTTCTTCGCCAGCAGGGCCGGGAGATCGTCGGGGTCGGCGCCGTCAGCGAGGCGGTCGACGAGGTGTTCGCGTCGTACGGCTTCGGGGCTCAGCGCGGCGATGCGCTCGGCCGTCGCCAGTGCACGGTCGAGATCCTCCAGCTCGTGCGTGGTCCGCGGCGTGTACCGACCGAGGATCGCGCTGTGTCGGTCGGCCAGCCGGGCCACCTCGGTGGCGGCGTTGTACCAGGCCAGCGCCTGTTCCAGCCGGGCGGCCAGCGACTTGTCCCAGATGCCGGTGCGGGTGAGCGCGGCCACGGACACGCGGTCGGCTTTGTACTGGGCGGAGAAGCGGGCCATCAGTCCGCGGTGCTGCTCGGCGAACCGTCCCGCGATGTCGGGCAGTTCGACGGCGGTGAGGACCTGCTCGCCGAAGACGTCGTCGGCGGCGTCACGGGCCGCCGTCTCGGCGTCCAGTGCCCGGCGCAGTTCCTCCGCGGCCTCGCGGGCCCGCGCCAGGACATCGGCGACGAACCAGCCGTGTGGCGGACGGTGGCCGGAGGCCGTCAGGTCGGCGAGCTCGCACAGGGCGAACGCGGCGTCGGCGCCGTTGGGCTTGGGCATGCCGAAGAGGTCCGCGAGCTGAGCGAGCTGAGCGGACACGTCGTCCGGCAGGCCGCCGTCCGCCGGGACCGTCCCGGTCGGCAGGCCGGCCTGAAGCGTCCGCACCATCTGCTCGGCTTCCCGAACCGAGCGGGGTTCGTCCCGCGTGGCGGGGAAGGGGCGGCGTCCGGTCGCCGTCAGCAGGGCGTCCAGGGCCTCGGCGGCCTCGGACACGACCTGGTGGGCGTCCGTGCCGACCAGTCCACGCCAGGGGAAGGCCTCACCCTCGGCGGCGGGGCGCCAGGCACGGCTGACGGCCTGCGAGGCGGCGGCCAGTTCCAGCAGGGCACCGGCGCTCAGGGACCGGACGGCCTTGGCGTTCTCTGCGGTCAGCGGCAGGTTCGGGGTGCCTGCCTGCTCCAGCTGCACGAGGCGGCCAAGGACGTCGTGCAGGGTGCGTTGCAGCGGTTCGCGAACCTGGTTCATGGCCGCGGCGTAGGCGGACAGTTCCTCGCGCAGCTTCCGGGCCCGCTCCAGCTCGTGTGCGGCGGCCCCGGTGACGCGCGCTTCGGTGGTCAGCACCCGGGCCAGTTCGGTGGCGACGGCCTTCTTGCTCGTGTCACCGCTGTGCAATGCCATGACGAAGTCGCCGAGGCCCACCCCGCGCAGCCGGTTGCGTACGACGTCGAGCGCCGCCGCCTTCTCACTCACGAACAGCACGCTGCGGCCGGCGTGCATGAGCGCCGCGATCATGTTGGTGATGGTCTGGCTCTTACCGGTACCGGGCGGGCCGCTCATCACGAACGACCGGCCGTCCAGAACCGCGGCGATGCATTGACGCTGCGATGCGTCGGCGTCGAGGACCAAGGGCGTCTTCTCGGGCAGTTGGACCTCGTCGATGCGGTCCAGCTCAGGCGGTTCGAATCCGACCAGGTCGTCGGGCAGCCCCGCGTCGGGGCCGAGGGCGGCGGCCCGTACGAGAGGGTGGGCCAGGATCTGGTCCTCGTTCTGCTGCAGGTCCTGGTACATCGCCTCCCGGTGCGAGGCGAACAGGCCGAGTACGACCTGCTCGTGCACGGACCAGCCCTTGAGGCCGCCGGCGACCGAGCGTGCGGCGGAGAGCACGGCGGGCAGGTCACCGACGTCGGTGCCGGTGACCGGGCTCCAGTCGATACCGAGCCGTTCGAGTTTCACCGCCAGTGCGGGATTGTGGATGCGGTCCTGGTCGTCAGCCAGGTGGAGGCGGTAACGGCGGTGGCTGTCCCGGCGCAGCTCCACGGGGACCAGGACCAGCGGCGCGGCGCTGCTCTCGTGGGCGTCGGCCTCGCACCAGTCGAGCATGCCGACGCCGAGCCACAGCACCCACAAGCCGTAGTCGTTGTACATCTGCCCGGACTTCTGGCGCAGTTGGTACAGCGCGCTGTCCAGGGACGCCTGGGTGGTCTTCTGGGTGACCAGCCCGGGACGGTTCCGCCGGTCGGCCGTCCCGGCCCGGTCGTCCTGCGCCTCCGCTTCGAGGACCGGGGCGAACTCCCAGCCCTTCGCGAGGTCCGCCAGGAGAGCGCCGATGCCGGGCGAGGTGATCTCCAGCGTCGACGTCCGGGTGGGACGGAAGTTCAGCAGGCGATTGCGCCCGCCCATGTCCAGCAGGGAGTTTCGCCAGTCGTCGAGGACTGCCTTCAAGCGCCCGAGAGCCGGATCGCCGACGGCGGACACGGGTCGGGACTGGTGGGTCATGCGGTGCTACCTCCTGCGAACGCACAGGGGCAACCAGCCTCACAGCCCCCTGGAGGTATCTACCTATCAGTTCCGATCTTCCCGGACAGTACAGATCACCTACACGATATGCATTAGTTGTGAAACATGTGATCGAGTAGCGGTCTCCTGGGCTGTGATCACTTGACCGACCCCGCCATCACGCCCTGCACAAAGTGCTTCTGGAACGCGAAGAACACGACGACAGGCACGACCAGGGACACGAACGCCCCGGGCGCCAGGACGTCGATGTTGCTGCCGAACTGCCGTATCTGGGACTGGAGTTCCACTGTCAGCGGCTGCGAGGCACTGTCCGCGAACAGCAGCGCCACCAGCATGTCGTTCCACACCCACAGGAACTGGAAGATGGCCAGGGAGGCGATCGCCGGCCGCCCCACGGGCAGCACGAGCCGCGTGAAGATACGCCATTCGCTGCCGCCGTCCATCCGAGCCGCCTCCAGCATCTCCTTCGGCATCTCGGCGAAGTAGTTCCGCAGCAGGAACACCGCGAACGGCAGGCCGTAGGCCACATGGAAGAGGACGACGCCGGGGATCGTGCCGAACAGGCCGAGCTGACCGAAGAGTTTGGCGACCGGCAGCAGCCCGATCTGCACGGGCACCACCAGCAGCGCGACCACGACCAGGAAGACCGCCTCCCGCCCGGGGAAGTCCAGCCACGCGAACGCGTAGCCGGCGAGCGCCGCGATCACCACGACCAGGACCGTCGTGGGCACCGAAATCAGCACCGTGTTCCAGAACGCCTGTGTGATGCCCGAGTTCTGCAACAGCGAGGAGTAGTTGTCGAAGGACAGCTGCCCGGGGGTGGAGAACACCGTCCACCAGCCGCCCTTCGCCGTGTCCTCGGCGGACCTCAGCGAGGACAGGAACAGCCCGGCCAGCGGCGTCATCCACACGAGGCCCACAATGACGAGGAAGGCCTGGACGACCCCGTTGCCCAACCCGCGCCGAACCGCGCTCATCCGGTCTCTCCTTCGTGGATATCCCGGCCTTCAGGCCTGGGAGGAAACGAAGCTCCTGCGGAGCGGGGCAGCGAAATCTGGTTCGCCGCCGGGGCGGACGGGCGTTCACCGGCCACCGACCGACACCCTGCGCTCACACGGAAATTGACAAGATGTGAGGCGTGACGCAGCAGGTCAAGCGGGAGCTGGAGGAGCGCACGCGGGCCTGGTACGGCGAGCAGCGCCGGATCTCCTACGTGCAGTCGTCCGCCGCGCTGACGGAGTGGAAGAAGACCGAGGAACTCGCCTTCCTCGCGGAGGTTTCCTCCGTCCCGCTCCAGCAAGCGCTGAGGCACCTTCAGACAGCGTTCGGGAACTTCTTCGCCAAGCGAGCCAAGTACCCCAGGTACAAAAGCCGGAAGAAGTCCCGCTCGTCTGCCGAGTACACCCAGTCGCGTCCCCTTCCACAAGGCTCGGAGCCGAGGACGATCACCGTATCCCGCGACGCGGCCGGACGCTGGTTCGTCTCCATACTCGTCGAGGACACCATCACCCCGGCACCCGCCGCGAACGCGGCGGTTGGCATCGACGCCGGGATCACGTCGCTGGTGACCCTGTCCATCGGGGAGAAGATCGCCAACCCGAAGCACGAGCGGCGTGACCGCGCTCGCCTGGCGAAAGCCCAACGAGACCTGTCGCGGAAGGCGAAGGGCTCGGCGAACCGGGAGAAAGCCCGGCGTCGCGTCGCCAAGGTCCACGCGCGGATCGCCGACCGCCGTCGGGACTTCCTGCACAAGCTGTCGACTCGGCTCGTCCGTGAGAACCAAACGGTCGTGATCGAGGACCTCACCGTCCGCAACCTGCTGAAGAACGGCAAGGTCGCGCGCGCCATCTCTGACGCGGCCTGGACGGACCTGCGCATGATGCTGGAGTACAAGTGCGCCTGGTACGGGCGTGAACTCGTCGTGATCGACCGCTGATTCCCCAGCTCGAAGCTGTGTGGAACCTGCGGAACGATCCGCGGGAAACTGCCGCTGAACGTCCGCGAGTGGACGTGCGAGTGCGGCACCGTGCATGACCGCGACGTGAACGCGGCACGCAACACCCTGGCCGCCGGGCTGGCGGCGTCTGCCTGTGGAGACGGTGTAAGACCTCAACGGGAGTCCTCCCGGACGGGGCGGTCGTCGGTGAAGCAGGAATCCCAGCGGGCGACCGCTGGAATCCCCCGCCTTCAGGCGGGGGAGGAAGTCAACGCTGCCCCCTTCGGAAACGGCGGACGTTGAACACCATGGCCGGAACCACCAGCAGCAGGAGCAGCACACCGAGCGCGCTGCCGAGCCCCTGGTTGTTGCCGCCGCCGAACGACACCAGCCACATCTGCGTCGCGAGCACGGTCGCGTCCTCCTGCACCGGACCGGGCGCGATGATGTAGACGAGGTCGAACACCTTCATCACGTTGATGACGAGGGTGATGAACACGACCGTCAGCACCGGTGCCAGCAGTGGCACCGTGATCCGCCGGAAGATCTGCCACTCGTTCGCGCCGTCCATCCGCGCCGCCTCCAGCGCGTCCCGCGGCAGCGTCGACAGGCCCGCCCCGATCAGCACCATGGCGAAGCCGGTCCAGATCCACAGGTAGGCCCCGATGATCGCCGGTGTGACGAGCGCCGGTCCGAGCCAGGAGACACCCTCGTAGGGCGGGGCGAAGTTGGACGACGGCAGCTTCACCGCGTACGAGCCCGGTTCGAGTCCGTCGAAGCGGAAGGAGCCGTCGGACGCGGTGGTCGCCGTGGCGACGGCCTTGCCGTCGCGCACCGCCTCGACCTTCATCTGGGGCAGTCCGCTCTCCCGCCGGTCGACCTTGCCCTGCTCCCCTCCCCCGCCGGGCGTGAAGTCCAGGTAGACCACGCCGCGCAGTTCGTCGGGGGCGGCCTTCTGCCCCGCCGCCGCGTACGCGGGCCGGGTCCCGCCGGGCAGGTCACCGGGCAGCACGCCGACCATGCCCAGCGTCACCGCGTCACCCGGGGAGACGCTGGTGGTCGTGCGGTACGAACCGTCCTTGTCCTTCGTCAGGCCCTGTCCGTCGCGCGCCCGGGCCGTCGGGTACGAGGACTGCGCCTTGAAGGCGTCGTGGACGGAGACGACCGCGGCGTTCAGGACGCCCTTGTCCGGGTCCTCGTCGTAGGCGAGCCGGAAGATGATGCCGGCGGCGAGGAAGGACACCGCCATCGGCATGAAGAGGAGCAGCTTGAAGGCCGTGGCCCAGCGGACCTTCTCCACCAGGACGGCCAGGATCAGCCCGAGGCCGGTCAGCAGGGCCGGTGCCACGACGACCCAGATGGCCGTGTTGCGGACGGCCGTGAGGGTCGCCGGGTCGCGGAACATCTCGGCGTAGTTCTCGCCGCCGACGAAGGTCGTCCCGGAGGCGTCGAAGAAGCTGCGGCCGACGCTGAACAGCACGGGGTAGACGACGAGCGCGCCGAGCAGCAGCAGTGCGGGCAGCACGAACAGCAGGGCGACGATCTTGCCGCGCCGCCGCAGCCGCCGGGTGCGGTCGGCGACCGTGACGGGCGGTGGGGGGTTCGTCTCTTTGACGAGGGTCGCTGTCATGGCGGATCAGTCCTGGTACGCCTTGGCCGCCGCGGCCTCCAGCTTCGCCGCGGTGCCCTTCGGGTCGGACGGGTCGCGCAGGAAGTCCTGGAGCAGCTTCCACTCGCCGGTGCCCTTGGTGCCGCCGAAGGACGCCGGGGCCTGGTCGGACATGTCGAAGCGGACCGAGTCCCCGGCCTCGACGAGGGACTTGGCGGTGGCGCGGGTGACGTCGTCGCCGTAGGAGGCGAGGTCGAGCTTCTTGTTCGGGGACAGGAAGCCGCCCGCCTCCGCCCACACGGCCGAGGCCTCGGGGGTCGCCAGGAACTCCAGGAGGGCCTGGGCGGCCTTCTGGTTCTTGCCGTCCTTGAGGACGACGGCCGCGTCACCGCCGCTGACGACCGGCGCCTCGCCATCGGCGACCGCCGGGAACGGGAAGAAGTTGGCGTCCTCGCCGACCTTCTTGCCGAACTGGTCCTTGGCGACGCCGGCGACGAAGTCGCCCTCGTAGACCATGCCGGCCTCGGGCTCCGGCCCGAACACCTTCTCCACCGAGCCGGGGAAGTCGGTGTTCAGGGCGCCCTTCTGGCCGCCGGCGATGAGCTGCTTGTCCTTGAAGAGCTTGCCGAGCGTGGTGAGGGCGTCGACGACGGACGCGTCGGTCCACTTCAGCTTGTGCGCGGCGAGGGCGTCGTACTTCTCGGGTCCGGCCTGGGAGAGGTAGACGTTCTCGAACCAGTCGGTGAGGGTCCAGCCGTCCTGCCCGGCGACGGAGAACGCGGCGAGGCCGGAGTCGGACACGGTCTGCCCGGCCTTCAGCATCTCGTCGTAGGTCTTCGGGGGCTTCACCCCGGCCTGGGCGAGGGCGTCGGGGCTGTACCAGACGGTCGACTTGTGGGCGGCCTTGAAGTAGAGGCCGTAGAGGGTGCCGTCGACGCTGCCGTACTCCTTCCACACGGGGGCGTACCCGGCGTCCACGGACTGCTCGGTCTTCTTCGACAGCGGCTTGAGCCAGCCGTTCTGCGCGAACTGCTTGAGCACGCCGACCTGCGGGACCATCACGACGTCGGGAGCGTTGCCGCCCTCGATCTTGCTGCCGACGACGGTGGAGACGTTGTCGCCGGTGGACGTGAACTGCGTCTTGGCGCCGGTCTTCTCGGTGAAGGCGTCCAGCACCTTCTGGAAGTTCTTCTGCTCGGTGCCGGACCAGACACCGGCCACGGTGATGGTCTGGCCGTCGAGCGCCTTGTCGCCGCCGCCGGCCGCGACGGGGCCGCCGCCGCAGGCGGTGGTGCCGAGCGCCAGGACGAGGGCGGTGCAGCCGGTGAGCAGGGTGGTACGTCGTCGCATCATCGTTGATGTCCCTTCGGGGAGTTGACTTGCGGGGTTGGATTGCGGGCGGTCAGGAACGGATCCACCAGGCGGCCGTCGAGCCGGAGAGCACTCCGGGCGCGCAGGCGCCGCTGGCGAGCAGGGGGGTGCCGGAGACCGGCGCGGGGGTGGGGGCCGTACCGAAGTGGACGGCGCACACCAGGTCGTCGCCGCGGGTGAAGGCCAGCACGCCGGGCGGGGAGTCCAGCCAGCGCAGCGTGCCCTCGCCCAACTGGGGCAGGGCGGAGCGCAGTTGGAGACCGTCGCGGTACAGGTGCCAGAAGGAGCGGGTGTCGGCGAGGGCCCGGTCGGTGGCGTACTCGGCGAAGTACTCCGGCTGGGGCAGCCACGGCTTGGCGCTCTCCTCACCGGAGGTGAAGCCGAAGGGCGAGGCCTGGCCCGACCAGGGCAGCGGCACGCGGCAGCCGTCGCGGATGCGGGCCCGGCTGCCGGTGCGGCGGAAGATCGGGTCGGTGAGCACGTCGTCGGGCAGGTCCACGACCTCGGGCAGGCCGAGCTCCTCGCCCTGGTAGATGTACGCGGCTCCGGGCAAGGCCAGCATCAGGAGCGCGGCGGCCCGGGCGCGGGCGGCGCCGAGTCCGCTGCCCCCGGTGGCGGGTTCGCCGTAGCGGGTGACGGTGCGGACCTGGTCGTGGTTGTTGAGGACCCAGGTGACGGTCGAGCCGGTCCCGGCGATGTCCTGCATGGCCTCGGAGATCACCTTCCGGAAGGCATCCGGGTCCCAGGGGGCGCTGAGCAGGTCGAAGAAGAAGGCCTGGTGGAGCTCGTCGGGGCGGACGTACTGGGCGTGTTCGCGGGCGGTCGGGACGGAGACCTCGCCGACGAGGAGGCGTTCGCAGCCGTCGCGCTCGGTGTACTCCTCGCATATGGAGCGCCAGCGCCGCCACACGTCGTGGACCTCGGGCTGGTTCCAGGCGAGCGGGTTGACCGAGTCACGGGTTCGGGCGTCGGCCTCCGGGTCGTCCGAGTCGGGCAGCTCCGGGTGCTTGAAGAGTCCGGCCGCGACGTCGATGCGGAAGCCGTCGATGCCCCGGTCCAGCCAGAAGCGGAGGATCCGGTCGAACTCGGCGGCGATCTGAGGGTTGCGCCAGTTCCAGTCGGGCTGCTCGGGCGCGAACATGTGCAGGTACCACTGGCCGGGCCGGCCGTCCGGCTCGGTCACGCGGCTCCAGGCGGGGCCGCCGAACATGGAGTGCCAGTTGTTGGGCGGCTCGGCACCGTCCGGGCCGCGGCCGTCGGCGAAGTGGAAGCGGGCGCGGGCCGGGCTGCCGGGCGGGGCCGCGAGCGCCTCACGGAACCAGGGGTGCTCGCTGGAGCAGTGGTTCGGGACGATGTCGAGCAGCACCTTGATGCCGAGCCGCCGCGCGGCGCCCACCAGCAGGTCGAACTCGTCGAGGTCGCCGAAGAGCGGGTCGACGTCGCAGTAGTCGGCCACGTCGTAGCCGTGGTCGTGCTGCGGCGAGGGATAGAAGGGGCTCAGCCAGATCCCGTCGACGCCGAGCTTCTTCAGATACGGCAGCCCGGCCCGGACTCCGGCGAGATCGCCGACGCCGTCACCGGTGCTGTCCAGGAAGCTGCGGACGTACACCTGATAGATCACTGCGTCACGCCACCAGTGGTGCCTGTTCAACCCATCGACCTGTCTCTGAGGAGGGCAGCGGTTATGCATGCATGTTAAGTAGGCGTGTCGAGAGGGTGTCAATGAAAAGGCAGAAGCTACCGAGGAGTTGAAGAGGTGGAAACCTGCACCTACCGGACATATCTCAGCCAGATGAGACGTCCGCGTTACCTAACACGTAAGTAGAAGCGCTACCGGCTTGAGATGACGGCGAGCTCCCGCGCCAGCCGGCGCACCGCCGCCGTGGGCGTCTCGTGCCCGGCCATCGCGTCGTGCACGACCGCCTGCACCACCAGACTGACCTGGTCGTAGCGCGGGCTCTTGGGGCGCGGCTCGGCCGTGCGCACGCTCTCGCGCAGGGTCGGCAGGTAGGGGAACCTGCGGATGAGCGCGGGATCCTCGTAGAGATCGGCCCGGACGGGCGGCAGCGCGCCGCGCGTGAGGACCTGGCGCTGGACGCGCTCGCTGGTGAGGTAGGCGATCAGGCGGGCGGCCGAGTCCGGGTGCCGCGCGTGCGCGCTGACGGCCAGGTTGGAACCGCCGAGGACACTCGTCCCCGGCCCGTCCGGTCCCGGCAGGGGGACGGCGCCGACCTTCCCGGCGACCTCGGAGCCCGGGGCGGAGGCGCCGACGTAGGCGTACGGCCAGTTCCGCAGGAAGAGCAGCCGACCGTCCTGGAAGGCCTGCTTGGACTCCTCCTCCTTGTACGTCAGCGCTGCCTTCGGGATCCAGCCCTCGCGCACGCCACGCGCCAGGAAGCCGATGCCCTCGCGGGCCGCCGCCGAGTCGACGGTGACGCGCTCGCCCTCGTCGCCGAGGATCGAGCCACCCGCCGAGTAGACGGCCTCGGCCACGTTGACGGTGAGACCCTCGTACGGCAGGAACTGCCCGGCGTAGCCGTCGAGGCCGTACTTCGGGGCGATGGTCTTCGCGTACCGCTCCAGCTCCGCCCAGGTGCGCGGCGGCTCCACGCCCTCCTTCGCGAGGACGTCCTTGCGGTAGAGGAGCAGGCCGGCGTTGGTGACGTACGGGACGGCGTAGAGCTGTCCGTCGTAGGTCGCCGTGTCCACGACCGGCGGGAGGAAGGTCTTCAGGGGGAAGCGGTCGCGGGGCAGCGGCCGGATCCAGCCCGCCGCGGCGAACTCCGAGGTCCAGTTGACGTCGATGTTGAGCACGTCGAACCGGCTGCGGTCGCCGTCGCGCAGGTCGGTGGCCATCTGGGCCCGGGTCTCGTCGGCGGAGTCCGGCAGCTCGACGAGGGTCACTTTTTCGCCGGGGTGGGTGCGGTTCCAGCCCTCCAGCAGAGGACCGAGGTAGCCGGTAAGGTCTCCGGCGGTGGCGAGGGTGAGCGGTCCACGGCCGCCGCCGGCGGGCTCGCCCGCCTGCGCCCCGGCGGCGACGTAACCGGTCAGAACCACGACGAGAACGAGAAGGCCCCTACCCGCGGCATGGATCCACCGCATAGGTTCCTCCCTGTACACCGGCGACGGGCTCCTTCGCCCGGAACAGAGGCCATGTATACCTGTTAGGTATGGGCGATACTAGGGCCTGGAGCACATTGGACCGGACAGGAGGACTGCACGCGTGCGCCTGCCCCTCCTGGCCCTCCTCGCCCGCGGACCCGCCCACGGCTACGAGCTCAAGCAGGACCTTGAGCAACTGCTGGGCTCCGCGTACCCTCAGCCGAACGTCGGCCAGATCTATGTGACCCTCGGCCGCCTCGAGAAGTCGGGACTGATCGAGGGCGAGGACGTGGCGCAGTCCAGCCGGCCCAACAAAAAGGTCTACCACCTCACCGACGCCGGGCGGGAGGCGCTGCGCGCCTGGTTCGAGGAGCCCGAGGACGAGCCGCGGGTGCGGGACGAGTTCTTCATGAAGCTGGCGCTCGCTCCGCAGACCGGGCTCGCCGACCAGATCTCCCTGATCAACCAGCAGCGTCGCCAGTACCTGAACACCATGCGGCAGCTGTCGAGGCTGGCCGCCGCCGAAGACCGCGACAACCGCATCGCCCACCTGCTGATCGAGGGCGCGATGCTGCACCTGCAAGCCGATCTCGACTGGCTGGAGCGGTGCCAGGAAGAGCTGGAGGAGCTGGAGTGAGCGACGACCGTCCCGCTCCTGTGCTGCGCGCCGAGGGGCTGGTGAAGACGCACCACGGCGAGGGCGCGCCCGCCCATGCCGTGCGCGGGGTCGACCTGTGCGTACGGCCCGGCGAGTTCGTGGCGATCACCGGTCCGTCCGGCGCCGGGAAGTCGACACTGCTGCATCTGCTCGGCGGCCTCCAGCGGCCGGACGCGGGCAGGATCTGGCTCGACGGCGAGTCCACCGACACCTACAGCGAGGCCCGCTGGGCGGTGGAGCGCCGGAAGCGGATCGGGATCGTCTTCCAGTTCTTCAACCTCGTGTCCAACCTGTCCGTCGCCGACAACGTGGAGCTGCCCGCCCTGCTCGCCGGGACCTCGCCGAAGCGGGCCCGGGCCGAGCGGGAGCAGTTGCTGGCCGAGCTGGGCCTGACGGGCAAGGAGCGCAGCATGCCGGGCGAGCTGTCCGGCGGCGAGCAGCAGCGGGTGGCCCTGGCCCGGGCGCTGGTCAACCATCCGCCGCTGCTGCTGGCCGACGAACCCGCGGGCAGCCTCGACAGCAAGGGCACCCGAGAGGTGATGCGGCTGCTGACCCGCTTCCACCAGCGCGGCCAGACGATCCTGCTGGTCACCCATGACGCCCGGCTGGCGAGCGCCGCGGACCGGGTGATCAGCTTCTTCGACGGCCGGATCGCCGACGACGCGACCCTCGACGGCGGCACCCCGCCGCGCCGCTCCGGCATATCCGGTGTGCTGGAGCTGAAGGACTGACATGCGCGTGTACGACGATCCCCGGAAGGGCTGACCCGTATGCGAGCCACCCTGCGCTGGGCCCACTCCGATCTGCGCACGCACCGCGGCGAGGCGCTGTTCCTCGTCCTCGCCACCGCGGGCATCGTCGCCTCCCTGCTGCTGGCCACGGCCCTGTTCGGATACGCCACCAACCCCTGGCAGCGCGTGTTCACGCAGTCGCACGGCGCGCACGTGTGGCTGCACACCGACACCGCGGCCGACACCGGGAAGCTGGCCGGGCTGGACGGTGTCGACTCCGTCGCCGGCCCGTACCCCACCGCCGCCGCCACCGTCGCCTCGCGCGGCAGCCGCGCCGCCGTGGAGCTGCGCGGCACTCCGCAACGGCCGTCCGTCGGCCGCCCGCCGGTCGTCTCCGGCCGCTGGCTGGACCCCGCGACCCCGAACGGTGTGGTCCTGGAGAGCCGCTTCGCCCGCGCGCTGCTGGCCGAGCCGGGCGACACCCTCACCGTGCCCGGCACCGCCCGGGAACTGACCGTCGTGGGCCTCGCCGACAGCGCCGAGCCGCGCTACCGGCCCGGTGAGCAGCCGGGCCTGGTGTGGGCGCTGCCGTCGGCCGTGCCGGATCCCGGCGGCCAGGTGATCGGGCTGCGGCTGACGGATCCCGGCGACACGTCCTACGTCGTCCAGCGTGCGGTGACCGTCCTGGGCGCCGGGGCGATCGGGGAGGTGTCCACCTGGCAGCAGGCCCGGGCCGAGGCCCAGGGCGACAACCGGCTCCTCGGTCAGGTGCTGGGCCTGTTCGGGCTGGGCGCGCTGGTCGCCGCCGGGCTCGCCGTGCACGGGGCGATCGGCACCCGCATCCGAGGCCACCTGCGGGACCTCTCCGTGCTGAAGGCGATCGGCTTCACCCCCGGCCAGGTGGTCCGCGTCTTCCTGCTCCAGCACCTCGCCTACGCCCTCCTGGGTGCCGTGGCCGCCGCCGCGCTGGCCGAGGCGCTGGGCAGCCGGATCCCGGGGCGGTTCGGGGACGCGGTCGGGGTGTGGCAGGGGCTGCCCGGACACACCGTGGCGCTGTTCGTGATCCCGGTCGGCGCGGTGCTGTTCATCGGCGCGACCACCGGACTGGCCGCCTGGCGCGCGGGCCGCGTGCCGCCGGTGCCGGTGCAGCGGCCCGCGGCGGCGCTCGGCGGGCGCTTGTCCGGGGCTACGGGCCGGCCACCGCGCCCCGCGTCGGCTCCCCCTGGTGGGCGGCTGACCGGCGGCCTGCGCCGCGCCCTCGGGCTGCGGCCCGCGGCTCCCCGGAGCGGGCAGCTCTCCGATCTGGCCCGCCGCGCCCTCGGAGCGCGGATTCTCGGAGCGCGGATTCCGCCCGCGCTGGTGCTGGGCTGGCACAAGGCGTTCACCCGCCGCCCCCGGTCCCTCGCCACCGTCACCCGTCTCACGCTGCCGCTGCTGCTGATCGTCGTGGCGATGAGCGCGTGGACCACCATCGACCGCTTCCACAGCACGCCCGAGCAGGTCGGCCTGCCGACCGCCCTCAGCGTCCGCACCGACGCCGGCCTGAACGAGCGGCAGACCCGCGCTCTCCTGGAACGCGACCCGGAGGTGGCCGCCGCCTACCCCGGCGTCGAGACGGCCGCCCTGGTCCCGGGCCAGACGGCGACCATCGCCCTGCGCGGACTCGGCACCGACCAGGACCCCTACCCGTACACCCTCGCCGAGGGCCGCCCCGCCCGCGGCGCCGACGAGGCGGTGGCCGGGCAGGGACTGCTCGACCTGCTCGACGTGCGCGTCGGCGACTGGGTGCGGATGACCGTCGGCGACCAGCCGCAGATCCTGCACATCGTGGGCCGCAGCATCGAGCCGGAGAACGCCGGCCGGGTCATCTCCACGTCCCTCGACACCCTCCGCGCCAACGACCCCGGGCTCCGCCCGACCCTCTACGAGTTGCGTCTGGATCCCGGTGCCGACCCACGGGAGGTCGCCGACCGGCTGGCCACGGCCGGGCGCGGCCATCTGGACGTGCACACCGTGACCAACCCCGCCGACGGGCTCTCCCCGCTGCGCGCGGTCGTCGCCGGGCTGATCGCCGTCCTCGCCCTCATCGGGCTCATCGAGCTGCTGACCGCGATCGGCGGCACCGTCCGTGAGAGCGAACGGGACCTGCTCGCGCTGAAGGCCATCGGCCTGTCCCCCCGGCAGATCACGGCCATCACGGTCACCGACACCGGCTGTACGGCACTGGCGGCCGTGCTCGCCGCCACCGCCCTGGGCCTGCCGCTCGCCCACTGGCTGATCGACGCCCAGGGCCGGTCGAGCGGCATCGGCGCCGGGATCGCCCAGGGCCCGTCCGCCCCGCTGATGCTGCTGCTCGGTACGGCGGCGGTACTCTGCGCGGCCGCACTGGCCGCCGTGCCCGCGGCCCGCGCGGCCCGCCGCCGACTCGCGGACACGCTGAGCGCGGTCGCCTGACGTCCCGACCGCTCCCGGAGGTCAGCCCGCGTAGTCTGCTGCGGGTTGTACGGCGGCTGCGGGTGCGGGGCGTACGGGCGCTGCCCGCCGGGCGCGTAGGGCCGGCCGTACGGGTTGGCCTGCGGCGGCAGGTACGGCGATGCCGCCGGGGGCGTCCCCGACGGCATCGGCGGGACCGGCCGGGGTGCGGGCGCCGGTGCCAGAGTCGCCGGATGGGCCTTCAGCCGGATCCCGTACCGCCGCTCGACCCGGAACCTCTTCAGCCGCTCCACGGAAGGATCGAGCGGCTGCGGTATCCACGCGGGGTGGAACACCGCCCGCGCCCCGTCCTGGGGCTTCAGGACGGACCGGACCGTCAGCGCGCCGCCTGTCCAACTACCGCGTGTGCGTGCCACTTCGCGCTCCGGCCGAGCACTCGCCGTGATGATCGTCCGGGAGTCCAGGGGAAGCGGAGGGCACGCCGCCGGGCGGTGGGCGGACGGCACGCCGCCGTCCGCCTCCCGCCCGGTCCTCGTCACTGCCTGCCGCGCAGCTCCCGGTACGTGGCGACCAGGGCCTTGGTGGAGGGGTCCAGGCCCTCGACCTCGGCGCCCTCGGTCAGCGCGGGCTCGACGCGTTTGGCGAGGACCTTGCCCAGCTCCACGCCCCACTGGTCGAAGGAGTCGATGTTCCACACCGCGCCCTGCACGAACACCTTGTGCTCGTAGAGGGCGACCAACTGGCCCAGCACGGACGGCGTCAGCTCCGGCGCCAGGATCGTGGTCGTCGGGTGGTTGCCCTTGAACGTCTTGTGCGGCACCAGTTCCTCCGGCACACCCTCGGACCGCACCTCCTCCGGGGTCTTGCCGAAGGCGAGCGCCTGCGTCTGGGCGAAGAAATTGGCCATCAGCAGGTCGTGCTGCGCCTTCAGTTCCTCGCTCAGCTCGGCGACCGGCCGCGCGAAGCCGATGAAGTCCGCCGGGATCAGCTTCGTGCCCTGGTGGATGAGCTGGTAGTAGGCGTGCTGCCCGTTGGTGCCGGGTGTTCCCCACACCACCGGCCCCGTCTGCCACTGAACGGGACGGCCGTCGCGGTCCACCGACTTGCCGTTGGACTCCATGTCGAGCTGCTGGAGGTAGGCGGTGAACTTGGACAGGTAGTGGCTGTAGGGCAGCACCGCGTGCGACTGGGCGTCGTGGAAGTTGCCGTACCAGATGCCCAGCAGGCCCAGCAGCAGCGGCACGTTGGACTCGGCGGGCGCGGTCCGGAAGTGCTCGTCGACGATCCGGAAGCCGTCGAGCATCTCCCGGAAGTTGTCCGGGCCGATGGCGATCATCAGGGACAGGCCGATCGCGGAGTCGTACGAGTAGCGGCCGCCGACCCAGTCCCAGAACTCGAACATGTTGGCCGTGTCGATGCCGAACTCGGCGACCTTCTCGGCGTTCGTGGACAGGGCGACGAAGTGCTTGGCGACGGCGGCCTCGTCACCGAGCGCGTCCAGCAGCCAGCCGCGCGCGGACGTGGCGTTGGTGACCGTCTCGATGGTGGTGAAGGTCTTGGAGGCGATGACGAACAGCGTCTGAGCCGGGTCCAGATCCCGCAGCGCCTCGTGCAGGTCGGCGCCGTCCACGTTCGACACGAAGCGGACCGTCAGGTCGCGGTCGGTGAAGGCGCGCAGCACCTCGTACGCCATCGCGGGACCCAGGTCGGAGCCGCCGATGCCGACGTTGACCACGTTCCTGATGCGCTTGCCGGTGTGGCCGGTCCACGCGCCGGAGCGGACACGCTCGGCGAAGTCGGCCATCTTGTCGAGCACCGCGTGCACGCCCGGCACCACGTTCTCACCGTCGACCTCGACGACCGCGTCCCGCGGTGCCCGCAGCGCGGTGTGCAGCACGGCCCGGTTCTCGGTGGTGTTGATCTTCTCGCCGCGGAACATGGCGTCCCGGAGCCCGAACACGTCGGTGCCGGCGGCCAGTTCGCGCAGCAGCCGCAGGGTGTCGTCGGTGACGAGGTGCTTGGAGTAGTCGACGTACAGGTCGCCGACCCGGAGGGTGTACGCGGTGCCGCGGCCGGAGTCGGCGGCGAACAGCTCGCGCATCTGGACGTCGCCCAGCTCCTCGCGGTGCTTGGCCAGTGCCGCCCACTCGGGCGTCTGGTTGAGCCTGGTACGGCCGTCTGCGTTCATCTCGGAGTTCAGCCTTCTTTCCTGTCCTGCCTGCGTACCTTGCCCCGCTGCCGGTCCCAACTTAATTGATCAGCGCGTGACATCGGCTGTCGTGGCGCCGTCGTCCGGCTCGACAACATCTACGTTCATGTCGAGCCCGGGTATCAGCGCGATGACGGCGAGGACGAAGAAGACGGCCGTGAGCAGGGGCGGGGTGTTCGGCCCCCACGCGGTGGCGACGGCCCCGCCCAGCAGGGCGCCGAGGGGCACGCCGGCGAAGGCCAGGGTCCGGAAGGCCGAGCTCACCCGGCCCAGCAGTCCGGCGGGGCTGCGCTCCTGCATCAGCGTCGTCGTGTTGACGTTCCACACCATGCCCATGAGCCCGAAGACGGCCAGCGCGCCCACCAGCACGGCCAGGCTGCGCACGGTGCCCATGACGACGAGGGCGGCGGTCTGCACCGAGCCGGCGAGCAGCACCGACCGCAGCCGGCCGAGACGCGCGACCAGCCGGCCGTTCACCACTCCCCCGGTCAGGCTGCCCAGGGTGAAGGCCACGCCCGCCGCCGCGTATCCCGCGGGGCCCGCGTCGAGCCAGTCGGTGACGAGGACGACCAGCATGGCGAGCTGGGTGCCCATGCCGATGTTGCACAGGGCGGTGGCGGCGCACAGGCCCCGCAGGGCGCGGTCGCGCCACAGGGTGCACAGCCCCTCCGCGATCTCGCGGCGCAGGGTGCTGCCCGACGATCTGGACTTCCGGCCGGACTCGGCGGCCGGCAGCGAGGCCACCAGCGCGGCGGCCACCAGGAAGGTCACGGCGTCGGCGGCGAACGGCACGGCGGCCCCGGCCGCCAGCAGCAGCGGGACGACGGGCCCGCCCAGCAGGCCGCCCGCGATGCGCTGGCCGGTCATCAGCCGGGCGTTGGCACTGCCGAGGGCGTCCCGGTCGACCAGGGCGGGCAGCAGTGCCGTGGCGGCGTTGTCGAAGAGGGTCTGGAGGGTGGTCAGGGCGAAGGCCAGCACGATGAGCAGGCCGATCGAGGCGTGACCGAGGGCGACGGCCACCGCGAAGGCGGCGACCAGCAGCCCCCGTAAGGCATCCACCCTCCACATGGCACGCCGCTGGTCCACGCGGTCGGCGACGGCCCCGCCGAGCAGGCCGAAGACGATCCAGGGCAGATAGCCGCAGGCCGTGACGGAGGCGACGAGCAGCGGCTCGTCGGTCAGCGTGACGGCCAGCAGCGGCAGCGCGGCCGTACGCAGCGCGTCACCGAAGCTGGACAGCACGGCGGCGCTCCACAGCCGTCCGAATCCCCCGCGCCACGCGGGCGCGCGCATGCTGCCCACCTCGACCGTCGCCACTGCTCCCCCTCACGGTTCACCCGATGCGACAAACCGTAGAGGGCACCACTGACAATCGGTCCGCGAGCGGCGGTCCGCCGGGGACGGAAAGCAGCTCCGGCCGGGCACCCGCTGGTGCCCGGCCGGTCTCAACTCCTAGATCTCGCCCCGCAGTTTGGCGAGCGCCTCGGCGAGGATCGCCTCGCCGTCCGCGTCGCTGCGCCGCTCCCGCACATACGCCAGGTGCGTCTTGTAGGGCTCGGTGCGCGGCGGGTCCGGCGGGTTGTCCCGGTCCTGGCCGGCCGGAAATCCGCAGCGGGGACAGTCCCAGGTTTCGGGCACCTGCGCGTCGCTGGCGAAGCTCGGCTGGGTCTCGTGTCCGTTGGAGCACCAGAAGGAGATGCGCAGCCGCGGCGCGGACTCGCCGCGCTCGGCCTCGCCCATCGGCCCCGCCCCGACCCGGCTTCCCCGGATCGCGTTGCCACTTGCCACGGTCGTAACTCCCTGCGTGATGGTGCCGCGAAGCGAGTCGGCGTTCCGCTTCGCTGCGAGCGCCTCAGTCTACGTAAGGCCCAACGCGCGTCCAGTGATTGGAGTTACAACCCTCCCACCTAGACGCAAGCCCCATGATAGGCCGCGCTTTGCCGCGCGTACCGAACATGGGGCCTTACGTACGTATCGCGTGCGCACGTATCGCGTGCGTACGCACTGCGTGCGGGATGCGGGCCGGTCAGTTGTTCACCTTCATCAGGATGCCGAGCACGACAATGCACGCGAACCAGAGCAGACCGACCACGACGGTGATCCGGTCGAGGTTGCGTTCGGCGACCGAGGAGCCGCCGACGGAGGACTGCATGCCACCACCGAACATGTCGGAGAGGCCGCCGCCCTTCCCCTTGTGCATCAGCACCAGCAGCATCATCAGCAGGCTGAAGACGATCAGGGCGATCGAGAACCCCAAAACCACGGCTGGACCAACTTCCTCGGATTCGGATGGACGACGCGGGGCCCAGCACAGTGCTGGACCCCGCAAGGGTACGACGGATCGCGCCTACCGCATACTCACTGGTCGCGGAAGCGCACGATCTTGACGAACTCTTCGGCGTCCAGCGAGGCGCCGCCGACCAGGGCGCCGTCGATATCGGCCTGCGCCATGATCTCGGCGACGTTGCCGGACTTCACGGAGCCGCCGTACTGGATGCGGACCTTGTCGGCCAGCTCCTGCGAGTACAGCTCGGCGATCTTGCCGCGGATCGCCGCGCAGACCTCCTGGGCGTCCTCGGCACCGCAGACCTTGCCGGTGCCGATGGCCCAGACGGGCTCGTAGGCGATCACGACGGTCTCGGCCTGCTCGGCGGGGAGGTCCTTCAGACCGCCCTCGACCTGGGCGAGGGTGTGGGAGACGTGGTTGCCCGCCTCGCGGACCTCCAGTTCCTCGCCGACGCACAGGATGGGGGTCAGGCCGTGCTTGTAGGCGGCCTTGACCTTGGCGTTCACCAGCTCGTCGGTCTCGGCGTGGTACTGGCGGCGCTCGCTGTGGCCGATGGCGACGAACGTGCACTTCAGCTTGGCCAGCATGGGGCCGGAGATCTCGCCGGTGTAGGCACCGCCGTCGTGTGCCGAGATGTCCTGGGCGCCGTACTTGATCTTGAGCTTGTCGCCGTCGACCAGGGTCTGTACGGAGCGCAGGTCGGTGAAGGGCGGCAGGACGGCGACCTCGACGGCCTCGTAGTCCTTGTCGGCCAGGGCGAAGGCGAGCTTCTGGACGTGGGCGATGGCCTCGAGGTGGTTGAGGTTCATCTTCCAGTTACCCGCCATCAGCGGCGTGCGCGTGCTCATCTAGGTCAGTCCTCCAGTGCGGCGAGGCCGGGGAGCGTCTTGCCCTCGAGGTATTCGAGGGAGGCGCCGCCACCGGTCGAGATGTGGCCGAATGCCGTCTCGTCGAAGCCCAGGGTGCGCACGGCGGCGGCGGAGTCGCCGCCGCCGACCACGGTGAAGCCCTTGGACTCGACGAGGGCCTGGGCGACCGCCTTGGTGCCCTCGGCGTAGTCGGGGTGCTCGAAGACGCCCATGGGACCGTTCCAGAAGACGGTGGCGGCGTCGGCGAGCTTGGACGCGTACAGCTTGCGGGTCTCGGGCCCGATGTCGAGGCCCATCTGGTCGGCCGGGATGGCGTCCGCGGCGACGGTCGTGGGGTGGGCGGGAGCCTTGGTCTTCAGGTCCGGGAACTCGGTCGCGCTCAGGGCGTCGACGGGCACGACCAGCTCGACGCCGGTCTTCTCGGCCCGCTCGAGGTACTCCTGGACGGCCGCGAGCTGGTCCTCCTGGAGGAGGGAACTGCCGACCTCGTAGCCCTTGGCCTTGAGGAAGGTGTAGGCCATGCCGCCGCCGATGAGGATGCGGTCGGCCCTGCCGAGCAGCTGGTCGATGACGGCGAGCTTGTCGGAGACCTTGGCGCCGCCGAGGGCGACGACGTAGGGCCGCTGGAGGTCCTCCGTCAGCTTTTTCAGGACGGCGACCTCCTTGGCGATGAGGTAGCCGGCGGCGTGCGGCAGCCGGGCCGGGAGGTCGTAGACGGAGGCGTGCTTGCGGTGCACGGCCCCGAAGCCGTCGCCGATGTAGAGGTCCGCGAGGGCGGCGAGCTGATCGGCGAAGGCGCCGCGCTCGGCGTCGTCCTTGCTGGTCTCACCGGCGTTGAAGCGCAGGTTCTCGACGACCGCGACCTGGCCGTCGGCGAGGGCGGCGACGGTGGACCGGGCGGACTCGCCGACCGTGTCGGTGGCGAACCGTACGTCCGTGCCGAGGAGCTCACCGAGGCGCGCGGCGGCCGGGGCGAGGGAGAAGGCCGGGTCCGGGGCGCCCTTGGGACGGCCCAGGTGCGAGGCGACGATCACCCGGGCGCCCGCGTCGGCGAGGGCCTTGACCGTGGGCAGCACGGCGCGGATCCGGCCGTCGTCGGTGATGGTGGTGCCGTCCAGCGGCACGTTCAGGTCGGCGCGGACGAAGACCCGCTTGCCGGCCACCCCTTCGGAGAGGAGTTCGTCGATCGTCTTCATGAGGGGACTCCTGGAAGAGCTCGTGATCGCTCGTAAGCGCTCGTGATCGAACAGCTCTGATCTGTACGTGAGTCAGGGCTCGGACAGCGCATTCTCGCGCTGCCCGAGCCCTGTTCTCACATGGACGTGCCTGCTCCGTGGATCAGAGCTGGTTGCCGACGAAGACCGTCAGGTCGACGAGGCGGTTGGAGTAGCCCCACTCGTTGTCGTACCAGCCGATGACCTTCACGTTCTTGCCCTCCTGGACCATGGTCAGGGAGGAGTCGAAGGTGCAGGACGCCGGGGCGTTGACGATGTCGGACGAGACGATCGCGTCCTCCGTGTACTCGAGGATGCCCTTCAGCTCGCCCTCGGCGGCCTTCTGGAAGGCGGCGTTGACCTCTTCCTTGGTGACCTCGCGGCTCAGCTCGATGACCAGGTCGGTGACCGAACCGGTCGGGACCGGGACGCGCATGGCCATGCCGTCCAGCTTCCCCTTGAGCTGCGGGAGGACCAGCGCGGTGGCCTTGGCGGCACCCGTGGTGGTCGGGATGATGTTCTCGGCGGCGGCACGGGCGCGGCGCAGGTCCTTGTGCGGGAAGTCCAGGATGCGCTGGTCGTTCGTGTACGCGTGCACCGTCGTCATCAGGCCCTTGACGATGCCGAAGTTCTCGTCGAGGACCTTCGCCATCGGCGCCACACAGTTGGTGGTGCAGGAGGCGTTGGAGATGACGTGGTGGTTCGCCGGGTCGTAGGTGTCCTGGTTGACACCCATGACGATGGTGACGTCCTCGTCCTTGGCCGGAGCCGAGATGAGGACCTTCTTGGCGCCGCCGGCGATGTGCTTCTCGGCGTCGGCCTTCTTGGTGAAGATGCCGGTCGACTCGATGACGATGTCGACGCCCAGCTCGCCCCAGGGGATGTCGGCGGGGTTGCGCTCGGCGAGGACCTTGATGGTCTTGTCGCCGACGGTGATGGTGTCCTCGGTGTGCGAGACCTCCTGCTTGAGGCGGCCGAGGATGGTGTCGTACTTCAGCAGGTGAGCGGTGGTCGCGGTGTCACCCAGGTCGTTGACAGCCACGATCTCGATGTCTGCACCCTGCTCCAGCAGCGCGCGGAAGTAGTTACGACCGATGCGGCCGAAGCCGTTGATGCCTACGCGGATCGTCACGAACCGATCTCCTCGTTGGTACGCCGGCCATGAAGAGCCGGCGAGCTCTGTTTGGGATGTCCCCGACCGCCTACGACCCTACCTCCCTGAGGCTGCGGTGGTGACATCCAGATGCCCCATACACGGCAGGGCGGTCCGTACCGGCCAGTAGGGGTACGGACCGCCCGCCACCGAGAGCGAGATCACTCGATTTCGCTACGCGGTGTGGTGCCTGTTGACGGAGAGTCCCCAGCGCCTGTGGGGTCACACGTCTGCGGTCACACGTCGAGTGAGGCGAGCGCCTTTCTCATCAGTGCCGCCCGGTCGGCCGCGGTGGCGACGTGCTCCAGGCCGAAGCCCAGCAGCACGGTGTCGTCCGTGGTGACCGCTCCGTAGGTCTGGAACAGGGCCCCGGTGCGGGTCCAGTCCTTGAGGACGGCCGGGCTGCCCGCGGGTGGTCCGGCTGTCTTCCAGGCGCCGAGCGAGGTCTCGAAGCCCTCGGTCTCCTTCGCCGTGCCGCCGACGACGAGCGAGGTGTCGTCGGCGAGGACTCCGTGCCCGCCGGTGCCCGGGTCGGTGACATAGCTGATCGAGACCTCGACCGCCTTGCCGGCGTACGCGCTCAGGTCGAACTCCACCTGCCGCCAGCCACCGGAGGAGCCGGTGAGGCTGTTCCACGACCCGGTGCTGCCGGTCGCGGTGCAGCCGTCGTCCGACAGGGTCAGGTAGTGCTTCAGCCAGGGGTGCTCACGGACGTAGAAGCCGCCCCCGCACTCGGCCGGGACGGTGGCCTTGGTGGCGCCCCCCTTCTCGGGCAGGGTCGTCCAGTCGTCGGCGCCCGCGGTGTGGGCCTCGATCAGGACGTTGTCGTAGCCGGACTCGGTGTCCCACATCAGCTGGGTGCGCAGGGTGGGCTTGTCGGCCGCGGCGACGCCGGTGAGGTCAACGGTACGGGTGAGGCGCTTGTAGGCGTCGTCGGTGTGGACGGCGGCGGCCATCGAGGAGCCCGCGTACGGGCCGTACGGGTTGACCGCGCCGGCGAACTGTCCGGCGCCCTTGCTCGCGAACTGCGGGAACTCGTCGGCGGGCAGCTCGTCGGAGGTGACGCCGTACCGGCCCGCCTTGTCCAGGGGGTTGCCGGGCGCCGCGGTGAGCGGGCCCGTGAAGCCGCCCAGCTCGCCGGAGCCGGTGAAGCCGGTGGCTCCGTCGGCCGAGGTACGGCTGTAGGCGCCCAGGTAGTACTGGCTGAAGTCGTTCGACAGGGTGCCGCCGCCGAGGTCGACGCTGCCGCCGGCCTGCTCGCCTGCCTCGATCAGCCTGCCGCCCTCGTTGAGGAAGGCGCGCAGCTGGAGCTGGGTGGCGTTGCCGGGGACGCTCGCGCCCGTGTAGTGGACGACGGTGTCGAAGTGGCTCAGCACGCCCAGCGCGTCCGGCGCGCCGCGCTCGGCGACGTCCCAGACGAGCGCCCTGCGGCCGCTGGCCTTGAGGGCGTCCACGTACTTCTGTGCCTGCGTGGCGGTCGCGCCCTCCTCGGCGACGACGAGGGTGTCCGCCTTGGGCCGTTCGGCGACGGTGTACGTGAAGCGTTTGCTGGAGACCTTCTTGCCGTTCCTCGTCTCAGCGGTGAACCACACCTCGACCTTGTCGCCGGGATCGCCGTCCCTGACCTTCGCCCGGTACTCGTCGAAGTAGAGGTTGTCCTCACCTCCGTAGGTCTCGCCGCCCTTCCAGGGCCTGAGCGCCATGTCCTCGGTGCGGCCGCCGTTGACCCGGTACTTCAGCTCCTTGTCGCGCAGCGACTTGCGTGCGACGACGGAGACCTCCTGGTCGGCGCCGCGGGAGTACGACACCGGGAACGCGGCCGGGGTGAAGTCGGCGGCGCTCAGTCCGACCGACGAGGACGGCCGGTCGGGGTGGGAGGCGGACTCGGCGACGGACAGCGCGAACGGGACGTTCTTGGCGAACTCCTGCTGGATCAGCTTCTCGTCGTCCGGGAAGGTGAAGATCGACCGGCAGTCCGAGGCCTTCCACTCGTCGTTCGGGTCGGCGTTGGAGGCGGACTGACAGGTCGACATCTCCGGGGTGAACATCGCCAGGCCGTTGACGTTCGCCGCGTGGCCGTCGGCCTCGCCGTTGGTGGTGTACAGCTCGGAGGAGACCTGCGGGTGGTAGCCGGGGATCGCGGGGTTCTCGGGCGTACCGGCGAGCGCTTCGTACACGACGTCGTCGGGGGTGTGCGTAGCCACCTGCCAGCCGACTCCGTAGAGGATCAGTTCGGCGGCGGAGTGGTAGTTGATGCCGTACGTGAAGCCGATCCGCTTCTGGAAAGCATCCAGCGCCTGGGTCTCCGGCTCGGAGTTCGGGCCCGCGCCGCGGTAGGTCTCGCTGGTGGGATTGGGGGACGAACCCTCGTCGTCGTAGCCCCACTTGTAGGCGAAGTTGCGGTTGAGGTCCACGCCGTCGCCGGTGCCGATGACGCCGTCGCCGTTGACGTCCCGCAGGTTCTTGCGCCACAGGCGGTTGCCGTCACTGGCGTGGGTGTGGTCGTAGCCGTCGGGGTTGGCCGAGATGACGAACCACAGTTCGGTGGAGTCGACGATCTTCTTGACGCGCCGGTCCTTCTTGTAGTTGTCCAGGTAGTGGTGCATCAGGCGCCGGGTCATCTCCGGCGTGATCCACTCTCGGGCGTGCTGGTTGGACAGGTAGAGGACCGACGGCTTGGAGCCGTCCTTCGTCTTCTTCGCGCCCTTGGTGAGCTTCAGCGCGAGGATGTCCTGGCCTTTGATCGTCTTGCCGATGGAGACGACCTTGGTGAGGCCGGGGTTGTCCTGCGCGGCCTCGAGGATCTCCTCCTTGATGCCGCCCTTGCCGCCGTACGGGCGGAACACGCCCTCGGCGGCGTTCTCGACGCGGGCTTCCGCCCTGGTGGAGAGGTCGTGCTCGGTGAGGTCGACGCCCTGCCTCGCCAGCTTCTTCGCCTGCTGGTCGGTCAGGATGACCTCGATGGTGGCGGTGCCCTTGTCGGGCACCTGCTCGCTGAGTTCGTGGCCGTCCTGGCCGGCCGCGAGCAGCAGGGGTACCTGCTCGCGGGTGACGTCGGCGCGGAAGACCTTGACTTCGTCCGGGTCGGACGGGGGTGAACTGTCCGGTTGTGCCTGGGCGATGGGTGCGAGGCTCGCTCCGCCGATCAGGAGCGTGCCGACAGCGAGGATCGATCTCGCTCTTCGTCTCATGAACCCCCCTAGCGTGGGTTCGCCACAGCAGCGAACAGATGCCAGGCTCATGACAGTCCATGATCGAGTCAAGAGTGCCCCAACGACACGCGAAAGCCGGTGCCGACCACCCAAGTGGAGGCGGGCACCGGCTTCTTGACGAACTGTGGGATCAGCCTACGAGGTTGTCGGCCAGTTCCTCGGAGAGGTTGGCCTCCGTGCCCGGGATGCCGAGGTCGGAGGCGCGCTTGTCGGCCATGGCCAGCAGACGGCGGATCCGGCCGGCGACGGCGTCCTTGGTCAGCGGCGGGTCGGCGAGCGCGCCCAGCTCCTCCAGGGAGGCCTGCTTGTGATCCATGCGCAGCCGGCCGGCCGCGGCGAGGTGCTCGGGCACGTCCTCGCCGAGGATCTCCAGGGCGCGCTGGACCCGGGCTCCGGCGGCGACCGCCGCGCGGGCCGAGCGGCGCAGGTTGGCGTCGTCGAAGTTGGCGAGCCGATTCGCCGTGGCCCGAACCTCGCGGCGCATCCGGCGCTCCTCCCAGGCCAGCACCGACTCGTGGGCGCCGAGCCGGGTGAGCAGGGCGCCGATCGCGTCGCCGTCGCGGACGACGACCCGGTCCACGCCGCGCACCTCGCGGGCCTTCGCGGGGATCGACAGCCGGCGGGCGGCGCCGACCAGGGCGAGCGCGGCCTCGGGGCCCGGGCAGGTCACCTCCAGGGAGCAGGAGCGGCCGGGCTCGGTGAGCGAGCCGTGCGCCAGGAACGCGCCACGCCACGCGGCCTCGGCGTCGCAGGTGGCCCCCGAGACCACCTGCGGGGGCAGGCCGCGGATCGGGCGGCCCCGCCCGTCGACCAGGCCGGTCTGGCGGGCCAGCTGGTCACCGCCCGCGACGACGCGCACCACGTAGCGCGAGCCCCGGCGCAGTCCGCCCGGTGCCATCACGATCAGCTCCGAGCTGTGGCCGAAGATCTCCAGGATGTCCCGCTTGAGGCGGCGGGCCGCCATCGCCGTGTCCAGCTCCGCCTCGATCACGATCCGACCGCTCACCAGGTGAAGGCCGCCGGCGAACCGCAGAATGGCGGAGACCTCCGCCTTTCTGCAGCAGGTCCGGGTGACGGGGAGCCGGGAGATCTCGTCCTTCACCGCTGCCGTCATCGCCATGGGCCGATCCTTCCATGCATCCGAAAAATACGGTCGTACGCGGCGGCCAACAGCTCCGGGTCGTGCCTCGGGGTCCCGTCGGGCCGGGCCACCGGCGCCAGCTCGACCGCGGCCCCGAACCGTTTGGCGGCATCGGTCAGCAAGGCGCGGTCGGGCACGGCGGCCTCGTCGGCCAGCACCACGTCCAGGGCGAGTTTAGGGGCGTGTCGTCCCAAAACCTCCAAATGACGCTGCGGGGAGAAGCCCTCGGTTTCTCCGGGCTGCGGGGCGAGGTTCAGGGAGAGTACCCGGCGGGCCTTGGTCTGCGTGAGCGCGTCCAGCAGCTCGGGCACCAGCAGGTGCGGGATGACCGAGGAGAACCAGGAGCCGGGGCCGAGCACCACCCAGTCCGCGTCCAGCACGGCTTCGACCGCCTCGGGCACGGCCGGCGGGTCGGCCGGCACCAGGTGCACCGACTGCACCTCGCCCGGGGTGAGGGCGACGGTGGCCTGGCCGCGGACCGTGTCCACCTCGTCCGGGCGCGCCGGGTCGTGGCCCTTGACCAGGGCCTGGAGCTCCAGCGGGACGGCTGACATGGGCAGCACGCGCCCCTGCGCGCCGAGCAGCCGTCCGACCAGGTCGAGGGCCTGGACGTGGTCGCCGAGCTGTTCCCACAGGGCGACGATCAGCAGGTTGCCGACCGCGTGTTCGTGCAGGTCGCCCTTGGACTGGAAGCGGTGCTGGATCACGCGCGCCCAGGTCTGGCCCCAGTCGTCGTCGCCGCACAGCGCGGCCAGTGCCTTGCGCAGGTCGCCCGGCGGCAGCACGCCCAGCTCGTCGCGCAGCCGGCCGCTGGAGCCGCCGTCGTCGGCCACGGTGACCACGGCGGTGAGGTCGCCGGTGATCCGGCGCAGCGCGGCGAGTGAGGCGGACAGGCCCATGCCGCCGCCGAGGGCGACGACCTTGGGCTGGGTGCCCCGGCGGCGGGGTCTGCCGCCCCGGGCCTCGGCGGGCCGGCCGCCCCTTGCGTCGGTGCTGCCGTCGGGCACCACCCGGCGCAGCCGGCTCAGCCGCGGAGTACGTCGTGTCATTCGCGTCCCATGTCCCGGTGTACGACCACCGTCTCCACGCCCTCGGCGGCGAGCCGGGCGGCGAGCTTCTCCGACATGGCGACCGAGCGGTGCTTGCCGCCCGTGCAACCCACGGCGATGGTCACGTAGCGCTTGCCCTCACGGCGGTAGCCGGTGGCGATGAGCTGGAGGAGCTCCGTGTACCGGTCGAGGAACTCTTTGGCGCCGGGCTGGTTGAAGACGTACCCGGACACCTCGTCGTTGAGGCCGGTGAACGGGCGCAGCTCCGGGACCCAGTGCGGGTTCGGCAGGAACCGGCAGTCGACGACCAGGTCGGCGTCGACCGGCAGCCCGTACTTGTAGCCGAAGGACATGACCGTGGCCCGCAGCTCCGGCTCCTCCTCGCCGGCGAACTGGGCGTCCATCTTGGCGCGCAGTTCGTGCACGTTGAGGCTGGAGGTGTCGATCACCAGGTCGGCGTCGCCGCGCAGCTCGCGCAGCAGCTCCCGCTCGGCGGCGATGCCGTCGACGATCCGGCCGTCGCCCTGGAGGGGGTGCGGGCGGCGCACCGACTCGAAGCGGCGTACCAGGGCATCGTCGGAGGACTCAAGGAAGACGATCCTCCGGGTGACGTTCTTCGCCTCCAGGTCGGCCAGCGACTCGCGGAGGTTGTCGAAGAAGCGGCGGCCGCGGACGTCGACGACGACGGCGATCCGGGCCACGTTGCCCTGGGAGCGGGCGCCGAGCTCCACCATGGTGGGGATCAGCGCGGGCGGCAGGTTGTCGACGACGAACCAGCCGAGGTCCTCCAGACACTTCGCGGCCGTCGAGCGGCCCGCCCCGGACATGCCGGAGATGATCACCAGCTCGGGGATGGCCGCGTCCGGGACTCCGGCCTTGTCGTTGGGCGTGCCCGTAGTCACCTGTGCTCCGTCTCCGGCTTGCTCTTCTTGCTCGTCGTGCTCGTTCACATTCATGTCTCCTGCCCCCGTCGTTCGTCCGGGGCGCCCGTCCGCACGGGCTCCCCACCGGCACCCATGGTGCCGGGTTCCTCTTCCATGATCTCTCCAGTCGCCGTGTTGACGGCGGGTGCGGCCGGGGCCGCCTGGGCGAGGGCCACCGCGATCGTCTCGGCGGTCTTGCGGCCTATGCCGGGAACCTCGCAGATCTGGTCGATGGTGGCGGATCGCAGTTTCTTCAACGAACCGAAGTGCTTCAGGAGTGCCTGTTTGCGCGTGTCCCCGAGCCCTGGGACATCGTCCAGCGGGCTGGACCGGAAGCGCTTGGACCGCTTGGTGCGCTGGTAGGTGATCGCGAAGCGGTGGGCCTCGTCACGGACCCGCTGGAGCAGGTACAGGCCCTCGCTGGTGCGGGGCAGGACCACCGGGTCGTCGTCGCCGGGCAGCCAGACCTCCTCCAGGCGCTTGGCCAGGCCGCACACGGCGATGTCGTCGATCCCGAGGTCGTCCAGGGCCCGCCGGGCGGCCGCGACCTGCGGGGCGCCGCCGTCGACGACCACCAGCTGGGGCGGGTAGGCGAACTTCTTGGGGCGGCCGTCGTCCTCGGTGAGGCTCGTTGGGATGATCTCGCCGTTCTCTGTGGGCTCGCCGTTCTGTGTGGGCTCGCCGTTCTGTGTGGGCTCGCCGTTCGCTGTGGTTTCGCCGTTCGCTGTGGTCTCGGTGGTCTCGGTGGTCTCGGTGGTCTCGCCGTCCGCCCACTCGCCCGTCCTCTCCTTCTCGGCGAGGTAGCGGCGGAAGCGGCGGGTGATCACCTCGTGCATGGAGCGGACGTCGTCCTGTCCGGCGAAGCCCTTGATCTGGAAGCGCCGGTACTCACTCTTTCGTGCCAGGCCGTCCTCGAAGACGACCATGGAGGCCACCACGTCGTCGCCCTGGAGATGGGAGATGTCGTAGCACTCGATCCGCAGCGGGGCGCTGTCCAGGTCGAGCGCGTCGGCGATCTCCTCCAGGGCGCGCGAGCGCGTGGTCAGGTCGGAGGCGCGCTTGGTCTTGTGCAGGACGAGCGCCTGCTGGGCGTTGCGCTGCACGGTCTCCATGAGGGCCTTCTTGTCGCCGCGCTGCGGGATGCGCAGGGAGACGCCCGAGCCGCGCCGGCCGGTGAGCCACTCCTGGACGGGCTCCACCGGGTCGGGCAGGGCGGGGACCAGGACCTCCTTGGGGACGGCGTCGCCCGTCTCCTCGCCGTACAGCTGCTGGAGGGCGTGCTCCACGAGGGCGCCGGTGGTGATCTCCTCCACCTTGTCGGTGACCCAGCCGCGCTGGCCGCGCACGCGTCCGCCGCGCACGTGGAAGATCTGGACCGCCGCCTCCAGCTCGTCCTCGGCGACCGCGATCAGGTCGGCGTCGGTCGCGTCGGCGAGCACGACCGCGTTCTTCTCCATGGCCTTCTTCAGGGCCCCGATGTCGTCGCGCAGCCGGGCCGCCCGCTCGTACTCCATCTCCTCGGCCGCCTCGCCCATCTGCTTCTCCAGGCGGCGGATGTACGTGTTCGTACGGCCGGTCATGAAGTCGCAGAACTCGTCGGCCAGTTCGCGGTGCTCCTCGGCGGAGACCCGGTCCACGCAGGGGGCCGAGCACTTGTCGATGTAACCGAGGAGGCAGGGGCGGCCCGTGCGGGCGGCGTTCTTGAAGACGCCGGCCGAGCAGGTGCGCACGGGGAAGACGCGCAGCAGCAGGTCGACGGTGTCGCGGATCGCCCACGCGTGCGCGTACGGCCCGAAGTAGCGGACGCCCTTCTTCTTGTGACCGCGCATCACCTGCACGCGCGGGTACTCCTCGTTCATCGTCACCGCGAGGTACGGGTAGCTCTTGTCGTCGCGGTACTTGACGTTGAACCGGGGGTCGTACTCCTTGATCCACGAGTACTCCAGCTGGAGGGCCTCGACCTCCGTGGACACCACCGTCCACTCCACGGACGCGGCCGTGGTGACCATGGAGCGGGTGCGCGGGTGGAGGCCCGCCAGGTCCTGGAAGTAGTTCGCCAGGCGCTGGCGCAGGCTTTTCGCCTTTCCGACGTAGATCACCCGGCGGTGTTCGTCGCGGAACCTGTAGACCCCCGGCGAGTCGGGGATCTCACCCGGTTTGGGGCGGTAGCTGGAGGGGTCGGCCATGTCTCACACCCTACTGGCGAGCACCGACAGTCCGACGGGACGGCGGGGGACGATCACGGGCTCGGCGAGGGGGCAGTTTCCCATGGCATGCCCCGCCCGGGGTTACGGCACCCCGGGAGCGGGAATGCAGGCTTCCCATGGGGACACGGCGACGTCCGTCGGGCGGAGACCGTGTCGGTGCGGGCACAGATTGTCGGTGCGGACCGGCCGTTTCGGTGGAAACGGGCGGGCCACGGGTCGGAGGGCTGCGCAGATGAAGCGGATGCGGATCGAGAAAACCCGGCGGGCCGTCCGTGCCCGCCGGTACGCGGACGAGCCGTTCGCGCTGCACGACGCCCTCGACCCGCGCGACCCCGACATAGTGCGGGCCAAGCGCCTGGCCGTCGAGGAACGGGGCGGAAGCGACCGCTCCTAGACGGAGGGCCGGCCTCGGCGGAGGCCGGGTGCGCCGGCAGCGGAGAACGCCCGGGGTGTCTACGCCCCGGGCGTTCGCATGTCCGGATCGGCCCGGCCTGGAGTACGTCACTGTCCGGCATCAGGTGTTGTCGGGACCAGGTCAACACGCTTCAATGCGGGGGAACTCGGGGCCCTGAACGACGGCGTACGGATGTGAAGACCTCCCCTGCGCCGGCGGGACGGTCCCGGGCGGCCCGCGCGAACGGTCTGACCAGCCGTCGCCGACTCACAGAGAGGCCCCTGCATGCCGCACGCCCCACAGCACGCGGACGTCGCCACCGCGGAACTGGACTCGGTTCTGCGAGGCGGCCCCTTCCACGTCGCCCTGCGTGCCGCGATAGCCGCCCGCGGGCTGCCGCTGCAACGCGTGCAGCACCATCTTTCCCGCCACGGGGTGAAGGTCGGCGTGACGAGCCTGAGTTACTGGCAGCAGGGGGCCAGGCGCCCGCAGCGCCCCGAGTCGCTGCGGGCCGTGCGCGCGCTGGAGGAGATCCTGGAGCTCCCCGAGGAGTCGCTGATCCGGCTGCTCGCCGAGTCCGGCGAAGGCGCGTCCGGGCAGCGGTCCGCGGCCCGCTCCTACCGCTCCCTCGTCGAGGCCTCCGGGGTCCTGGACCAATTGCTTGCCGGGCTGGACTGCCCGCCGGACGGCGGTCTGCACACCCTCGGCCACCACGAGCGGCTGCGGATAGGAGCCCGGCGCGAGCTGGCCGAGCGGGAGTCGCACCACATCGTGCGCGCCCACCGTGACGGTGTCGACCGCTTCGTGGCCGTCCACCACGGCGACCGGGGGGCCGTACCGGAGCGCATGAGGGTGCACGCGCTGGAGAACTGCCGTACAGGACGCGTCCGTTGGCATGACGACACGGGTCTGCTCGCGGCCGAGCTGCTCTTCGACACCCGGCTGCGGGCGGGCGACACGTTCCTGTTCCGCTTCGGCGTCGAGGACGGCACGGCGGGTGTGTCACACGAGTACCTCCGCGGCTTCGACTCCCCCGGCGGCCAGTACGCGCTCCAGGTGTGCTTCGACGCGGCGGCCCTGCCCGTGCGCTGCCACCGTTTCGCCCAGCACTCGGCGGTCGCCCCGCGCACCGGCTGCCAGGACCTGGCACTGAGCGGACGGCACCGGTCGGTGCACCTGGTCGAGCCGCGGGTGCGGACCGGGTTCCTGGGGATCGGCTGGGACTGGGAGTAACGCGAACATCGCCTCGCCCGCCGCCGGAGCGTCGGCGGGACCGTTTCCGGCTCGTGGCCGCGGTGGGACGTAAACGCTTGCGCAAGCGTTTACGTCCGGCATCGGATGCGATACCGTCCCGGCCGTGGGGCGTCGGACGGCGCACCGGAAGACGGACGGGAAGGCGGAGGGAACGCCATGGCGACCATGGCCGATGTCGCACGGAGCGCCGGTGTCTCCGTGGCGACCGTCTCGCACGTCCTGAACGGCACCCGGCCGGTGCTGCCGCACACCCGCCAGGCGGTCCTGGACGCCGTGGAGGAGCTGGGCTACACCACGAACACGCTGGCGCGCTCCCTGGTGACCGCCCGCACCCGGTCCATCGGGCTGGCGGTGTCGGCGATCAGCAACCCGTACTTCACGGAGATCCTCCAGGGCGTCGAGGCGGCAGCCCTGGAGCACGGCTACAGCCTCCTGATCGCCGATCCGCACGACGACCCGGAGCACGAGCGCAAGGTCGTCCAGCTGCTGCACGAACGCCGGGTGGACGGCATGATCGTCGCGCCCTCCGCGGATCCGCGCGGACTGCTCGCCTACCTGGGGCGGCACGACGTACCGGCCGTGTTCCTCGACCGGCTCGTGGACGCCCCGGACGGCGGATCGCGCTTCGACCAGGTCTGCGCCGACAACGCCGAACCGACGTCCCGGCTGGTCACCCACCTCGCCGGTCTCGGTCACCGGCGGATCGGGCTGGTGGCGGGACGGCCGGGGCTCAGCACCACGAGCGAGCGGATCACCGGCTACCGGACCGGCCTCGCGTTCGCGGGGCTGCCGTACGACGAACGGCTCCTGGTGCACGGCGACTCGGAGTCGGCCGGCGCCGAACAGGCCACCGCCGCCCTGCTGTCCCTCGCCGTGCCGCCCACCGCGCTGGTCGCCGGCAACAACGCGATGACCATCGGAGCGCTGCGGGGGCTGCGCGCACAGGGGCTGTCCGTGCCCGGCGACATCGCGCTGTGCTGCTTCGACGACTTCGCCTGGGCGGACCTGTTCTCGCCCCGGCTCACCGCCGTCGCGCAGCCCAGCAGGGACATCGGCGCCCGGGCCGTACGCGTGCTCCTGGAACGTCTCGCCGAGCCGGACCGGCCCGCCCGGACCGTGCGGCTCCCCTGCACCTTCGTCCACCGCACGTCGTGCGGCTGCCCCGAGGAGCCGGGGCAGTCCGTGCGGCTCGAGCAGCCTGAGCAGTCCGCGCAGTCCGAGAGAGGAACCGTCGCATGATCGTCGTCGCCGGTGAGGCACTGATCGACCTGGTACCGCGGGGCACGGGTGCCCTGGCGGCACTCCAGCCGGCGCTCGGCGGCGGCCCGTACAACACGGCGGTGGCGCTGGGCCGTCTCGGCTCCCCCGCCGCCTTCTGCTCCCGGGTGTCGTACGACGCCTTCGGGGAGGCCCTGCTGGACCGGCTGCGGGAGACCGGGGTGGACGTCTCGTCGGTGCAGCGCGGCGCCGAGCCCACGACCCTGGCCGTCGCCACGGTCGGCGCGGACGGCTCGGCGGCGTACTCCTTCTACGTCGACGGGTCGGCGGACCGGCTGTTCACGGCGCCCGCCGCGCTGCCGCCCGGCACCCGGGCCGTCTCCTTCGGGACCTGCTCGCTGGTGCTGGAGCCGGGGGCGAGCGCCTATGAGGAGCTGATGCGTGCGGCGGCCGCGCAGGGCGTCTTCACCGCGCTGGACCCGAACGTCAGGGCCGGGCTGATCCCGGACGCGGACGCCTATCGGGCGCGGTTCAAGAGCTGGCTGCCGTCGGTGTCGCTGCTGAAGCTGTCCGAGGAGGACGCCCAGTGGCTCGGCGGCACGCCCCAGGAGTGGCTGGCGGCTGGCCCGGCGGCGGTCGTGATCACCCGGGGCAGCGACGGGCTGACCGCCTTCACCGCCGGCGGCGAGTACTCGGTCCCGGGCGAGCGGGTGGAGGTCGTGGACACGATCGGCGCGGGCGACACGGTGAACGCGGCGCTGCTGCACGGGCTCGCGGCACGTGACGCGCTCAGTGCGCGGGCGCTGGCCGCGCTGGGGCCCGACGGCTGGACGGGGCTGCTGGGCTTCGCGGCCCGTGCGGCGGCGGTCACCTGTTCCCGGGCCGGTGCGGAACCGCCGTACGCGCACGAGCTGAAGGGCTGACGCCTCCCGCGATCAGGGCGGACGACGGGGAACGCGCCCCGTGCGCGTCGCTCAGCCGGCCTCCCCCACGGCCCGCAGCGCGCCGGGGCGACGGCCGTTGAGGCGGTCCAGGGCGGTGGCCGTGGCGTCGTCCGCGGGCAAGTACACCATCACGCGCTGGCCTTCGTCGGGCAGCGCGAGCGTCTCGTGCAGCAGTCGCAGCGATCCGGCCTCCGGGTGCTCGATGTGCTGGGAGCCCGTCCGCCGCGGTGCCGCGGCCAGGTCGGCGAACCGGTCGGCGAAGTCCGCCCCGGCCGTCACCGTCAGCTCGTCGGCCAGCTCGGCGAGGTGCGGGTCCCGCAAGGGGACGCCGTGCCGGAGCCGGGCGACGAGGTCGTCGGCCACCCGGTCCCAGTCGCGGTAGGCGCCGCGGGCCCGCTCGTCGGTGAACAGGTACCGCAGCAGGTTGGGGCGCTCGTCATCGAGCAGGCCGAGGGGGCCGACCAGGCGTTCGTAACCGGCCGTGTGGGCGAGGACGTCGCCGATCCAGTTGACCACCAGTGCGGGAGCCGGTTCCAGGTGGTCCAGCACGGCCCGTACGGTGGGGCGCGCCGTGTGGCTGAGCGACGGGGCCGCCGCGCAGATCAGCGGGTCGCCGCCGTCGGCCTCCTTGGTCAGGCGGCGCAGCAGCATCCGGTCGGCCAGAGACAGGTTCAGGGCGTCGGCGAGGGCGCCGAGCACCTGGGCCGAGGGGTTGCGGTCACGTCCCTGTTCCAGCCGGGTGAGGTACTCGACGCTGATGTCCGCGAGGGTGGCCAGCTCGGCGCGCCGCAGGCCCGGGGTGCGGCGCCGGGGGCCGGCGGGCAAGCCCGCCTCGGCCGGGGTGACGGCTTCGCGCCAGGTGCGCAGGAACGTGCCCAACTCGTTGTCGCTCACCCGCCGAACGTACAGCGCCCGCGGGCGCGGAGGGTGGCCCCGTCACTACCAGGCTCGGGCCGGTCTCCCTCAGGGCGCGCGCGGCCTTCAGGGTGGAGGGCATGACGAATGACACCGCCACCACCGCCCTGCCGCTGGCCCCGGGCCACTGGGCCCTCGACCCGTTCCACTCCTCCGTGAACTTCACCGTCCGTCACCTGGGCATCGCCAAGGTGCGGGGGCGCTTCGAGCGGTTGGAGGCCGAACTGTTCGTCGGGGAACGCGTCGAGGACGTGCGGGTCTCCGCGACCGTCGATCTGGCCTCGATCGACACCGGCAACGCCGACCGGGACGCGCATGTACGCGCCTCCGACCTGCTCGACGTCGAGAAGCGCCCGACGATGACGTACCGCTCGACGCGGGTGTCCGGGGAGGGGGAGGACTGGACGATGGAGGGCGAGCTGACCATCGGCGAGGTGACCCGCCCGGTGACGCTCGCCGTGGAGTTCGGCGGGCTGGTCGACGTGCCCATGGACGGCAGCCGGCATGCCGGGTTCGAGGCGACGGGCGAGATCCGGCGCGGCGAGTTCGGGCTCGACTTCGCCCCCGGTCTGCTCGGGGACGTGGTGAAGATCCAGCTCGACATGCAGTTCGTGGAGCCGAAGAACGCCTGACCGCACCACGACGCGCCGTGCCCCACAGGGAGTTCCTGTGGGGCACGGCGCGTCTGCGGGAGCCGTCAGCCCTTGGCCGGTCAGCCCTTGTGTCGGTCAGCCCCTGGTCGTCCGCGTCGTCTTCTTCGCCGCGGCCTTCGTGGACTTCGCGGCTGTCTTCTTGGCCGCGGTGCTGTTGACCGTCCTGGTCGCCCTGGTCTGGGCCGGGACCGTCTTCTTCGCCGCCGTCCTGCGCGGGGCCTTCACCGAGGACGCGTCGCTGATCCGGTCGGCGCCGAGGACCTCGCGCAGGAACTTGCCGGTGTGGCTGGCCGGGACCGCGGCGACCTCCTCGGGCGTGCCCTCGGCGACGACCAGGCCGCCGCCGGCGCCGCCTTCGGGGCCCATGTCGACGACCCAGTCGGCGGTCTTGATCACGTCGAGGTTGTGCTCGATGACGATGACCGTGTTGCCCTTGTCGACCAGTCCGGACAGGACCGTCAGCAGCTTGCTGATGTCCTCGAAGTGCAGACCGGTGGTCGGCTCGTCCAGGACGTAGACCGTGCGGCCGGTGGAGCGGCGCTGGAGCTCGCTGGCGAGCTTGACGCGCTGGGCCTCACCGCCGGACAGGGTGGTCGCGGACTGGCCGAGCCGGACGTAGCCGAGGCCTACGTCCTTGAGGGTCTTCATGTGGCGGGAGATCGCGGGGACCGCCTCGAAGAACTCCGTGGCCTCCTCGATCGGCATGTTCAGGACGTCGGCGATGGACTTGCCCTTGTAGTGGACCTCCAGGGTCTCCCGGTTGTACCGGGCGCCGTGGCAGACCTCGCACGGGACGTAGACGTCCGGGAGGAAGTTCATCTCGATCTTGATGGTGCCGTCGCCCGCACAGTTCTCGCAGCGTCCGCCCTTGACGTTGAAGGAGAAGCGGCCCGGCATGTAGCCGCGGACCTTCGCCTCGGTGGTCTCGGCGAACAGCTTGCGGATGTGGTCGAAGACGCCGGTGTACGTGGCCGGGTTGGAGCGCGGGGTGCGGCCGATGGGCGACTGGTCGACGTGCACGACCTTGTCGACGAGGTCGTCGCCGTCCACGCGCGTGTGCCGCCCGGGTACGTTCCTCGCGCCGTTCAGTTCGCGGGCCAGGTGTGTGTACAGGATGTCGTTGACCAGGGTCGACTTGCCGGAGCCGGACACGCCGGTGACGGCGGTGAACACGCCCAGCGGGAACGAGACGTCGATGTCCTGGAGGTTGTTCTCCCGGGCGCCGTGCACCGTGAGCTGCCGGGACGGGTCGACCGGGCGCCGGATGTCGGGCAGCGGGATGGCCTTCTTGCCGGACAGGTACTGACCGGTCTGCGACTCGGCGTTGGCGAGCAGCTCCTTCAGGGAGCCGCTGTGCACGACCTTGCCGCCGTGCTCACCGGCGCCGGGGCCGATGTCGACGATCCAGTCGGCGGTCTTGATGGTGTCCTCGTCGTGCTCGACGACGATGAGCGTGTTGCCCATGTCGCGCAGCCGGACCAGGGTCTCGATCAGCCGGTGGTTGTCGCGCTGGTGCAGGCCGATGGACGGCTCGTCGAGCACGTACAGCACGCCGACGAGGCCGGAGCCGATCTGGGTGGCCAGGCGGATGCGCTGGGCCTCGCCGCCGGAGAGGGTGCCGGCCGCGCGGTTCAGCGAGAGGTAGTCCAGGCCCACGTCGACGAGGAACCGCAGCCGCTCGTTGACCTCCTTCAGGACGCGCTCGGCGATCTTCTTGTCGCGGGCGCTGAGCTTCAGCTCCCTGAGGAAGTCCGCGCAGTCGCTGATCGACATCGCGGAGACCTCCGCGATGGACTTGTCCATGATCGTGACGGCGAGGACGATCGGCTTCAGGCGCGTGCCCTCACAGGTCGGGCAGGGCACCTCGCGCATGTAGCCCTCGAAGCGCTCACGGCTGGCGTCGCTCTCGGCCTCGCTGTGCCTGCGCTTGACGAACGGGACGGCGCCCTCGAAGGCCGTGGTGTACCGGCGCTCGCGCCCGTAGCGGTTGCGGTAGCGGACCTCGACCTGGGTCTTGTGGCCGTGGAGGAGGGCCTTCTTGGCACGCTGCGGGAGGCCCCCGAAGGGGATGTCCGTCCGGAAGCCCAGGGCGTCGGCGAGTGCGCCGATCAGGCGGCCGAAGTAGTCCTTGGTGTGGCCGTGCGACCAGGGGTGGATGGCACCCTCGTCGAGGCTCTTGTCCGGGTCCGGGACGATGAGCTCCGCGTCGACCTCCATGCGCGTGCCGATGCCGGAGCAGTCCGGGCAGGCGCCGAAGGGCGAGTTGAAGGAGAAGGAGCGCGGCTCCAGCTCCTCGAAGGACAGGTCGTCGTACGCGCAGTACAGATGCTCCGAGTACATGCGCTCGCGCTCGGGGTCGCCCTCGGGGAGGTCGACGAAGTCGAGCACGACCATGCCGCCGGACAGGCCGAGGGCGGTCTCGACGGAGTCGGTGAGACGGCGCTTGGCGCCTTCCTTGACCGTGAGGCGGTCGACGACCACCTCGATGGTGTGCTTCTCCTGCTTCTTCAGCGTGGGCGGGTTCGACAGCTGGATGGTCTCGCCGTCCACCCGCGCGCGGGAGTAGCCCTTGGTCTGGAGGTCGGCGAAGAGGTCGACGAACTCGCCCTTGCGCTCGCGCACCAGCGGCGACAGCACCTGGAAGCGGCTGCCCTCGGGCAGCTCCAGGACCTTGTCGACGATGGCCTGCGGCGACTGGCGCGAGATCGGGCGGCCGCACTCGGGGCAGTGCGGCTTGCCGATGCGTGCGAAGAGCAGACGCAGGTAGTCGTAGACCTCGGTGATGGTGCCGACCGTGGAGCGCGGGTTGCGCGAGGTCGACTTCTGGTCGATGGAGACGGCCGGGGACAGGCCCTCGATGAAGTCGACGTCCGGCTTGTCCATCTGGCCGAGGAACTGCCGGGCGTACGAGGAGAGCGACTCCACGTAGCGCCGCTGTCCCTCGGCGAAGATGGTGTCGAAGGCCAGCGAGGACTTGCCCGACCCCGACAGGCCCGTGAAGACGATGAGCGAGTCGCGCGGGAGGTCGAGCGAGACGTTCTTGAGATTGTGCTCGCGCGCTCCACGAACGATGAGACGGTCGGCCACGCCGGTCCGCACCTTTCTTGAGAGAAGTGACAGGGGCGGGGCCCCCGTGCTTTCTCAGACTAGAGGGAGCCACTGACAACGCCGGTCGGATTCACGGGTTGCCAACAAACCCCGGCTTTCCAGCATGCCCGACGTCACGCCCGACCATATAGCACGTGCTTTCGATTACCGGCACTGGTTCACCACCTTCACCCGAAGGTGTGGCGGGATTAGGGTCAGCACCATGATTGATCACGGTCATGACCTGGCGTGTGTACATGCCGCTACGAAACGGCTGCTCATCGCAGTCGGCAAACTGGACAACGTCTCTGTGACGCAGCCGTCACGGCTTCCCGGCTGGACCCGTGGCCACGTGCTGGCCCACCTCGCCCGCAACGCCGACGCCCTCGTGAACGTCCTGGAAGGCCGGCCCATGTATGTCTCCGGCGAGGCCCGGGACGCCGACATCGAGCGGGACGCCCCGCGCCCCCTCGACGTCCAGCTCGCCGACCTGCGCGAGAGCGCGGCCCGGTTCCAGGAGGCCGGGGCCGCTCCCGCGGACTGGTCGCGCACGGTGGAGCTGCGCAACGGGGTCACGGACTCCGCGTCGCGGGTGCCGTTCCGGCGGTGGGTGGAGGTGGAGCTGCACCATGTGGACCTGGGGATCGGGTACGAGCTGGAGGATCTGCCGGCGGAGTTCACCGAGCGGGAGATCGCCTTCTTGGCCGACCGGTTCGCCGGCCGTCCCGACGTACCGCCCACGCGCCTCACGGACGGCACGCGCGCGTGGAGCACGGGACGGGAGACGGACGACGGGCCCGAGGTGACCGTCACCGGTTCCCCGGCGGACCTGCTGGGCTGGCTCGCCGGCCGCCGCACCGGAGCCGCGCTGACGGTGGACGGCGGCCCGCTTCCCGTGCTGCCCCCGCTGTAGGGCCCGGGCCACTCCCCCGCTATAGGCTGGCGGACATGACGTACAGCGGACAGGTGACGGTCGGCGGGCCTGCCGACGTGCACGAGCTCAAGGACCTGATGATCACCAAGATCGCGGTCGGTCCCATGAACAACAACGCCTATCTGCTGCGCTGCCGGGCCACGGACGAGCAGTTGCTGATCGACGCCGCGAACGAGGCGCAGACACTGCTCGGCATGATCGGTGACGACGGCATCGCGTCCGTCGTCACGACCCACCAGCACGGCGATCACTGGCAGGCCCTCGCCGAGGTCGTGGCGGCCACCGGCGCCCGCACGTACGCGGGCCGGGAGGACGCCGACGGCATCCCGGTGCGGACCGACGTGCTGGTCGACGACGGCGACACCATCCGGGTGGGGCGCGTGGAGCTCACCGCGCGCCACCTGGTCGGGCACACGCCCGGTTCGATCGCCCTCGTCTACGACGACCCGCACGGGCACCCCCATGTGTTCACCGGGGACTGCCTCTTCCCCGGCGGTGTGGGCAACACCCACAAGGACCCCAAGGCGTTCGCCAGCCTCATCCACGATGTGGAGACCAAGATCTTCGACGTGCTCCCGGACGAGACATGGGTCTACCCGGGACACGGCAACGACACGACGCTGGGCGCGGAACGCCCGCATCTGCCGGAGTGGCACGCGCGCGGGTGGTGAGGGGCCGCGCGGGGCGCACGCGCGGGGCCGCTCACGGCGCATGCGTGTGGAGCAGTGGGCCGCGTACGCGCCCCGTGTGAATCGTTCGCACACGCCGGTGTCGTACGTACGCTCCCCCTGCACGTAGTTGCGCAGTCAACTGGTAGCAGCCCCGCGCAGGATGACAGCTCCTGGGCGGACGGGCCGCCGGTCTGTCGATCCCCGCCCTCGACCGGCGGCCCCGGCGACCGCCGAACTCGACGCGGGTCAGGGAGTGTTCACAAGAACGCAACACCCGCTCCCACGATGTGAGCACGTTCCGTCGTGACCTCGACAAACGGGACCGGCGGCTGCCAATCTCGCGCCATGCATCCTGCCCCGCGTGCCCTGCGCCGCGCCGCCGCCGTCACCGCCGCCTTGCTCGCCACCGCCGTCGGCTGTGCGCCGCAGCCGGAGGAGCCGGCGGGCGGCACGTCCTCGGCCGGAAAGACGTGCGAGAAGGGCAAGTTGGCCACCTGGACCGCGGACAAGCTGACGATCGCCACCGACGAACCCGCCTACGAGCCGTGGTTCAAGGACGACGACCCAGCGAGCGGCAAGGGCTTCGAGTCGGCGGTCGCGTACGCCGTCGCCCGGCATCTCGGCTATGGCAAGGACAAGGTCGTCTGGCAGACCGTCCCGTTCAACAAGGCCTTCGCGCCCGGCGAGAAGAGCTTCGACTTCGACATCAACCAGGTGTCCATCAGCGACGAGCGCAAGAAGGCCGTGGACTTCTCGTCCGGCTACTACGACGTGCGCCAGGCCGTCGTCGCCCTGAAGGGCTCCAAGGCGGCGAAGGTGAAGAGCGTCGCGGACCTCAAGGACGTGAAGCTGGGCGCCCAGGTCGGCACCACCAGCCTCGACTACATCGACGACGTGGTGCGGCCCACGCGGGCGGCCGCCGTGTTCGCCAAGAACGACCAGGCCAAGTCCGCGCTGAAGAACGGCCAGGTCGACGCCATCGTCGTGGACCTGCCGACCGCCTTCTACATCACCGGGGCCGAGATCACGGACGCGACGATCGTCGGCCAGTTCGAGAACCAGGGCGGTACGCCGGAACAGTTCGGTCTCGTCCTCGACAAGGGCAGCGCGCTCACCTCCTGCGTGTCACGGGCCGTGGACGCGCTGCGCGAGGACGGCACGCTGGCGAGGATCGAGAAGCAGTGGCTGTCGGACGCCGTCGACGCTCCGGTGCTCAAGTGACGGTGAAGGAGGAGCTCACCGAGGGCTCCGGCGAGCACGACGGTTATGTCCCGTCGCAGCGGCGTCTGGACCGTGAGCGCTACAAGCGCGCCCGCGCCCGGCGCGCCACGGCGATCGGCGCGCTCTCGACCCTCGTCACGGGAGCCGTCGTCTACCTGGTCGTCGTCAACGCACCCGGGTGGCCGCGCACCAAGGAGACCTTCTTCGACTGGGGGTACGCGCGGGAGGCGTTCCCGAAGGTCCTCGAAGGGCTGTGGCTGAACGTCCGGCTGCTGCTGGTCTGCGGGGCCGCCGTGCTCGTCCTCGGCATGCTGATCGCCGTGGCCCGTACGCTGCGCGGCCCGGTGTTCTTCCCCCTGCGCGTCCTGGCCGCCGCGTACACCGACTTCTTCCGGGGGCTGCCGCTGATCATCAACCTGATGATCGTGGTCCTCGGCGTGCCGGCACTACGGCTCCAAGGGGTGACCGTCGACCCGGTGGTCCTCGGCGGCACCGCGCTCACCCTGACGTACTCGGCGTACGTCGCCGAGGTCTTCCGGGCCGGCATCGAGTCCGTGCACCCCTCGCAGCGCGCCGCGGCCCGCTCGCTCGGACTCGGCAACCGGCAGGCGCTGCGGTACGTGGTGCTGCCCCAGGCGGTGCGCCGACAGGTGCCGCCGCTGCTGAACGACCTGGTCTCGCTCCAGAAGGACACCGGGCTGGTCTCGATCGGCGGTGCGGTGGACGCCGTACGGGCCGCCGACATCATCGTGGGCCGCAGCCTCAATTACACGCCGTACATCGTCGCGGGTCTGGTCTTCGTCGCGCTGACGATTCCGATGACCCGCTTCACGGACTGGGTGACGGCACGGATGGACCGCCGGCGGGCCCAGGGAGGAACCACATGAGCGACGCGCCCGTGCTGCGCATGGAGTCCGTCCGCAAGTCCTTCGGCGGTTCGGTCGTCCTGCGGGACGTCGACCTGGAGGTCGCCCCGCACACGGTCACCGCGCTGATCGGCGCATCCGGATCCGGCAAGTCCACGCTGCTGCGGTGCGCGAACCTGCTGGAGGAGATCGACGACGGGGCGATCTGGCTGGACGACGAGGAGATCACCGACCCACGCGTCGACCAGGACGCCGTACGCCGCCGGATCGGCGTGGTCTTCCAGGCCTACAACCTCTTCCCGCACCTGACGGTCCTGGAGAACATCACGCTCGCGCCGCGCCGCGTGCACGGTGTGCCGCGAGCCGAGGCCGAGGCACGCGCGCGTGAACTGCTGGAGCGGCTCGGGCTCGGCGGGAAGGCGGGCGAGTACCCGGACCGGCTGAGCGGCGGCCAGCAGCAGCGGGCGGCGATCGTCCGTGCCCTGGCCGTACGGCCCCGGCTGCTGCTGCTCGACGAGATCACCGCCGCCCTCGATCCCGAGCTGGTGGGCGAGGTCCTCACCGTCGTCCGCGGCCTGAAGGACGAGGGCATGACCATGGTGCTCGCCACGCACGAGATGGGCTTCGCGCGGGAGGTCGCCGACCAGGTGTGTTTCCTGGAGGGCGGTGTGGTGCTGGAACGCGGCACCGCCGAGCAGGTCTTCGGGGAACCACGGCAGGAACGCACGCGGCGCTTTCTGCGGCGGATCGTGCAGGCGGGGCGGTTGTAGCCGACCGTTGTAGCGGGGCGTTCGAGAAGGATCAGGCGTCGGCGTGCCCCGCCCCGGCCAGCGCCGCGACCCGCTCCACGCCGAACACGTACCCCTGCACGCCGCAGCCCGCGATGACCCCGTCGGCGCGCAGCGAGACGTAGGAGTGGTGCCGGAACGACTCACGCTTGTGGATGTTGGAGATGTGGACTTCCAACACTGGCATGCCGTCACAGGTGTTGAGGGCGTCCAGGATGGCGACGGAGGTGTGCGAGTAGGCCCCCGGATTGATCACGATGCCGCAGTGGTTCAGCCGCGCCTCGTGGATCCAGTCCACGAGTTCGCCCTCGTGGTTGGACTGGCGGAAGTCGACCGTGCCGCCGTGCGCGGCCGCCGCCTTGGCGCACAGGGCCTCGACGTCGGCGAGGGTGTCGGAGCCGTAGATCTCCGGCTGACGCTGGCCGAGCAGGTTCAGGTTGGGGCCGTTGAGGATCATGATCGGGGCGTTGGCCAGGGTGCGGGGCACGGTTCCTCCGGTCCGTTCGGGGTCGGGCGGCCCGTGGCGGACCGCTGCTCGGACCCGGTTTATCACGGTGCGCCGACAGCCCGCCGGGCCGTAGCCTCCCCGGCATGACGAGCCTCTCCTACCCGCCCAAGCCGTCCCCCGGTGACAGCATCGGCGTGCTCTCACCCTCCTCCGGCCTGCCGGGGCTCTTCCCGCGCCCCTACGAGCTGGGCCTGGAGCGGCTGCGCAAGGAGTACGGGCTGGAGCCGGTCGAGTATCCGGCGACCCGCAGGATGGGCTCCACGCCCCAGGAGCGGGCCGTCGACATCCATGCGGCCTTCGCCGACCCGGACATCAAGGCGGTCATCGCGTCGATCGGCGGGGGCGACCAGATCACCGTGCTGCCGCTGCTGGACCGGGAGTTGATCCGGGCGAATCCGAAGCCGTTCTTCGGGATGAGCGACAACACGAACCTGCTCGCCTACCTCCGCAACAGCGGCATCGTCGCCTTTCACGGGGCGAGTGTGATGTGCGAGCTGGGCCGCCCGGGGGCCATGCATCCCGAGACCGCCGAGTCCCTGCGCGCGGCCCTGTTCACCTCCGGCCCGTACGAGCTGCGGCCCGCCGAGCGGTGGCGTGACATCGACCGGGACTGGGCGGACCCGGCGACCTTCGACGCGGAGCCGGAGACCCGGCCCGGGACCGGCTGGACGTGGATCAACGCCGACCGGGTGGTCGAGGGCCGCAGTTGGGGCGGCTGCCTGGAGATCATCGGCTGGCTGCTGATGGCTGACCGCGAGATCGCGCACGACCTGTCCGAGTACGACGGAGGCGTGCTGCTCCTGGAGACCTCGGAGGAGATGCCGAGCGCCACGGAGGTCTTCCGCACCCTGCGCAACATGGGTGAACGCGGGCTGCTCCAGCGCTTCTCGGCCCTCCTCATGGGCCGCCCGAAGACCTGGTCCTTCGAGCACCCCAACAGCCCCGAGGAGGCCGCTCGTCACGCGTCCGACCAGCGTCAGGCCGTCCTGAGCGCCATGCGGGCCTACGCCCCTGACGTCACGATCGTCTTCGACGTGGACTTCGGGCACACCGATCCACAGTTGGTGATCCCGTACGGCGGCACCGTGCGCGTGGACGGACCGGCCCGGCGCATCACGGTCACCTACTGAGTGCCCCGGGGCCTCCGCGCGCCCCCCGTAACCGGCTGTCACTGTGGGTAGTTCACGCGGCATGCACGACGTACGCACTGTAAAGGCCCCGTCCATGCCGCGCCTCGCGGCCGCCTCGCTCGCCGGCACGGCCATCGAGTTCTACGACTTCTTCGTCTACGGCACTGCGGCGGCCCTGATCCTGGGGCCGCTGTTCTTCCCGACCTTCTCGCCGGTGGCGGGAACACTGGCCGCCTTCGCCACCTTCGGCGTGGGCTTCCTCGCGCGGCCGCTGGGGTCGGTGCTGTTCGGGCACATCGGGGACCGGCGGGGGCGGCGGCCGGTCCTCGTCGCCTCCCTGCTGCTGACCGGTGCCGCCACGGTCGCGGTCGGCTGCGTGCCGACGTACGAGACGATCGGCGTGGCCGCTCCCCTGCTGCTCCTGGTGCTGCGTTTCCTCCAGGGGCTGGGGCTCGGCGGGGAGTGGGGCGGGGCGGTGCTGCTGACGGTGGAGCACGCGCCCGCCGGGCGGCGCGGGCTGTGGTCGAGCTTCCCGCAGGTCGGGCCCGCGCTGGGGTTCCTGCTCGCCAACGGTGTGGTGCTGGGGCTGTCGGCGACGCTGTCCGAGGCCAGTTCGCCTCGTGGGGGTGGCGGGTGCCGTTCTGGGC
>NZ_NGFN01000001.1 GCF_002148965.1 Streptomyces swartbergensis | reverse complement strand
GCCCACCCCCTCCACCAGTGGACCACCGGCTTCGAGAACACCTTCCGCGACCTGGGCACCTCCGGCGCCCGGGTCGCCGCCCTGCTCGACACCCCATGGCCCAAGGGCGACCCGATCGACTGCGCCGCCAGGAACTCCCTGCAACTGCGCGCCTGAGCACACCACTTGCCGGACGCGACCCGCGACGCGACCCGCGGTGCAGCCGTCCGCACCGCCGCATCTACAACGGCCACCACAGTCATCGACCCCACCCCCTGGCTCTGCGCCCCCCGCACCGGCCTCTGCCCCGTGGTCGTCGCCGACACCGCCGTCTACCGCGACGACAGCCACCTCTCGGAGGCGTACGCCGAGGCACTCACCCCGGTCCTGGCGCCGTCGCTGGATCGCCTCATGGGCGCGCGCTGAACACACCGGTTTGTCACAGCGACGGTGACCGAGTGATCAGGGCGGTGTCGATTCCGGGAGACACTGCGAACCTCAGCCGCCAGACGAGGCTGAACTCGGACCGAAGTTCCGCGAGCAGCTCATCGTCTGTCCGGATCAGCCGCCCCCTCCGGGCACGGGTTGTGAATTCCCCCACGCCGGACGATCTTGGTTGATATACGCTGCGCCTGACTTGTTCGAACAGTTCGGCGAATCCGTGCCAACCGATTCGTCCTGCCCGGGGGGGCATTCCCATGACTTCGCAGTCCCGCGCGGTGCTCGGCATCGCGCTCACTCCCGTCTTCGCTCTGGCGGCCACCGATCCGGCCGCCGCCCACACCACCACTGCCACCGCCACCACTGCCACTAGCACCGCCACCACCGCCACGGCCACCGCCGCGGCCGCCGGCACCGCTGCGGCCACCGTCGAGACGCGTGCGCCGGGCCCGTGGGGCACCCGCGCCCTCCACGCCCCGGGCCCCCACCCCGGTACCGCCTCGGGCGGGCTGAACACCCTGGTGTCGGCCGGGGACGGCGCCCTCGTCTCCCTCACCCACGACGGGCGTTCCACCCGGATCCGGCCCGCCGGCAGCACCCGCTGGCTAACCCCGCAATCCTGGCCGGACGCCGGCTCGTACAGCACCGAGTTGGTCTCGCTCGGCGACGGCTCCGTGCGTCTGGCGTGGCGGGCCAAGCGCGCTGACGACCACGGCAACCACTGGCTGAAGGTCGCCACCCTCACGCCCGGCGCGACCGCTTTCTCCGAGCCCGAGTACGTCGCCGCGGTCCCCGAGAAGGGCTACCACCACCTGGCGGCGGCCCCCGACGGCCGCTTGGTCGCCGTGTGGTCGGTCTCCGGTGTCGTGAGGGCCGCCGAGAAGACCGGCCCGCAGGCCGCGTGGACCGCTCCGGCCGACCTCAACGAGCAGCCGCCGTCCGGCAGCCGGAACATCGCCAACATGGACCTCGCGGTCGCCGAGGACGGCACCGCCCTGCTGGTGTGGCAGTGGCAGGCGAGCAAGGCCGTCGTCGCCCTGGAGAAGGCCCCCGGCGCGTCCGCCTGGACCGCGGTCCAGGGCTTCCCGGTCCCGAGCAAGGATCTCGCGCGCCCGAAGGTGTTCGCCGTTCCGCAGGGCGGCTTCGACGTCTTCTACGACGACCTCGCGCACCTCATGCACTCCCGCCGCCCCGCCGGCGCCACGCAGTGGAGCACCCCGCAGTCCGCCGACAGCCAGGGCAGCACGTACAGGATGACGGCGCCCGTCCACCTGCCCAACGGCGACCTCTTCGTGGCCGGCGGTCCCACCACCCCCTGGTACGCGGTGCGTTCGGCGGCCACCGGCCGCTGGCTGCCGTACTCGCAGCGCTTCTCCACCCACCAGAAGGTGCGTCATGTCGCCGCGGCCGCCACCTCGGGCGGCACGGTCACGGTGACGTGGCGGGAGGGCTACGAGTACGAGGAGTACACGATGGCCGCCGTCTTCAAGGGCGGCACCTGGTCCACCCCGCGGCGGCTGAGCGCGAAGAGCGCCCTGTTCACCGGGGCACCGCGGGTGGCCGCCGACGCGCTCGGCCGGCCCGTCGTGATGTGGGACGAGTACCTGCGGAGCGAGACGAACAGCCTCGTCCTGGACGGCGTGTACCAGGCCACCACCACCGGCCGCGCGCTGCCCAAGTGGCGTGACCACACGGACGACGGCAAGGCCGACCTGTTCGGCCGGGGCAGCGCCGGGCTCAAGGTGTACGCGGGTGACGCGACGAAGCTGACCGCGGGGCAGCGCGCGAGCGGCTGGCCGACGGGCACGCTCGTCCTGCCCTTCGGCGACCTCGACGGCGACCGCTGCAACGACGTGTTCGTCCGCTCCCCGAAGGGCGAGGCCCGCGTCCACCCGACGATCTGCGGCGGCGGGCTGCCCGACCAGCAGTCGTTCTCCGTGAAGGTCTCCTCGGACTGGAGCGCGTACAACGCGGTCGTCTCGTCCGGCGACGTGACGGGCGACGGCAGGGCCGACCTGCTGACCCGGTCCGCCTCGACCGGGAAGCTGTACGTGTACGCGAACAACGGTGCGGGCGGCTTCAAGGCCCGAGCGCTCGCCGGGTCCGGCTTCGGCGGCTACAAGAGGCTGATCGCCGCGGGGGACCTCAACGGCGACGGCAAGAACGACCTGCTGGCCATCGACGCGTCGAACGAGCTGTGGCGGTTCAACGGGACCGGCGCCGGCACCTTCAAGCCTCGGTCGCTGGTCTTCAAGGACTGGGGCACCTCCTACAAGGACGTGGTCGGCGGACTCGACCTGTCCGGCGACGGCAGGGCCGACCTGGTCTCACTCGACAAGGACGGCCGAGCCTGGCTGAACCGGGGCAACGGCAAGGGCGGTTTCGACGGCCGGTCCCAGGTCGGCAAGACCACGAACTGGTCGGACATCCGCATCTCCTGACGGCACGGATCCAGGGGGCGGTCCGGGACCGTGGGGCCCCGGACGCGGGTTCTCTCTGATTCCGCTTCCGGGGCGCGGCCGGGCCGCCCGGCCGCGCCCCGGAAGGCGGACGCTGCCCGCCCACCTCCCGCACGGCATCCCTTTTTCCTGGGACATCGCAGGTCGGCAGCGGGAAGACATCCCAGCCTCCCAGAGCGGGAACCAAGAGACTGGACGGTGAGACGATGCCCGGCCACCCCACGGTCGACCTTCAAGCACCATCAGCGTGACCTTCGGTTCCACAAGGTCGATACTGCCAACTACAGGATCACCAGCCAGCTCACAAGGGACGGCCATCCACACCTGACGGCCCGTCACAGAAGTCGGCATCGAGTCAGCATCAGTAACGCTGCGACCCGCTACGGAGGGCTACGAACCGCCAAGATCGAAAACTGGTCAACCCTAATCTGACCTGCGAGGATGGGTCAGAGGCCCAGATGCTAGTCTCATCAGGAGGTTCCCGTGAAGATGCTGATCAACGTCCCGGAGACCGTGGTCGCGGACGCGCTGCGTGGTCTGGCGGCTGCCCACCCGGAGCTGACCGTGGACGTGGAGAACCGGGTGATCGTGCGGCGGGACGCTCCCGTGGCCGGAAAAGTGGGGCTGGTCTCGGGCGGTGGCTCGGGGCACGAGCCGCTGCACGGGGGTTTCGTAGGGCCCGGCATGCTGTCGGCGGCCTGTCCCGGCGAAGTGTTCACCTCCCCGGTGCCCGACCAGATGCTGCGCGCGGCCGCCGCCGTGGACAGCGGGGCCGGGGTCCTGTTCATCGTGAAGAACTACACCGGTGACGTGCTCAACTTCGACATGGCCGCCGAGCTGGCCGAGGACGAGGGCATTCAGGTCGCGAAGGTGCTGGTCAACGATGACGTGGCGGTGACCGACAGCCTGTACACGGCGGGGCGGCGCGGTACCGGCGCGACCCTGTTCGTGGAGAAGATCGCGGGCGCCGCCGCTGACGAGGGCATGCCGCTGGAGCGGGTGGAGGCCATCGCCCGGCAGGTCAACGAGAACTCCCGCAGTTTCGGTGTCGCGCTGAGCGCGTGCAGCACACCGGCCAAGGGCAGCCCCACCTTCGATCTGCCGCCCGGCGAGCTGGAGTTGGGCATCGGCATCCACGGCGAACCCGGCCGGGAGCGGCGGGCGATGATGACGTCCGGCGAGATCGCCGAGGTCGCCGTCGAGGCGGTGGTGGAGGACCTGAGGCCGCGCAATCCCGTGCTGGTCCTGGTCAACGGCATGGGCGCGACGCCCCTGCTCGAGCTGTACGGCTTCAACGCCGAGGTGCACCGGGTGCTCGCCGCCCGCGGCGTCCCCGTCGCCCGCGTTCTCGTGGGCAACTACGTCACCTCCCTGGACATGGCGGGTGCCTCCCTCACCCTGTGCCAGGTCGACGAGGAGATGCTGCGGCTGTGGGACGCGCCGGTGAAGACGCCGGGTCTGCGCTGGGGTGTGTGACGCGGAAGGGGTAGAGGATCACCACGTACCTACCAGGCAAGGAGATCCAGTGCTCGACGCCGATTTCTTCCGCCGTTGGATGACGGTGACCGCCGCGTCCGTGGACCGCGAGGCGGAACGGCTCACCGCTCTCGACTCCCCCATCGGGGACGCCGACCACGGCAGCAACCTCCATCGCGGTTTCACGGCCGTGACGGCGGCCCTGGAGAAGGAGGCTCCCGGCACGCCCGGCGGGGTCCTGACGCTGGCCGGGCGCCAGCTGATCTCGACGGTCGGCGGCGCCTCGGGGCCGCTGTACGGGACGCTGCTGCGCCGTACCGGCAAGGCGCTCGGGGATGCCGCCGAGGTCAGTGCGGAGCAGCTGGCCGAGGCGCTGCGGGCCGGGGTGGACGCGGTCATGACGCTGGGCGGTGCCGCCCCGGGCGACAAGACCATGATCGACGCGCTGGTGCCCGCGGTGGACGCGCTGGGCGACTCGTTCGCGACGGCGCGCACCGCCGCCGAGGAGGGCGCCGTGGCGACGACGCCCTTGCAGGCGCGCAAGGGCCGGGCGAGCTACCTGGGCGAGCGCAGCATCGGGCACCAGGACCCGGGTGCCACGTCGGCGGCGCTGCTCGTCGCCGGACTCGCGGAGGCCGCCGGTGAGTGACGAGCGGCTCGTGGGGATCGTGCTGGTGTCGCACAGCGCGGAGGTGGCCACGTCGGTCGCCGAGCTGGCGAAGGGGCTCGCGGGCGGCGGCCCGGCGGTGCCCGTCGCCCCGGCGGGCGGCACCGAGGGCGGCGGGCTCGGCACCAGCGCCGAACTGATCGCCGCGGCCGCCGCGGCCGTCGACCGGGGTGCCGGCGTCGCCGTGCTGACCGACCTGGGCAGTGCGGTGCTGACCGTGAAGGCGCTGCTCGCGGAGGGTGACGAACTCCCGGAGCAGACGCGGCTGGTGGACGCTCCGTTCGTGGAGGGAGCCGTGGCCGCGGTCGTCACGGCGGCCACCGGAGCCGACCTGGCGGCGGTGGAGTCGGCCGCCGCGGAGGCGTACACGTACCGGAAGGTGTGAGACCGGGCCGGGCACGCCGCCAGAGCGGCGTGCCCGCGATGGACGCGCTGGGCGACTCGTTCGCGGCGCTCTCGCACCGCCGCCGAGGAGAGCGCCGCGGCGACGACGCCCTTGCAGGCGCGCAAGGGCCGGCGGGGCGCCGGGCGGGAGAGGCTTCCCTGACGCTCCGTCAAACCGCTTACCGGGCGCCGACGAATTGCCTCGCCAGCCGCTCCCCCGCCGTCACGGCCGCCGCGTGGTCCTCGATGGGGGATACGCGGGCGTCCTTGAAGACGATGTAGGTGACGCCCGACGATGTGCCGCCGCCCTGTGGGTCGGCGCGGATACCGAGGGCCTTGGCGGTCGCGTAGGACGCCTCTCCGATGATGTCCTGCGGTCCCGTGTCGCCGACGACCGCGTACTGCACACGGTTCCGGTGGACGACGGCCGCGACCGAACCGCCGCCCACACCGTGCTCCCGGTAGTCCCAGATGCGGCTCGGGGCGGGCACGACGATGAAAGGGAGGCGTTCGGCACTCAAGGGGCGGCCGTCGGACTGCGCGTAGGCGGTGCTGCCGGAAAAGTGCGGGTCCGTGCGGCGGTTGCAGCGGGGGCCGGGGCGGCCGTCACAGTCGATGTCCATGTCGGCTTTCCAGAACACGGCGTCGCGGGTGCCGCAGACCGGGATGTTCGCGGGTGTGCCGCTGTCGCTGCGGTACCGGCCGCGGGAGACCGGAGTGCAGTCCCGCACCTCGGCCAGCAGGTCGGCGGCGCTGACGGGGTTCCCGCGCCACGCCAACTGGGGCGGAGGGGCGGGGGGTGTCGTCGGGGCGAGCAGGGCGGCGCTGGCCGCGGCCAAGGTGAGCGACTGGACACGCACGATGGAGGAGCCTCTCGTGGGGAACTGACGGGCACTCAGCCCAATCTGGCCCCGGGGGCGATCACCCGGCCACCGATGGGGGGCCGGACGGTGCACGGTCCCAACCTCCGACAGGGGCCGGGGGCCTGAGTCCGCGTAAGGACCCAGGCCTGCCCGGCCACCCGCGCCGGCGCGGGATCTGCGACGACAGCGTTCCGCGCGACAGGTCCGAACTCCCTGGTGTCCGCCAGGAGTTCGGCCGCGAGGTACCTCAGCATACGTAACTCTCCCGGGTGGTCACGAACGGCGGGAGGTGACGCCCTGACAGAGGGCTCCCTGCACCCGCCCTCTTGATGTGATCGCACCAGCCGCGCCATATTGGTCCGGACCATTCCCGAGTGCCGCCCCGGGAGGCAGTGTCGTGCGAGGTCTTTCCTCTCCCCCCTCCTACCTCGGTCGCCTCGCGCTCTGCGTGGCTGTCGTCCTGGTCGCCTCCTGCGGCTGGACCGGCACGGGCGAAGGGGACGGCGGCTCTCCGCCCGGCGCGCCGACAGGCGTCACCGCGACCGCGGGCACGGCGACGAGCGTGCACGTCATGTGGAACTCGACCGCCCGGGCCGATGTGTACGAGGTGTATCGCGGCACCACGAAGGTCAAAGAAGTGCCGGGCTCGAAGCACATGGTGGACGTCACCAGGCTCCGGCCCTCCACCCTGTATGTCTTCACCGTGCGGGCGCGGGACGCCGAGGGGCGGGCAGGCCCCCGCAGCCGGGAGGTCCGGGCGAGGACGCCCGCGACCGTCGCGGACGACCGCTCCGCACCCACCCGCCCGTCGGCGCCGCACGGCCGGGCGGCCGGCAGCCGGGCGGTCCAGCTGTCCTGGTCCGCCTCGACGGACGACCGTGACGTGGTGTCGTACGACATCCATCAGAGGGACACGAAGATCCACAGCGTGAGCGGGTCCCGGACGGCCGCCGTGGTCACGGGTCTGCGGCCCGGCACGGCCTACTCGTTCACCGTCCGGGCCAGGGACGCGGCCGGGAACGTCTCCCCCGCCGCTCCCGCCGTCCGTGTCACCACGCCGGGCACGGACGACGGCCGTGCGACGGCCCCCACCGGCTTCCGGGCGACGAGCCACCGCGCGGACGGGGCGTACTACGTCGACCTGAGCTGGGTGCCGCCGCGCGTGGACGGTGAGGTCATCGAGTACCAGATCCATCTGGACGGCCGGCCCGCCACCTCTCTGGTGTACGGCGGGGACGCGCCGCGCGACCTGGCCACGTACAGCTTCTACGCGGGACGGGACGCCGGTGTCAGCCACCGGGTCCGGGTCCGCGCGATGCTGCCGGACGGCACCTGGGGAGGCTTCTCGGCGGAGCGGACGGTGACGACGGGTCCGGGGCGCTGACGCGCTCCTCGGCTTGGTCCGGCCGTGGCAACGCGTCACCTGCACGGCGGCACCCGGAGTGCGGCCGGGGCCTGGTTCGCTTTGGCTGACCCCTGAGGCAGCACGGGCGTTCCCCGATCCTCGGCGGCGCAAGGGATGTACCGCCAACCGTGCCGCCGGAGGGCAGTCCACATGCGCAACTCATCGCCAGTTCTCCGCTCCGGCCTGACCGTGGCAGCCGCCGCCGCGCTGCCCCTCGCCCTGGCCGCGGTGCCCGCTGCCGCGGGCCCGGGCATCTCCGTGAGCACCACGGGTTCCACGGTTTCGGTCACTACCAGCGCGTGCACCCAGATCAACGGCAGCTGGGGCACCGCCTCACTTCTCACCAGCAGTCAGGGCAGCTTCGCCCAGGGGCGCCAGGTGACCCTGTCGGGGACGCCGACCAGTCAGTCCGCTGCCTGGTCGAACGTCACCTCGGGGACGTACACCGTCATCGTCATCTGCTCCGACGGCACCACCGCGGGCACGCAGTCCGTCGTCGTCTCCCCCACGGCCTCCCCCACGAGGTCGCCGTCCCCCTCGGCCTCGCCGTCCCGCGGTGTCATGGGCGGGGTCGGCGGGAGCGCCACGGACTACGGCACCGTCACGCTCGTGGCGGGCGGCACGCTGGTCGGGACCGGCCTCCTCGCGACGGCCTGGTACCTGCGCCGGCGCAACAGGCCGTACCGGCTCTGATCCGGTACGCATGGCGACCCGCCCTCCCGAAGCGCTCCGGTCCGGGCGGGCCGCCGTCATGTCCGGGTCAGGCCGGGCGGGTCGGCTCGCCGCCCGGGAGTGCGGCGACGTCGGCCAGGGCGCGCCCGAGCCACTGGGTCCAGAACGTCTCCAGGTCGATGCCGGCCTGGAGCACCAGATGCCGCAGCCGGTCCTCGGTGCCGTCCCGGCCGGGCGGGAAGTCCCGCTTCTCGATCTCCCGGTACTCCGCGAGCTGCCGCTGGTGCAGCTCCAGGTGGCGTCGCAGATCGGCCTCCAGACCCGCGGTGCCGACCACGGCCGCCGCCCTCAGCCGCAGCAGCAGCGCGTCGCGGTGCGGCTTGGGGTCCTGGGAGGCGGCGGTCCAGCGGGCCAGTTCGGCGCGGCCCGCCGGCAGGACCTCGTAGCTCTTCTTCTGCCCGCGGGACGGCTGCTCGGCGGGCAGCGCCCGGATCAGGCCGTCGGTCTCCAGCTTTCCCAGCTCGCGATAGATCTGCTGGTGCGTCGCCGACCAGAAGTACCCGATCGACCGGTCGAACCGGCGGGTCAGCTCCAGCCCGGACGACGGCTTCTCGAGCAGGGCGGTGAGGATCGCGTGCGGGAGTGACATGGCCTCATCCTAGGGACGCGTTCGCGCACTACAGGGCGGCCGCCAGCTCGGTGCCCTGCTTGATGGCGCGCTTGGCGTCCAGTTCCGCGGCCACGTCGGCGCCGCCGATGAGGTGCGCGCTGCGCCCGGCCGCGATCAGTTCCTCGTACAGGCCGCGGCGCGGCTCCTGGCCGGTGCACAGCACGATCGTGTCGACCTCCAGCAGGGTGCTCTCGCCGTCGATCGTGATGTGCAGTCCGGCGTCGTCGATCCGGTCGTAGCCGACGCCCGGGACCATGGTGACGCCGCGGTGCTTGAGTTCGGTGCGGTGGATCCAGCCGGTGGTCTTGCCGAGTCCGGCGCCGACCTTGGAGGTCTTGCGCTGGAGCAGGTGGACGGTGCGCGGCGGGGCGGGCCGCTCGGGCGCGGCGAGGCCGCCGGGGGCGCGGTAGTCCAGGTCGACGCCCCACTGGCGGAAGTACGTCTGCGGGTTCTCGTGCGCCTTGTCGCCGCTGTCCGTGAGGTACTCGGCGACGTCGAACCCGATGCCACCCGCGCCGAGGATCGCGACCCGGTCGCCGACGGGGGCGCCGTCGCGCAGGACGTCGAGGTAGCCCAGGACGCTCGGGTGGTCCACGCCGGGGATGTCGGGGGTGCGCGGCGTGACGCCGGTGGCGACGACGACCTCGTCGAAGTCGTCGACGTCGCCGGCCGTGACGGGCGTGTTCAGCCGTATGTCGACGCCGTGCCAGTCGAGCTGGGTGCGGAAGTAGCGGATCGTCTCGTCGAACTCCTGCTTGCCGGGCACCTTACGGGCGACGTTGAGCTGGCCGCCGATCTCGCTCGCCGCGTCGAACAGCGTCACCTCGTGCCCTCGTTCGGCGGCGGAGACCGCGCAGGCCAGCCCGGCCGGGCCGGCGCCGACGACCGCGACGCGCTTGCGCAGCCGGGTCGGGGAGAGCACCAGTTCGGTCTCGTGGCAGGCGCGCGGGTTGACCAGGCAGGAGGTGATCTGGCCGCTGAAGGTGTGGTCGAGGCAGGCCTGGTTGCAGCCGATGCAGGTGTTGATCGCCTCGGGCCGGCCGGCGGCGGCCTTGATGACGAAGTCGGGATCGGCGAGCATCGGGCGGGCCATCGACACCATGTCGGCCGCGCCCTCGGCGAGCAGCTGCTCGGCGAGTTCGGGGGTGTTGATGCGGTTGGTGGTGACGAGCGGGACGGACACCTCGCCCATGAGCCGCTTGGTGACCCACGTGTACGCGCCGCGCGGCACGGAGGTCGCGATGGTGGGGATGCGGGCCTCGTGCCAGCCGATGCCCGTGTTGATGATCGTCGCCCCGGCGGCCTCGACGGCCTTGGCGAGGGTGATCACCTCGTCGAGCGTCGAACCGCCCGGGACGAGGTCGAGCATGGACAGCCGGTAGACGACGATGAAGTCCTCGCCGACCGCCTCGCGCACCCGCCGCACGATCTCCAGGGGGAAGCGCATGCGGTTCTCGTACGAGCCGCCCCAGCGGTCGGTGCGGTGGTTGGTCTGCCGGGCGATGAACTCGTTGATGAGGTAGCCCTCGGAGCCCATGATCTCGACGCCGTCGTAGCCCGCGTGCCGGGCCAGGCGGGCGGCGCGGGCGTAGTCCTCGATCGTCCGCTCGATGTCGGCGTCGGTGAGTTCGCGGGGCGGGAAKGGGCTGATGGGCGCCTGGAGCGGGCTGGGCGCGACCAGGTCCCGGTGGTAGGCGTACCGGCCGAAGTGCAGGATCTGCATCGCGATCCGCCCGCCCTCGCGGTGCACGGCGTCGGTGATGACCCGGTGCTGCTCGGCCTCCGCCTCGGTGGTGAGCTTCGCGCCGCCCTCGTACGGGCGTCCCTCGTCGTTGGGCGCGATGCCGCCGGTGACGATCAGGCCCACTCCCCCGCGGGCGCGGGCGGCGTAGAAGGCGGCCATGCGGGCGAATCCGCCCTCGGCCTCCTCCAGACCGACGTGCATGGAGCCCATGAGGACCCGGTTGGGCAGGGTCGTGAAGCCCAGGTCGAGGGGGGTCAGCAGGTGCGGGTAACGGCTCATCGGGCCCTCCGTGCGCGGTGTCGTGTCTGTAGTTGTAGAGGACCGCCCACGGTTTATGCAACTAGTTGCACAAGGTGTTGGAGGGCACAGTAGGTCCATGACCAGGGATCTTGGCCCTTCCTCCTCCGTGGTGGAGCTCGCCGGCGAGCTCATTCGCCGCCCGAGCCGCGCCGGCATCGACGACCACGAGCCCGTCCTGGCCGTCCTGGAGGACTGGCTCGGCGGCCGGGGACTGCCGCACCGGCGTCTCCACGACGACGCTCACCGCCCGGTCGCACTGCTGGTGGAGATCGCGGGCGGCCGGCCCGGGCCCTGGTGGGCGCTGGACGCCTGCGTGGACACCGCGCCGTACGGCGACGAGTCGTCCTGGTCCTTCCCGCCCGACGCCGGGGACGTCGTCGACGGCCGGCTGCGGGGCAGGGGCGCCGCCGACTCGAAACTCGCCGCGGCCCTGTTCTGCCACATCGCGGCCGAGCTGCACGGCCGGGCCGGTGAGCTGCGCGGCGGGCTCGCGGTACTGCTGGACGCCGATGAGCACACCGGCGGCTTCGGGGGTGCCCGGGCGTATCTCGCCGACCCGGCAGCGGCCCGCCCGGCCGGAGTGATGATCGGCTACCCGGGACTGGAGGAGGTCGTGGTCGGCGGGCGCGGGCTGTGGCGGGCCAGGATCGCCGTGCAGGCGACGTCAGGGCATTCCGGGTCGAGCCGGGCGACGATCGGTGCGGTCTCCCGTGCGGCGCATCTCGTACGGCTGCTGGACGAGGCCCCGCTGCCCGGCGTGAGCGGGGAGTTCCCGCTGCCGCCGAAGCTGACGGTGACCTTCTGCCACGGCGGCGAGGGCTTCTCCGTCGTCCCGGACCTGTGCGAGGTCGGCGTCGACATCCGCACGACACCCGGCTTCGGCGCCCGAGCGGCCGAGGCCCTGGTCCGGGCGGCGGTGAGCGAGCTGGACGAGCGGTCGCCCGCTCCGCGCCCGACCGAGGTCACCGCGGTCGCGGCCTGGCCGCCGTACCGGCTGGCCGAGGACGAGCAGCCCGCCGCCGCGCTCCTGGGTGCGGCGGCGGGTGAGGGACTGCGGGTGCGGGCCAAGACGGCGGGCCCGTCGAACATCGGCAATCTGCTGGCGGCCGAGGGCATCCCGGCCACGGCCGGCTTCGGGCTGCCGTACGAAGGCCTGCACGGCGTGGACGAACGCGTGCACCTCGCGGACCTGCCCGTGGTGCACGCCGTCTACCGGCGGGCCGTCCTCGACCTGCTGGGGGCGCGAGGGACGATCACCGGCCCATGAGGGACGATCACCGGCTTTCGAGGCGCACGTGCAGTTCCTTCTCCTGGTCGCCGGAGGCCGCGCTCAGGTCCCGCACGGCGAACAGCGAGTCCAGCCTCCTGCGGAACTGCTCGATCGCCCAGTAACCGCCGTGCAGGTCGGCGTCGACGGAGGACGACAGCCGGGCCGGTCGCGCGCCCTCGTGCGTGTCGGCGACGTCGAAGGTGCCGAGCCACACGGTCGGGCGGGTCTCGTGCAGATCCTCCGGTACGTCGTCGGCGCACCGGTCGGATTCGAAGCAGGCGCAGAGTGTGTCGAACACGATCCGGGCGTCCTGCTTGCTACACCCGCTGATCTCCACCGAGACGTTGTGGGGATGCGGTTGCTCACGGTCCATCGTGATCGCTCCTCTCGCGGCGTATCCGCCCCTACCCCAGCAAAGCACCACCTTCTGCGGAGCACTACCGGCGGTACCCCTGCCGTGATGACCGTTTTACGGAGCGGGTGGCTCCGTGCTGGGAGATGGTGGAAGGTGACGGAAGGGGCCTCGGAACGACGGCTCCGCGCGGTAGAACATGGTGTGTCGGCACCGTGACGGCGTGCCGCGAGATCGGCGAAGGCGGGGCGTGGGATGAGTGCAGGCGGGTCCCCCATGGCCGAGGGCGACGAGCCCGTGCGCGCGCCGGCGCGGCCGAGCGGGCTGCTCGACGTCCTGCGCGTGGCCTCGGTGGTCCTGGACACCGAGGGCCGCATCGTGCTGTGGAGCCCCCAGGCCGAGGAGCTGTTCGGGTACGAGGCGCGGGAGGCGCTGGGGCAGTACGCCGCCCGGATCATGGTCCACGAGCAGCACGTCGACCTCGTGGTCAAGCTGTTCGCGGACGTCATGGGCACCGGGCAGAGCTGGGCCGGGGCCTTCCCCGTCCGCCGCAAGGACGGCACCACGCGGCTCGTGGAGTTCCGCAACATGCGGCTGCTGGACGACCAGGGGGACGTCTACGCGCTCGGTCTGTGTGCCGACCAGTCGACCGTGCACCGGCTGGAGCGCGAGGTGGCGCTGTCGACGCGGATGATCGCCCAGTCCCCGATCGGGCTGGCCGTGCTGGACACCGATCTGCGGTATGTCTCGGTCAATCCGGCGTTGGAGGAGCTCAACGGCGTGCCGGCCGAGGAGCACCTGGGCCGGACGGTCCGCGAGGTGGTGCCGCGGATGGACGTCGACGCCCTGGAGGCCGCGGCGCGCCGGGTCCTGGACACCGGTCAGCCGGTCGTCGACCAGTCCACGATCGGCCGCACCCCGGCCGACCCGCACCAGGACCACGCCTGGTCGATCTCGCTGTACCGGCTGGAGAACGCCTTCGGGACCGTGCTGGGCGTGGCCTTCTCGATCGTGGACGTCACCGAGCAGTACCGCGCGGGCATCGAGGCCGAGGCCGCGCGGCGCCGACTGGCCGTGATCGCCGACGCCTCCGGCCGTATCGGCACCACGCTGGACCTGGACCGCACGGCCCGTGAGCTCGCCGACGTGGCCGTGCCCGAACTCGCCGACGTCGCGGCCGTCGACCTGCTGGACGCGGTGGTGCGGGGCCGGCGCACCAGCCTCGGCCCGGCCGAGGCGGCCGTGATCCGCGCGCTGGCGGTCCAGGGGTACGACTCCGCCGAGGCGCTGGAGGCGGCCGACCCGCCCGGGCAGGTGGCCCGGTACGCGCCCGACCGGCTCGTCACCGAGTGCGTGCGCACGGCCAGTGCCGTGATGCTGCCGGAGGTCAAGGACGAGGACCTGCCGCGCATCGCCCGGTCCCCGGAGGCGGCCGAGCTGCTGGGCCGCGCCGGGGTGCACTCGTATCTGGCGGTGCCGCTGATCGCGCGCGGCGAGGTGCTGGGCGCCCTGGACCTCAAGCGCACCCGCAACCCGCTGCCGTTCACGGAGGACGACCTGCTGCTGGCCCGTGAGCTGGCCGCGCGGGCCGCCGTGCAGATCGACAACGCCCGCTGGTACCAGAGCGCCCGCGACACCGCGCTCACCCTCCAGCGCAGCCTGCTGCCCAGCCACCCGCCCGTGACGGGCGGGCTGGAGGTCGCCTCCCGCTACCAGCCGGCCGGGGCCACGAGCGAGGTGGGCGGCGACTGGTTCGACGTGATCGGCCTGGACGGCGGCAAGACCGCGCTCGTCGTGGGTGACGTGATGGGCAGCGGCATCCCCGCGGCAGCGGCCATGGGGCGGCTGCGTACGGCGACCAACACGCTGGCCTCCCTCGACCTCGATCCGGCCCTGCTCCTGGAACACCTCGACAAGATCACCGCAGGGCTGGAACAGTCCATCGCCACCTGCGTCTACGCCGTCCACGACCCGCGGCTGCGCCAGTGCCGGATCGCCAACGCCGGGCATCTGCCGCCGGTGCGCCTGCGGGCCGGGCGGCCTCCCGAGCTGCTCGACCTGCCGACCGGGGTGCCGCTCGGCGTCGGGGGTGTCGCCTTCTTCACGACGACCGTCGACCTGGAGCCGGGCGACCGGCTGGTGTTCTACACCGACGGCCTCGTCGAGACCCGGCGCGACTCGCTCGACGACCGGCTCGACACGCTGCTGTCCCTGCTCGAAGGGCCCGACCGCCCGCTGGAGGAGGTCTGCGACCTGCTGCTGCGCACGCTGCACGAGCCGGACAACTTCGACGACGTGGCGCTGCTCATCGCGCGGGCGACGGCACCGGACTGAGGGGCCGCCGCCGGCGTTCGGCCGGCGCTCGGGCCGTCAGGGCGCGACGCCGATCACCACATGGGCGTACAGCTCCTCCGAGACGGCCAGGTGCGCCGTCAGGCCGTTGCGTTCGAAGGCGTCGAGGGCGGTCGGTGCCTGGTGACGGCTCGTCTCCACCAGGACGCAGCCGCCGGGCGCGAGCCAGCGGGCCGCCTCGGCCGCGACCCGGCGCAGGACGTCGAGGCCGTCCGCACCGCCGTCGAGGGCGACCAGCGGCTCGTGCGCGCGGGCCTCCAGCGGCAGCAGGGCGATCTCGTCGCTCGGTACGTACGGCACGTTGGCCGCGAGGATGCCGACGCGGCCCCGCAGGTCACCGGGCAGCGCGTCGAACAGGTCGCCCTGGTGGACGTGACCGCCGGCGGCGGCGACGTTGCCGCGGGCGCAGCGCACCGCGGCGGGGTCGATGTCGGCGGCGTGCAGTTCGACGCGGCCGAGTCCGGCGGCCAGCGCCGCGCCGACGGCGCCGGAGCCGCAGCACAGGTCGACGACGACGCCGGCGCCGGGCCCCCGGGCCAGGGCCTGTTCGACCAGGAACTCGGTGCGGCGGCGCGGCACGAAGACACCCGGGTCGACGGTGATGCGCAGGCCCCGGAACTCGGCCCAGCCGACGACGAGTTCGAGGGGCAGACCCGCGACGCGGCGTTCGACCATTTCGGCGGCTTCGGCCGGCGTGCGGGCGGTGGCGAGGATCAACTCGGCCTCGTCCTCGGCGAAGACGCAGCCCGCGGTGCGCAGGGCGACGACGACGGAGTCACGGGACGACGGTGGGACGGGAGACGCGGAGGGCATGGAAGCCAGGAGCCTTTCGAGATGCGAAGGGCGCTCCTGCGGTCGCCTACGGCCGGCGATCCGCGCGACATCGAGGAGAGAGCACCCAAGCTGACACAGCGGTAATGGGTCTCACCTCCTCGGTTCGGCGACGGCCGGGTCCGTCCGCGGCCGGCGGCAACACTACCCGACGGGCCTGCCGACCGGTACGGCGCGGCGGTCCGCCGCCTCCGCCGGCAGGCGGTTGGACAGGTCGTTGGCCTATGCAACCATGGAGGACCGGACAACGACGTGGTGAGGGAGGTCCGGTGCAGCCGGCCGATGCCGTGGAGACCATCCAGCGGGAGATGACGGTCTTCGCCCGCCGTGCCCGTGCGGCGGCGGGGCGGATGCACCCGGAGCTGTCGCTGGTGTCGTACACCCTGCTCGGGCACCTGGAGGAGAGCGGCGGGTGCCGTGCCACCGACCTGGCCGCCCACTACGCCCTGGACAAGTCCACCGTCAGCCGCCAGGTGACCGCGCTGGAACGCGCCGGTCTCATCGAACGCCGCCCCCACGCGCAGGACCAGCGCGTCCAGGTGCTGCACCTGACGGAGGCCGGGCGGCGCATCCTGGCCCGGGTCACCGAGAGCCGCCGGGCGGCCTTCCGGGAGCGGCTGGCGGACTGGCCGGCCGAGGACCTGTCGCGATTCGCCGCCTACCTCGTGCGCTACAACGCGGGCCCTGGTTCCGGTCGGTACGACCATGGGCGCGGCACGTGAGCACGATCCACGTACGGTTGAATACGCAATCACTGATCACGCCGGCCCGGCGGGGCACCGCCGGAACCGGCCCGGAGGCACACCGCATGCACATCACCCGAGGCTTCACCGGGCGCCCACGCGTGGCCGACCCCGGTCTGCCGCCCGGCCAGTACGACGCGGGCGACGACTGGCCCGTGCTGTCCGCCGAGGTCACTCCCGACCTCGCACCCGCCGACTGGACGTTCCGTATCGACGGTCTCGTGGAGGAGCCCCGCACCTGGGACTGGGAGGAGGCGCACCGGCTGCCGCCGTCGGCGTACGAGGGCGCCATCCACTGTGTGACGAGCTGGTCGAAGTTCGGGGTGCGGTTCGCGGGGGTGTCCCTGGACGCGTTCTGGGATGTGGTCCGGCCCCATGGGTCGGCGACCCATGCCGTCGCCTACTCGCACACCGGCTACACCACGAACCTCCCGCTCGCCGACCTGACCGGCGGGCGCGCCTGGATCGCGTGGGAGTACGACGGCAGGCCGCTCGCCCCCGAGCACGGCGGCCCGGCGCGGCTGCTGGTGCCGCACCTGTACTTCTGGAAGAGCGCCAAGTGGATAGCGGGGCTGCGGATCCTCGACCACGACGAGCCGGGTTTCTGGGAGCGGAACGGCTATCACGAGCGGGGCAACCCCTGGCAGGAGCAGAGGTACTCCGGTGACTGAGACGTTCGTGCCTCCCACGCGGTTCGCCGTGCCCGGGCGCATCGCCGTGAGCGAGCAGGCCGCCTCCGTGTGGCAGACCGCCACGCTGACCGGGATCCGCCGCGAGACCGCGCGTGCCACCACCTTCCGGTTCGCCGTGCCCGGCTGGCCGGGGCACCTGCCCGGCCAGCACCTGATGGTGCGGCTGACCGCCGAGGACGGCTACGTGGCCCAGCGCCACTACTCGATCGCGTCCGCGCCGGACGACTCCGGGCACGTCGAGCTGACCCTGGATCACGTCGAGGGCGGCGAGGTCTCGGGCTGGTTCCACACCGTCGCCCGGCCCGGCGACCAGGTCGAGGTGCGAGGCCCGGTGAGCGGCTTCTTCGCCTGGCCCGGCGACCGGCCCGCGCTGCTGGTCGGCGCCGGTTCCGGCGTCGTGCCGCTGATGTCGATGGTCCGGCACCACCGGGCGCGGAACCTGACCGTGCCGCTGCGGCTGCTGGTGTCCGCGCGCAGTCCCGAGGAGCTCATCTACGCGCGGGAGTTCGGCGCCGAGACGACGCCCGTGTTCACGCGGAGCGCGCCGGAGGGTGTGGCGGTGGGACGTATGGCGGCCACACATGTGGCGCCGCTCCTGGCCGAGCAGCCTTCCGGTGGGTGGGAGGCCTATGTGTGCGGCTCCAACTCCTTCGCCGAGCACGCCTCCCGGCTGCTCGTGACGGCCGGTCAGCCGGTGGAGCGCATCCGGATCGAGCGGTTCGGCTGATCTCGACGGCGGCCCTCCTCCGGTGGTGTCACTGGGGTGGCGTAGGGCTCGCCAGCAGGGCGCTGGACGCGGTCCGTCGTGTGCGCGGCCCGGTGTTTCGCCGCGGCCGGCCCGGGCACTCCGGCCGGAGGGCTCCGGCATGCGGCAACCCGGGCCGTGCCGAGCGATCGATGTGTGTCGGAGGGGTACCTGACCCGTGTGGGCACTCGCACGCGTGACGTGACGCGGGGGGAGCGGCGACGCCGCCACCGCACGGCCGGTCCGGCCCTCCGGCCACGGTGACGGCGAGGAGGTCGACATGCGAACCCGGGTGCGCGGCTGGCGCTGGCGGCGCAGTCCGCTGCGGCGCCGGTCGGATGTCGTCGAGGCGTGGACGGTGCTGGTGGTCGCCGTCCTGATACTCGTGGGCGCGCCTGTGGTGGGGGCGGCCGCAGCCTGGTGGGCCCATGGCGAGGCGCGGTCGGTCTCGGCGGAGCAGCAGGCCGAGCGTCACCGCGTCCGAGCCGAGGTGGTCGGCAGGAACGGCGACTCGCTGCCGTCGGTGCAGGCCGACGGGCAGCACGCGTACCGGGCCACCGTGCGCTGGAACGAGCCGGGCGAGGGCACGCGCACCGCGACGGCACGGGTTCCCGGAAGCACCCGGCCGGGTGAGGTCGTGGACGTGTGGTTCGACTCCCGGGGGCGAAGTGTGCCCCCGCCGGTGGACGGCACCGGCGTCTGGCAGCACACCCTCACCATGGGCACGTGCGCCGCGGTCGGCGAGGTGCTCGTGGTGCTCTTCGGCCACTCCGTCGTCCGCCGGGTCGCCATGCGCCGCCGGCTGGCCGAGTGGGAGCGGGAGTGGGCCCGTACGGAACCGGAGTGGACGCGTCGCGACGCGTGACGCGACCCCGCAAACGGCAGGTGAACGGGTCGCGGCAAAAGGCCTGGCGAGTCCTCCGACCACTCACGTAGTGTGATCATCCGCACTGTCTCCGCAGCCGTTCCTCACCCAAGGCGGTCCTACATGGCCCTGTTCGACCTTCCTCTCGACGAACTCCGCGAGTACCGCAGCGCGTCGACCGAGCCCGAGGACTTCGACGCGTTCTGGTCCAAGACGCTCCAGGAGGCGCGCGAGTACGACCTGGACGCCCGCTTCGAACCGGTCGACACGGGACTGTCCACCGTGCAGGTCTTCGACGTGACGTTCGCCGGGTTCGGCGGTCACCCGGTCAAGGGCTGGCTGATACTGCCGGCGGGGGCGGACGGCCCGCTGCCGCTGGTCGTGGAGTTCATCGGCTACGGCGGAGGACGCGGGCTGCCGCACGAGCATCTGCTGTGGGCGTCCACGGGCCGGGCGCACTTCGTGATGGACACCCGCGGGCAGGGCAGCGCCTGGGGAGGGGGCGGCGGCACGGCGGACCCGGTGGGCGGCACGCCCGCGTACCCCGGTTTCATGACGCGCGGTATCGACGCGCCGGAGAACTACTACTACCGCCGGGTGTTCACGGACGCCGTGCGTGCCGTGGAGGCGGCCCGCTCGCATCCGCTCACCGACTCGACGCGCACGGTCGCTGTGGGCGGCAGCCAGGGCGGCGGCATCACGATCGCGGTGGGCGGCCTGATACCGGACCTGGCGGGCCTCGCGCCGGACGTGCCGTTCCTGTGCGACTACCCGCGCGCCGCGACGCTCACGGACCGTCACCCGTACCGGGAGATCGGCCTGTACCTCAAGACGCACCGCGGCCGCACCGAGCAGGCGCTGCGCACGCTCTCCTACTTCGACGGTGTCCACTTCGCCACCCGCGGCGGGGCTCCCGCGCTCTTCTCGGCCGCCCTGGAGGACCAGACCTGCCCGCCCTCCACCGTCTTCGCGGCCTTCAACGCCTGGAGCCACGAGGACAAGGCGATCGAGGTGTACGACTTCAACGACCACGAGGGCGGCGGCCCCTTCCAGGAGGCGGCCAAGCTGCGCTGGATGCGCTCGTACATCTGATCCCGCATCTGATCCCGCCGCCGGCCTGCGACTGATCCGGCCGTTTCGCAGGCGCAGGCTTCCACCAAGTCCGACCAGTCGGTACGTTCTTCGCGCCCGGGCCGCTCCTCGGCGGCCCGGCCCGGCGAGGTGGTGGAGGGGCCATGTCCGAGAATGAGGCACAGGTGCACGGTCACTGCGACGCGCGTTTCACGGCGGTACGCAGGGCGTTCGAGGAGAACTTCCGGGAACGGGGCGAGCTCGGTGCCGCGGTGGCCGTCACCGTCGGCGGCAGGACGGTGGTGGACCTGTGGGGCGGCTGGGCCGACGCGGCACACACCCGGCCGTGGGAACGGGACACGCTGGTCAACGTGTGGTCCACGACCAAGGGACCGGTGGCACTGTGCGCGCACATCCTCGCCGACCGGGGGCTGCTGGATCTGGACGCGCCGGTGGCCGCGTACTGGCCGGAGTTCGCCGCGGCGGGCAAGGAGAAGGTCCTCGTCCGGCATCTGCTGTCCCACCGCGCCGGTCTGGCCGGGCTGCGTGAACCGCACTCGCTGGAGCAGCTCTGCGACTGGGAGCTGACCACACAGCGGCTCGCGGCGACGCAGCCCTGGTGGGAACCGGGAACCACGTCCGGCTACCACGCGCTGACCTACGGCCATCTGGTCGGCGAGGTCGTACGACGGGTGTCGGGGCTGATGCCGGGCGCCTTCCTGGAGCGGGAGGTGACCGGGCCGCTCGGCATCGACTTCCGCATCGGCCTGCCGGAGAAGGACTACGGGCGGGCGGCCGAGCTGGACCAGCCGCCAGTCACCACGAACAGTGAACAGGCCGCCGTCTTCGCCCAGTTGGCACCCGCGGCGATCGCCGCGCTGACCAACCCCCCGGTGTCCGCCGCCGCGGCCGGCACGCCCGGGTGGCGGTCCGCCGAGATACCCGCGGCGAACGGGCACGGCACCGCGCGTGCGGTCGCGGAGCTCTACGGCGTCCTCGCGGGGCGCGGCTCGTACGGCGGCCGGCGCGTCCTGTCACCCGAGGCGGCCGAGCGGGTGCGCGAGGGACAGGGCAGTTGCCGGGATCTGGTGCTCGGCGCAGGGTTGGGCGAGACGGAGGCGGGGCTCGGGCTGTGGCTCAGCGGTTCCAACTGCTCCTACGGACCCAACCCGCACGCTTTCGGTCACGACGGCTTCGGCGGATCCTGCGGGCTCGCGGACCCGGAGGCGGAGGTGTCGCTGGGGTACGTGATGAACCGTATGGGGCCTCATATCGCGGACGACCCGCGGAAGACGGCGCTGGTCGACGCCGTCTACAGCGCGCTGTGACAGTGGGCGCGGGCGGGGCCGGTTTCGGCCGAACCGCCCGACCGCCCTTCCCCGCTGGTTTAGACCAATGCTAGATGTGGTGGCGCACCGAGCCCGCACGGCTACCGAACGTCACCAACAGGAGGTGGGGCATGGCCCGCACCACCCCGCACGACCACCCGCCCGCCGAAGGAGAGCCCCTGTACCGGCGGATCGCCACGGAGTTGCTCGGCGAACTGCGCGACGGCACCGTGCCGCCCGGCGAACGGCTCCCGGGCGAGCGGCGGCTGGCCGGGCACTTCGGGGTCAGCCGGGAGACCGTACGGCAGGCGCTGGAGCTGCTGCGCCGCGACGGTCTCGTCGCCACCGACCGGCGCGGCAGCCACACCACGCTGCCGGGCCTGCCGGTCGGGACCCCGGCCTCGCTCACCTTCCCGGTCGGCGCCCGGGCCGCGACCCCGGGCACGGTCGCCCGCGCCACCGTCGCCTGGGAGCCGCCCCCGCCGGACCACGCCGAGGCCCTGGGACTGGCCCCGGGCCGGCCGACCCTGATCCACCGCTACCGGTACGCGACGGCCGACGGACACGGTCTGCGTACGGCCGTCACGTCCTTCTCGGCCGTGGCGCTCGCGGAGGTGGAGGAGCTGGCCCGCTACCGCGACCGCGCCGACGGCACCGCCGCCGCGCACCTGCGGCGGGCCTACGACTGGATGCGCCGGGCCGGTCTGACCCTGCACCACCGCGACGCCATCACCCGCCTCACAAGCACGCCGTCGGTGCGGGTCACGCGGCGCGTGCACGACCAGTACGCGCGTCCGCTGGAGATCACCGACCTGGTGGTGGACGCCCAACAGGACGCTCTGGTCTACGAGTTCACCGTGCCGGGCCGGACGCCGACGCCGAGCGGCGCGTGAAGCGGCCAGGGTCGTTCAGACCCCGGACCGGGTACGCCCCGGCCCCGCTGCCCCGGCCCGACGGCCCCCGCGCCGTCGAGGGCCATCGGTCACTCGTTCGGCGGGCCGCTCACGCGGATTCCCGCCGGGCGGGGCCGGTCCCCTACGGGCACCGCCGGCGCGAGCCCGGGATCACGGAGATCATCGAGAGGAAGCTCGGGATCACACCCCGATGCCCCACCGAGAGGATGCTTCATGAGCACGTTCACCACGTCCGACGGAACCGAGATCACTACAAGGACTGGGGCGAGGGGCAGCCCGTGGTGTTCAGCCACGGCTGGCCCCTCAACGCGGACGCCTGGGACGGTCAGGCCCGTCTGGTCGCCGAGCACGGGTTCCGGGCGATCGCGCACGACCGCCGCGGGCACGGCCGCTCGGGTCAGCTGTAGCAGGGCAACCACATGGACCGGTACGCCGACGACCTGGCCGAGCTGATCGAGACGCTGGACCTCAACGACGCCGCCCTGGTGGGCCATTCGACCGGCGGCGGAGGTGGCCCGTTACATCGGGCGGCACGGGACCGCGCGGGTCGCCAAGGCCGTGCTGCTGGGCGCGGTGCCGCCGCTGATGCTGCGGACGGAGGCCGATCCGGAGGGGACTCCGAAGGACGCCTTCGACAGGATCCGCGCGGCCGTGGCGGCGGACCGCTCGCAGTTCTACTGGGAGTGAGCGAGAGCTTCTACAGCTTCAACCGGCCCGGGGCCGCCCCGTCGGAGGGCGTGCGGCGGGCGTTCTGGATGTGGAGCATGCAGGCGGGGCTGAAGGGCGCCTACGACTGCGTCGCCCAGTTCTCGGAGACCGACTTCACCGAGGATCTGCGGCGGATCGACGTGCCGACGCTGGTCGCGCACGGCGACGAGGACCAAATCGTGCCGATCGGCGCCTCGGCCCAGCGGACCGCCCAGTTCGTCAAGGACGCGACGCTGAAGGTGTACCCGGGCGCCCCGCACGGTCTGGTGGACGACTTCGAGAAGGCGTTCAACGACGATCTGCTGAACTTCCTGCGCGGCTGACCAGTCCGGCGTCCGGACTGACTAGTCCGGCGTCCGGACTGACTAGTCCGGCGTCCGGGCGACGACCAGGCGCACCCGCGGGCTGCCGTCCCGTCGCCGCCCGAACTCCGGCAGCGCGTGGAGTTCCACCCGGAAGCCGGCCCTGGTGAGCTCACGGCGTACGTCCCCGAAGCGGAACGTGCGGTAGTACATGACGAACGGAGGCCGCCACAGCGCGTTGCGCACCCGCATCACCGTGTCGAAGCCGAGCAGCATCCAGTAGCCGAGCGAGCCCGGGCGGGGCGGGGCCACCAGCGGAAACGCGAAGCAGCCGCCCGGCCGCAGGACGGAGCGGACCTGCGCGAACAGTCCGGGCAGCTCGCGAGGCAGGAAGTGCCCGAAGGCCCCGAAGCTCACCACCAGGTCGAAGGCGGGCCCGAAGGGCAGGGCGCGGGCATCCGCACGCACGAAGGAGACCGGCGGCCCCGCCGGCCGGACCCGCTCCCGGGCCACGTCGAGCATGCCGGCGCTGAAGTCGACACCGACGACCCGCTCCCGGCACACCCCTGCCAGCACGCCGACACCCGCGCCGGTGCCGCAGCACAGGTCGAGTCCGGTGTCGAAGGGTCCCGTCCGCCGCAGGGCCGACTCGACGGCGTCGAGGACCGCGTCGGGCGTCCGGAAGGGGGTGTGGTCGAACTTCGGTGCGAGGAGGTCGTAGCCACGCTGGACGGACGACAGCGCCTGGACGGCGAGCTCGCGCAGACTGGGGCCTTCGGGGCTGAACATCGGCTCAGCCTAGGGGAGCGCGCTGCTCGAGGATCGTCAGTACGCGCGCGCACCAGCGGAGGTTCTCCTCCTCGAAGGCGATGCCTCCCATGAGCGTGAGGTACGGGCCGATGCGGTCGGCCTCCCGCAGGTACTCCTCCTCGCTGCGGCCGGCCAGGAGGCGTTCGCGGACACGCTCGTAGCGGGCGAGCTTGCCGCGCGACCACGCCTCGCGCTCCTCGACCAGTGCACGGGTGGCCTCGGGGTCCGCACCGTCCATGGCCTGGATCTTGATGAGGAGTTCGTCGCGGATGGCGGTGGGCCGGCGGGGCGGTGTGACGGCGAAGGCACGCAGGTCCTGGCGGCCCGCCTCGGTGAGCGTGAACATCCGCTTGTCGGGCCGCCGTTCCTGGCGTACCACCCTGGCCTCGATCAGCCCGTCCTGCGCGAGACGCTCCAGCTCCCGGTAGAGCTGCTGCGGGGTCGCGGCCCAGAAGTTCGCGAGTGACACGTCGAACACCTTGGACAGCTCGTAGCCCGAGGCCTCGCCCTCCAGGAGGGCGGCCAGCACGGCGTACTTGAGAGACATGTGGACACAGTATCAATGGTTGATTAATCTAACCCACACCTATTCAATAATTTGACTAAGGACGGTCCGATGCGTGCTTTCCGTGAGGCGGTCGAGGCTCTCGACCTCGACGCCGCCGAGGCGCTGCTGGCGCAGGACGTCGTCTTCACCAGCCCGGTCGTGTTCAAGCCGTACACCGGAAAGCCGATCACGGCGGCGATCCTGCGGGCCGTCTCCGGTGTCTTCGAGGACTTCCGCTACGTGCGCGAGATCAACGACGTGAACGGCCGTGACCACGCCCTGGTCTTCACCGCGCGGGTGGGTGACCGGGAGATCAACGGCTGCGACTTCATTCACGTCGACGAGGACGGGCTCATCGACGAACTGACCGTGATGGTGCGCCCGTTGTCGGCGGCGCAGGCCCTGGCAGCGGCCATGGGCGCGCAGTTCGAGCGGATCGCCGAGGAGGCGCGGGCGCGCTCGGTGTGAGCGACACGTCCGGCGGTCCGTTCCCCCGATCTGCCGCATCCCGCGGCCCGTTCGCGGTTGGATGGCCCCATGACGTCCGCCGAGCACGACCGGCTGATGCGGGCCAACCAGGCGAACTGGGACGCCCGCACGCCCGTCCATCTCTCCAGCCGGTTCTACGGCCTCGACCGGGACCCCGACCCCGAGCGCTGGTTCGCTCCCTGGGAGTGGGAGGACCTGGGCGAGCCGGCCGGCCGTGACGTGCTGCATCTCCAGTGTCACCTCGGCACGGAGACGATCGCCTTCGCGCGGCGCGGCGCCCGGGCCGTCGGCCTCGACTTCTCCGAGGCGTCCGTGGCGGCCGCGACCGGCATCGCCGCGAAGGCCGGCGTGGACGTGACGTACGTGCGGGCGAACGTGTACGACGCCGACGAGGACCTGGACGGGCGGCGGTTCGACATCGTCTACACCGGCAAGGGCGCCCTGTGTTATCTGCCCGACCTGAACCGGTGGGCGGAGGTCATCGGCCGGCTCCTGCGTCCCGGCGGGCTGTTGTACGTCGTCGAGTTCCATCCGCTGCTCAACTCGCTCGGCCCGAAGCCCGCTCCGGGCGAGGGCCCCGAGCTGCTCCTGCGCCACGACTACCTGGGCGGCGGCGGTCCCGTGCACCGGGACGCGACCCACACCTACACGGACGGACCGGCCGTCGAGGGCGCCACGGACAGTTACGAGTGGATGCACGGAACAGGAGAGGTCGTCAACGCGTTGACGGCAGCGGGACTGGCCGTTCGGCGGCTGCGGGAAAGCGACGAACTTCCCTGGCCGCGCTGGCCGCAGATGGTCCGTACGGAGTCCGGCTGGTGGCGGCTGACCGCGCCGCGGATCCCGCTGCTGTACGGCCTGCTGGCCACGCGCTGACGCGCATCTCTCTCCCCCGGCGCACCGTCGGGTGGTAGCCTGCGGACAGCACTTGTGTACGCCCCTTCTGTGGGCGCCGGTGCGGTTCTCCCTTTCTCTCCATCGTTTCCAGCACCTGACGTGCTCTGTCGTATCCCAGGTGCTGTTCCCCGCCGCCGGAGGCGTGCCCCAGGCCCCTCCCCTCGCGGCTCTCTCCCCTTCCCTTCGCATGTCCCATGCCTGCCGTCCGTGAAAGGACACATCACCATGACCACCACACTCGACACCCCAGCCCAGCAGCAGACCGAGCCCCGGACCGCCCTCGGCGTCCTCGACATCGACGCGAGCGGGAAGGGTCACCTGCGCGGCGAGAACTGCCTGCCCGCACCCAGCGACCCCGCGGTCTCCCCCGCCCTGATCCGCCGCCACGGCCTGCGCAAGGGCGACCTCGTCGAGGGCGCCCTGGGCGACCGGCGCGGTCTCACCGACGTCGCACGGGTCGACGGCCGTACGCCCGCTGAACTGCGCGGCCGTCGGCACTTCCGGGATCTGACGCCCCTGCATCCGCACGAGCGCCTCCGCCTCGAACACCCGGCCGCCGGACTGGCCGGTCGGGTCGTCGACCTGATGACACCGGTCGGCAAGGGCCAGCGCGGGCTTCTCGTGGCCCCGCCCAAGACCGGCAAGACCGTCATCCTCCAGCAGCTCGCGGCCGCCGTCACCGGCAACCATCCCGAGTGCCGGCTGATGGTGCTGCTGCTCGACGAGCGGCCCGAGGAGGTCACCGACATGCGGCGCAGCGTGCGGGGCGAGGTGTACGCCTCGACCTTCGACCGGAGCGCCAAGCAGCACATCGCGCTCGCCGAGCTCGTGATCGAGCGGGCCAAGCGGCTCGTCGAGGCGGGCGAGGACGTCGTGATCCTCCTCGACTCCCTCACCCGGCTGTGCCGGGCGCACAACAACGCGGCCGCCTCCGGAGGGCGCATCCTCACCGGGGGCGTCGACGCGTCCGCGCTGACCGGCCCCAAGCGGTTCTTCGGCGCCGCCCGGTCGGCCGAGGAGGGCGGTTCCCTCACGGTCCTCGCGACGGCACTGGTGGAGACCGGCTCCCGGGCCGACGACTTCTACTTCGAGGAGCTGAAGAGCACGGGCAACATGGAGCTCCGCCTGAGCCGCGAGCCGGCCTCCCGCCGCGTGTTCCCCGCCGTCGACATCATTCCCTCCGGCACCCGTCGCGAGGAACTCCTGCTGCCCCCGGCCGAGTTGACGGCCGTGCACGGACTGCGGCGCGTGCTCCAGAACCGGGACGGGCAGGGCGCCCTGGAGACCCTCCTGGAACGCCTGCGCGACACTCCGGACAACGCGACGTTCCTGCGGCGCATCCAGCCGACGCTGCCCTCGGGCTGAGGCGCGGCTGTCACGTCGGCCGGCTCCGCCACCCGCCCGGACGTTCATCTCCGCCTGCGCCGGCGTCGCGATCATCACGGCCACCGCCGGCCGCACGTGCGGCATCCGGGTGCTCGCGCGTGGTGTCCGGCCCGGTCGTCGCGGCACGGAGCACATCCGTTTCTACGTTGATCGTATGATCATCGGATTCTCTTCCCGGGTGGCCGTGTCCGCCTGTGCGCTCTGTGCGGCAGGGCTTCTGGCCCTGATGCCCGCCGCGGCGGCCAGTTCCGGCCGGGCGGAACCCAGTCCGCCGGCCGGGCCGAGGGCGGCGGCCCCGCACCCCTCGCTGCTGTACCGGCCCGGCACGCAGGTCCGCCCGCGCGCCGGGGCGCCCCGCCTCCCGGAGACCTCAGCGCTGTCCTGGCTGGTGGCCGACGCCCGCACCGGCGAGGTGCTCGCCGCCCACAACGCGCACCGCAGGCTGCCCCCGGCCAGCACCCTGAAGACCCTCTTCGCCCTCACGGTGCTGCACACGCTGCCGGCAGGCATCCGGCACACGGTCCGCGAGGAGGAACTCCGGGGCATCGGAGCCGGCAGCAGCCTGGTCGGGCTCACCGAGGGCCGTACCTACCGCGTCGACGACCTGTGGCGGGGGGTCTTCCTCAACTCCGGCAACGACGCCGTGCGCGTCCTGGCCGAACTCAACGGCGGCTGGCGGGCCACGGCTGAGCGCATGCAGGCCAAGGCCCGGTCCCTCGGCGCCCGCGACACGCGCGTGGTCTCCCCGGACGGCTACGACGCGCCGGGCCAGGTGTCGTCGGCGTTCGATCTGGCGGTCTTCGGCCGGGTCGGGCTGCGCAACCCCGACTTCGCGCGGTACTGCGCCACCGTCGAGGCCCGGTTCCCGGGCGGCGGAGGCTGGTCGTACCCGATCCGCAACACCAACCGGCTGCTGAGCGGCGCCCGTGGTGTGAAGCCGTACCGGGGGCTGATCGGCATCAAGAACGGCTACACCAGCAAGGCGGGCAGCACGCTCGTCGCGGCGGCGCGGCGGGAGGGGCGCACCCTCGTCGTGACGGTGATGAACCCTCAGGAGGGCGGCGGCTCCGCCGTGTACGAGGAGGCCCGCTCGCTGCTCGACTGGGGGTTCAAGGCGGGCAGCCGGGTCGATCCCGTGGGTTCGCTCGACGCGTCGAGGGCTGCCGCCCCACCGGCGGCGAAGACTCCGCCCGCCGTCGCGGCCGCCGTGCCGGAGGAGGCCGGCTCCGGCTGGACGAACGCGGGGCTGATCGCGGGTGCCGCCGGGCTGGGTGCGGCGGTCGTGGTGCTCGTGCTGCGGCTGCCGGTCCGCCGGTCCGGAGGCTGCTGACCGGCCGGCAGCCACAGCAGCAGGCCCAGGGTGATCCAGGCGTAGGCGTTGCTGCCCAGGAACCCGTCGACGCCGGACGCGTCGTCGAACCACAGCCACACCACGCTGGTGCACAGCACCGCGTACAGAGCGGCCGCGATCCGGACGTGCCCGGTGCGGATCAGCACGGCGAAGGACGGCAGCAGCCACACCAGGTGGTGCACCCAGGTGATCGGGCTGACGAGACAGGCGGCGAGGCCGGTCAGGGCGAACGCCGCCGTCCAGTCCCCCGCGGCGACGGCCCGGCGGGCCCGTAGTGCCCACACGCCGAGGAGCAGCACAACCGCCGCCGCCCACACCGCCCGGTCCGGTTCGCCCAGCCGGGCCAAGATGCCCTGCACCGACTGGTTCGAGACGTAGCCGAGGCGGCCCACCCGGTTGGTGTCCCACAGCGCCTCGGTCCAGTAGAAGCGTGAGGCGTCGGGGTCCGCCGATGCCGCGAGGGCCGTGGCACCGAGCGCGACGACCGTGGCGACGGCCGCCGCGCGCCACCTCCTGGCCACCAGCAGCAGACCGATGAACAACGCCGGCGTCAGCTTGATCGCGGCCGCGAGCCCGATGCCGATGCCCGCCCAGCGTGTGCGTCCGGTGGCGAGCAGTGCCGCGTCGGTGAGCACGAGAGCCAGCAGCAGCAGGTTCACCTGGCCGAAGCTGAGGGTGTCGCGGAGCGGTTCGAACAGCGCGAGGGCACAGGCGGTCAGGGCCCAGCCGTACCAGCCGTGGCGCCGCCAGGCCGGCCCCGCGAGCAGCCGCACGACCAGCACCAGGGCCGCCAGGTTGAGCAGCAGGGCGGCGGCGATCGCGGTATGGAGGTCCAGCAGGGCCATCGGCAGCATGACGACGGCGGCGAACGGCGGGTAGGTGAAGCCGTACGGCGTGCCGGGGACCCGGTAGTCGTAGATGCGGCCGCCGTGGTGGACCCAGTTGTCGATGCTTCCGTAGTAGACGCGCAGATCGAACCAGTCGCGCAGCAGCGGCACGGTCGCGGTGAAGACCGTCACCAGCGTGGCGAGGGCGAGCACGAGCAGCAGTCGTCCGCGGTCGGTGCGCGGCGGGGCCGGGGTCATGCCGTGCGTCCCAGCGCCGGGGCCAGCTCGGCCTGGTGGGCCTGCCACAGCACGACGACCGCGAGTGCGCCGCCGGAGACGGCCAGCACGAGCTGCCCGGTGTCGGCCGGGCCGCCGCTGGGCAGCACGCAGAGCGCGAGCACGCCGGTCACGGCCGCCATGCGATGGCGTACGGAGGTGCTGGGCGCGGCGGCGGCGATGAGGAACAGGCCCCACAGGGCGTACCAGGGGCGGATCGCCGGGCCGAGCGCGGCCACCGCCGCCAGGCTCAGGCCCAGCGCGTACACCGGTCGCGGGCGCAGCCGGAGCCATATCAGGACGATCGCGACCCCGGCCGCCACGACGCCCAGCGTGTGCCAGGCGGGGATCGCCAGGGGCGCGAGATCGCTGCCGAGGTGTTCCAGCAGGGCCCGGGTGGCGCGGCCGAGCAGGGTGGTCAGGGCCCAGTTCTGGGGTGAGACGGGGGTGGTCAGGGCGCCGATCCAGCCGTATCCGGTGCCCGCCGCGGCCGTGGCCGCGACGGTCGTCCCCGCGGCCGCGACGGCGGTCGTCACGAGGGCCTTCGCCGTATCGCGGCCCGCGCGGACCTGGAGGACGACGACCGCGGCAAGACCGAGCACGGCGGGCGCCTTGACCAGCGCGGCGAGCGTGACGAGGATGGCGCCGAGGAACGGCCACCGGCCGAGCGCCGCCACCAGGCCGATGCCGAGCAGCCCCAGCATGACGGCGTCGTTGTGGGCGCCCGCGACCAGGTGCAGCAGGACGAGCGGGTTGAGGGCGCCCAGCCACAGCGCGGCGGCCGGGTCGGCACCGCTGTGGCGGGCGAGGCGGGGCAGCGCGGCCGCCATCAGGGCCACGCCGGCGAGGGCGACGAGCCTCATTCCGAACAGTCCGGCCGGCACTTGATCGCGCGTCAGCGCCGACAGGGCCGCCGCGACGGTGAGGAACACCGGGCCGTACGGGGCGCCGGTGTGCCGCCAGAGCGGGGCGACCTCGTCGGCGAGCGGGCCGCCGAGGCGGGACGGGCCGTGCGCGTACACGTCCATGTGTGCGTCGACCATAGCCCCCTGGGCGAGGTAGCTGTACACGTCCCGGCTGAACAGCGGCGGGGCGAGCAGCAGCGGGGCGGCCCAGACGGCGAGGACGAGCAGCAGGGCGCGGGGAGCGGGCGGTCTCGGTCCACGGACCAGCCGGCCCAGCAGCGCCCAGGCCGCGATCAGCAGGACGAGTCCGAAGTACACCCCCACCAGGCCGAGGGCGGCGCGCGCGGAGGCCGGGTGGAGGAGGTCCCGTACGGGCAGGGCTCCGGCCGTCTCACCGCCTGCCGCGAGGAAGGCGGTACCGGCCAGACCGAGTATCTGGCAGCGGCGGAGATCGACGGGGAAAGCCATGGCCAACACTCGGGCAGCGTGTCAACGCGGGGTGGCTTCACGGCGACGTGGAGCCCTCTGGAGGGAAGCGGGAGTGTGACCGGGCGGTGATCAGGTGAGGGCCGGCGGGGGCCGGAGAGCATCTGCCCGGTTCGGTGATGTGCGGACGGGAATTCCTGTCAGAACACCGACAGTCCGGTCAGTGTCGTGAATCTGTCCAGGGCCGCCACGCCCGCCACCGAGTTGCCCCGTTCGTCCAGGCCCGGGCTCCACACGCACAGTGTGCAGCGGCCCGGGACGACCGCGATGATGCCGCCGCCCACGCCGCTCTTGCCGGGCAGGCCCACGCGGTAGGCGAAGTCGCCCGCCGCGTCGTACGTGCCGCAGGTCAGCATGATCGCGTTGATCTGCTTGGCCTGGCTGAGGCTGAGCAGACGGGTGCCGTCGGCGCGGATGCCGTGCCGGGCGAGGAAGGCGGTGGCGAGGGCGAGGTCGGCGCAGGACGCCGCGATCGAGCACTGCCGGAAGTACTGGTCGAGCAGGACGGGTACGGGGTTGTCGATGTTGCCGTAGGACGCCATGAAGTGGCCGAGCGCGGCGTTGCGGTCGCCGTGCGCGGATTCGGAGGCCGCGACCTCCTTGTCGAAGGTGAGGTCCTCGTTGCCGCTCTCCGCCCGCAGGAACGCCAGCAGTTCGCCCGACGCGTCGCCGGTCCGGGTGTGCAGCCGGTCGGTGACGACGAGGGCGCCCGCGTTGATGAACGGGTTGCGCGGGATGCCGTTCTCGTACTCCAGCTGCACCAGGGAGTTGAAGGGGTTGCCGGAGGGCTCGCGGCCCACGTGTTCCCACAGGGCGTCGCCCTCGCGGGCCAGGACGAGGGCGAGGGTGAAGACCTTGGTGATGGACTGCGCGGAGAACGGCCGCCGCCACTCCCCCACGCCGTACACCGTGCCGTCCGGCTCGGCGACGGCCATGCCGAAGCTGCGCGGGTCGCGGGCGGCGAGCGCCGGGATGTAGTCGGCGGCCCGGCCACGGCCGGGAGTCCGCTCGATCTCCTCGGCGATGCGCTCCAGGACCGGCTGGAAGGTGGTCGACGACGTCATGATCCCGATTGTCCCTCCGTGCCGGTCCCGGTGCGCTCGCGTACGTCAGGCCGCCGGAGCCGGGCCGCTGCCGGCCAGGACCTCCGGGCGCAGCAGGCCGGCGAGCGTCTCGGCGGGCAGCAGGCCCTTCTCCAGGACGAGTTCGGCCACGCCCCGGCCGGTGGCGAGGGCCTCCTTGGCGATGTCGGTGGCGGCCGTGTAGCCGATGTGCGGGTTGAGGGCGGTGACCAGGCCGATGGAGTTCTCGACACTCGCGCGCAACGCCTCGGTGTTGGCGGTGATGCCGTCCACGCAGCGCTCCGCGAGGGTGAGGCAGGCGGCACGCAGGTGCGTGATGGACTCCGACAGCGAGTGCAGGATGATCGGCTCGAAGGCGTTGAGCTGGAGCTGTCCGGCCTCGGCGGCCATGGTGATGGTGACGTCGTTGCCGATCACCTCGAAGGCGACCTGGTTGACGACCTCGGGGATCACCGGGTTGACCTTGCCGGGCATGATGGACGAACCGGCCTGGACCGGCGGCAGGTTGATCTCGCCGAGCCCGGCGCGCGGGCCGGAGGACAGCAGCCGCAGGTCGTTGCAGCTCTTGGAGAGCTTGACCGCGATGCGCTTGAGCACGCCGGACATCTGGACGAAGGCGCCGCAGTCCTGGGTGGCCTCGACCAGGTTGGCCGCCGTCACCAGCGGCAGGCCGGTGATGGCCGCGAGGTGGCGGCGGGCCGACTCGGCGTATCCGGCGGGGGCGTTGAGGCCGGTGCCGATCGCCGTGGCGCCGAGGTTGATCTCATGGATCAACTGGACGGCCTCGGCAAGACGGGACCGGTCCTCGTCAATCATGACGGCGTACGCGGAGAACTCTTGACCCAGCGTCATGGGTACCGCGTCCTGCAACTGTGTACGGCCCATCTTGAGCACGTCGCGGAACTCGACGGCCTTGCGGGCGAAGGCGTCCTGGAGGACGGACATCGCGTCGAGCAACCCGCGCACCGCGAACACCGTCGCGATCTTGACAGCGGTCGGGTAGACGTCGTTCGTGGACTGGCCGAGGTTGACGTCCTCGTTCGGGTGCAGGTACCGATACTCGCCCTTGGCGTGACCGAGCAGTTCCAGCGCCCGGTTCGCCACGACCTCGTTGGCGTTCATGTTGGTGGAGGTGCCGGCGCCGCCCTGGATCACGTCGACCACGAACTGGTCGTGCAGCTCGCCGTCGCGGATCTCCCGGCAGGCGGCGACGATCGCGGCGGCCTTCTTCGGGTCCAGCAGGCCGAGTTCCTCGTTGGCGAGGGCGGCGGCCTCCTTGACGGCGGCCAGTGCGTCGATCAGGTGCGGGTAGGCGGAGATGGGCATGCCCGTGATGGGGAAGTTCTCCGTGGCCCGCAGGGTGTGCACACCCCAGTAGACCTCGGCGGGAACATCACGGTCGCCGAGCAGGTCGTGTTCGGAGCGGGTGGCGGCGGTCATGAGGGTGAGGGTCCTCTTCTTCTGAGGGGGTGAGGGTGAATGCCCCAAGGGGCACGGGGAACTGCGCGATCAACCACAGACGGCCGTCAGCCCGGCGACAACCCGCAGTCCCCCCATCGGTTCGGCGCAGCGCTACGCGGAGGCCACAGACGGAACCGGATCCAGCGCACGCACCGGCCGCACACGCCCGACCTCCCGGCCGCCTCCGAGAAGCGGCTCGCCTGCGAACTCCGTGAGCAGCCCCGGATCGACGCCCGCCCGGGCCAACGCGGCGGCAGCCACCGGCACACGCGCCCGATTCGCACCATCGGCGATCTTCACCGCCACGGCCCGGCCATCCGGCAGCGCAGCGACCTGCACGCCCTCGAAGCCGTCCTTGGTCAGCAGCCCGGGCACGGCCCGCATCAGCGCGGCGACATCCCGGCCGGAGCCGGAAGCCATCTCCGCGTGCTCCCGCATCGCGTCGGCGACGCGGGCCTCGGGCGTGCCCGGCGCGGCCGTGGCGATCCGCGCGGCGGCCCGGGCGAGGCCGTGCAGGGAGAGGGAGAACAGGGGCGCGCCGCAGCCGTCGACGGTCACCCCGGCGATGCGCTGCCCGGTGAGGTCCTCGACGATCTCGGCGATGGCCTGCTGGAGCGGGTGGCCGGGGTCGAGATAGTCCTCCAGCGACCAGCCGTTGAGCATGCAGGTGTAGAGCATGGCCGCGTGCTTGCCGGAGCAGTTCTGCGCGAGCCGTGAGGGCAGCCGCCCCTCGCGCACCCAGGCGTCCCGGACGACCGGGTCGAACGGCAGGTCCGGGACGTTGCGCAGGTGGTCCTCGGTGAGCCCGGCGAGTTCGAGGATGCGCCGGGCACCGGCGAGGTGGCGTTCCTCGCCGGAGTGGCTGGCCGCGGTGAGGGAGAGGAGCTCGCCGTCGAGCGGGAGCCCGGCCCGGACCATGGCCACGGCCTGGACGGGCTTGAGCGCGGAGCGGGGGTAGAAGGCGGCCTCGATGTCTCCGATCTGGAGCTGGACCTCTCCCTCGGCGCCGAGGACGACGACGGAGCCGTAGTGGATGCCTTCGACGATTCCGCCGCGTATGAGGTGGGCGACGGGGGCGTGGACGGGTTCACGGACCAGGGGTGCGTCCGCGAGGGAACTGCTGTACATCACTGCCTGCTTCTCGTGGAGCGGCGCGTCTGTCACGCGTCGGCTCCGGTCGTGGACTTGCGGGCGACACGGCCCCGGACGGCGAACCATCCGGCGACCAGTGCCCCGACGATCAGCGGCAGGCACAGCACGGTGGTGCGTCCCGCGCCGCCGTCGGCGTACATGAGGACCAGGACGGAGGCGAGGAACGCCAGCGTCACGATCTCGGTCCAGGGGGAGCCCGGCAGCCGGTAGCCCGGGCGGGTCAGCTCGCCCTTCTCGGTCTTCTGCCAGAAGAGGAGGTGACAGATCATGATCATGCCCCAGGTGGCGAGGATACCGATCGCCGCGAAGTTCAGCACGATCTCGAACGCCTCGGCGGGCACGACGAAGTTGAGGCCGACGCCCAGGACGCAGATGGCGCTGGTGAGCAGGATGCCGCCGTACGGCACCTGACTGCGGCTCATCACGGAGGTGAACTTCGGCGCGGATCCGGCCATGGCCATGGAGCGCAGGATGCGGCCGGTGGAGTACAGGCCGGAGTTGAGGGAGGACATCGCGGCGGTCAGGACGACGAGGTTCATCACGCCGCCGGCCGCGGGGACACCGATGTTGGACAGCACCGTGACGAAGGGGCTCTCCCCCGACGTGTACTTGTTCCACGGCAGCAGCATCGACAGCAGGACGACCGAGCCGACGTAGAACACACCCACGCGCCACATGATCGAGTTGATCGCCTTCGGCATGATCTTCTCGGGGTTCTCGGTCTCACCGGCCGCGACGCCGACCAGCTCGACGGAGGCGTAGGCGAAGACGACGCCCTGGATGATCAGCAGCATGGGCAGCAGGCCGTGCGGGAAGACGCCGCCGCTGTCGCTGATCAGGGACGGGCCCGGGTGGTGGCCGTCGACGGGGTGCTGGGTGACCAGCAGGAAGATGCCTATGCACATGAAGACGACGAGCGCGCCGACCTTGATGATCGCGAACCAGAACTCCAGCTCGCCGAAGATCTTCACCGAGATCAGGTTCACGGTGAGCACGACCGCCAGCGCGATGAGCGCGATCACCCACTGCGGGATGTCGGAGAACATGCCCCAGTAGTGGGTGTAGGTGGCGACGGCGGTGATGTCGGCGATACCGGTGGTCGCCCAGTTCAGGAAGTACATCCAGCCGGCGGTGTAGGCGCCCTTCTCCCCCATGAACTCGCGGGCGTACGAGACGAAGGCGCCGGAGGAGGGCCGGTACAGCACGAGTTCGCCGAGGGCGCGCACGACGAGGAAGGCGAAGAGGCCGCAGACCGCGTAGGCGATGAAGAGGGAGGGGCCGGCGTCGGCGAGGCGGCCGCCGGCGCCGAGGAAGAGGCCGGTGCCGATGGCGCCGCCGATGGCGATCATGTTGACGTGCCGGGACTTCAGGGACTTGCTGTAGCCCGCGTCTCCTGCATCGACATGGCCGGAACGTTTCTGCACGCCTTCGTGCAGGGACTGCTCGCTCACGCCTCGGGTCCGCCTTCCGTGGGGGTCTCCGTGCGCGGGGAACGCACGATGTCGGTGAGGGTCGTCTCGACCCGGTCGAGGTGGTGGGCCATGGCCTCCACCGCGTCGTTCTCGGAACCGTCGATCAGCGCCTCGACGATCGCCCGGTGCTCGCGGTTGGACTGCTCGCGGCGGCCGCCCAGCTCGTTGAGGAAGGCGGACTGGCGGGCCAGCGCGTCCCGGATCTCCTCGATGACCCGGCGGAAGACCGGGTTCTGGGCCGCCTCGGCCACGGCGAGGTGGAACAGCGTGTCCATCGCCACCCAGGCGGTGGTGTCCGTCTCCTGTTCCATCCGGTCCAGGAGGTGGGCCAGATGGTCGAGGTTCTCCGGGGTGCGGCGCCGGGCCGCGTACCCGGCGACCGGGATCTCGACGTGGCGGCGCACCTCCAGCAGGTCGCTGGCCGAGTAGTCGCCGAAGGTGGGGTCCTCGACGGTGCTGGCGACGACGAAGGTGCCCTTGCCCGTCTTGGAGACGGTCAGGCCCATGGTCTGCAGCGCCCTGAGCGCCTCGCGCAGCACGGGCCGGGAGACCTCCAGGGTGCGGCACAGTTCCGCCTCGGAGGGGAGCTTGTCGCCGATCGCGTAGTCGCCGCGCTCGATGGCGTCGCGCAGATGCGCCAGCACCGCCTCCATGGCGCTGACGCGACGCACGGGCTGTCCGGCTGTCCGGCTGTCTGACAGGTTCACGGTGGTGATCCTGGGGGGCGCGGCAGGCACCTGTCAAGGGCCCGAAAGGAAGGGTTCAGGGAGCCGGAAGCGCGCGTTCACGCTTTGGGCCCCCTGGCCCCTGCCACCGGTCAGCTGTGCAGCGCACCCGCTCCGAGCAGGCCGAACAGCAGCACTCCCACGACGATCCGGTAGATCACGAAGGCGTTGAAGGAGTGCTTGGCGACGTACCTCAGCAGCCAGGCGATGGAGCCGTAGGCCACCACGAAGGACACGATCGTGCCGACGGCGAGCGGGGCCGCGCCCACGCCGGTGCCCAGGGCGTCCTTGAGTTCGTAGAGGCCGGCGCCGGTCAGGGCGGGGATGCCGAGGAAGAAGGAGAGCCGGGTGGCGGCGACGCGGTCCAGGTCGAGGATCAGCGCCGTGGACATGGTCGCGCCGGAGCGGGAGAAGCCGGGGAAGAGCAGGGCGAGGATCTGGGAGCTGCCGACGAGCATGGCGTCCTTGAACGAGGTGTCGTCCTCGCCGCGCTTGTGCCGGCCCATCTGGTCCGCTGCCCACATCACCCCGCTGCCGACGATCAGCGAGCCGGCCACCACCCACAGCGAGGCGAGCGGGCCCTCGATGAGCGGCTTGGCGGCGAGTCCGACGGCGACGATCGGGACGGTCGCGCAGATGACCCACCAGGCGAACTTGTAGTCGTGGTGGTGGCGCTCCTCGCGGTCGACCAGACCCCGTCCCCAGGCGGAGACGATCCGCACGATGTCCTTGAAGAAGTACACGAGCACCGCGGCGATCGCGCCGACCTGGATGACGGCCGAGAACCCGATCACGGCGTTGTCGTCGACGGGGATGCCCATGAGCCCTTCGGCGATCTTCAGATGGCCGGTGGAGGAGACGGGCAGGAACTCGGTCACCCCCTCGACGGCTCCGAGGACGACGGCCTGACCGACGCTGATGACGCTCATGGGATCCAGTTCTGTGCGGGGAGAGGCGGGACCGGTGGGGGCCAGTCCTACTACACCCGGGCGAGAGCCGGTCTCACCCTCCGGCGAGCGCGACCCCTGCGAACGCCGCCGCCAGTCCGGCAGCCAGGCCGGCCGTCACATTGAGGACGGCGTAGCCGCGGGCACCCGTCTCCACCAGCCGCAACGTCTCGTAGGAGAAGGTGGAGTACGTCGTCAGGGCCCCGCACAGGCCGGTGCCGAGCAGAAGCTGGAGGTGGGAACTCGCGGCACCGGCGGCCGCGGCTCCGGTGACCAGGCCGAGGATCAGGCAGCCGGTGACGTTCACCGCGAAGGTGCCCCAGGGGAAGACGGAGTCGTGCCGGGACTGCACCGCGCGGTCGGTGAGGTAGCGCAGCGGCGCGCCGACCATCGCGCCCCCGACGACCAGCAACCAGTTCACAACGACCTCTTACCCTTCGCGTCCGTTTCGCCCGGGATGTCATCCCGGCCGGTGGTGGGGGTGCCCCCGGTCGAGCGAAGCCGAGACTGGGGGAGGATGACCTCGCAGTCGTCGAGGGTCACCAGGCCCTCGGTGACGAGTTCGTCGAGCTGGGGCAGGAAGGCCCGGACCCGTGGCTCGGTGTCGACTATCACGACGGCGACCGGCAGGTCCTCGCTCAGGGACAGCAACCGCGAGGTGTGGATCAGCGAGGATGCGCCGAAGCCCTCGACGCCCCGGAAGACGCTGGCGCCCGCGAGGCCCGCCGCGTGCGCCCGGTGGACGATCTCCGAGTAGAGGGGCTTGTGGTGCCAGGTGTCGTTCTCGCCGACGAAGACGGTCAGGCGCAGGGCCCTGCCGGTCAGCCGCGTCATCGCTGCCTCCACTTCAGGGCACGGCGGGTCGACCAGGCCGCGAGCCACACCGCCGTGAGCGCCGCGAGCGGGGTCGCGGCGAGGTAGGTCAGACCGGTGCGGAGGTGGCCTCCGTCGGCCAGCTTCTGGATGTCGACGGCGTAGGTCGAGAAGGTCGTGAAACCCCCGAGGACGCCGGTGCCGAAGAAGGGGCGGACCAGACGGTGGGCGGCCCGGACCTCGGTGATGACCACCATGAACACGCCGATCACGGCACAGCCGGCGACGTTGACCCAGAAGGTCGTCCAGGGGAAGCCTCCCGGGTACGAGGGCCACCACAGGGACGCCGCGTACCGGGCCGCGGCCCCCGCTCCCCCGCCGAGCGCCACCACCGCGACGACCGGCGCCTGGGCACGCCAGGCGGGCGGGTGCGGGGAAGAGGGCTGGATGCGGAGGCTTTCCGCCTCGGGGGCCGTCATGGTCGTACGTCTCCTACTCGCCGGGGCCCGGGGTCGTGCGGGCGCGTGCCGTCGCAAGTAGGGACCGTTGGCGGCGTCCGTGCCGCGGTTCGGGTACGGCGGGCCCCACCGCCGCGCCGCGAGTGGTGTCGCGGCCGGGGTTCAGGTTAACCCCGGTGGCGAACCGGCGTCACGTCGGGGCGGGCGGCTCGCAGACCGCCACGCCCGGCTCCCAGAGGCTGCCCAGGACCAGGTGCCCGTCCGCTTCGCAGACGCTGGTGACCATCCGGTAGCCGGAGTGGCGGCGGGCCAGGTGGTGGACGACGCGGCCTTCGTCGTCGAAGGCCAGGACGGCGATCGTGCCGGTGGGGCGGAAGGGGGCGCGTACGGCCACGCGGGCGGCGGCGCGGCGGACCGCGGGCGTGCTGCGGTGGAGCAGGTCGAGGGCGGGGACACGGGGTCCGGCCAGCGCGACCCAGATCGGTCCGTCCGGGGTGCCGCGCCAGAGGTTGTCGGGCATGCCCGGGAGGTTCTCGGCGAAGGGCTCGCTGCGGCCGGCCCCGGGTCCGGTGAGCCGGTAGCGGGTGAGCCGGCGGGCGCCGGTCTCGGCGACGACGAGGAAGGACTCGTCGGCTCCGGCGGCGAGCCCGTTGGCGAACTGGAGGCCGTCCAGCACCACCTCGGGGCTGTCCGCGCCGGGGGCGAGGCGCAGCAGCCGTCCCGTTCCGGTGTGTTCGACGATGTCGCCGATCCAGTGGCCCAGGGGGTGGCGGCGGCTGGAGACGGTGAAGTACATGCTGCCGTCGGAGAGGGACACGACGTTACTGGCGAACCGCAGCCGCTCCCCCGCCACCGCGTCGGCGAGGATGCGGACCGTGCCGTCGCCGGTGTCGACGCGCAGCAGTCCGCGTTCGGCGTCGCACACCAGCAGGTCGCCGTCCGGGAGGAGTTCGAGCCCGAGCGGCCTGCCGCCGGTTTCGGCGATCACCTCGGTACGGGTCGTCACCGGGTCCGCTATGCCCTCCAGGCGCAGGATGCGGCCGTCCGCCAGGCCGGTCAGCACCCGGCCGCGCGGATCGGCGACCACGTCCTCGGGGCCGTGGCCCACCGCGAGGTAGTGGCGTGGGACGAGTGCCGTGGGGCGGTTCATCGCGCGTGTCCTTCACCTCGAGGGGATCCCGCTGCACCGGGTCGTACTGGGGTGTACTGGGTGGCCTACCAGCCCTTCTCGAACATTCGGGCGACCTCGGCGATGCGCATCTCGTCGCGGTGGTAGTGCACGCGGCCCTCGGACCGGCTGGTGCGCAGCATGCCGGTGGCCTGGAGCAGCCGGAGGTGGGTGACGGCGACCGGGTGGGGCATCGAGAACCTCTCCGCGACGGCGTCCGCGGTGACGCCGGCCGCGGCGGGGCCGGGTTCCTTCAGCCAGGCCAGGATGCGCAGGCGCGTCTCGTCCGTGGGAGTCCTCAGCATGTCGTACCCCTGCCTCGCGGCTCTCGTCCTCTTACCGCCTCTTCCCACTGTTGCGCAGCTGAACTCCCCGCGTCCGGGACTCGGCATCGTTGACCGATACCGAACTGCCTTATGTCACAAGTGAGTTCGGAAACGGGTGAGGGCCCGGCCGCGTGCGTGCGGCCGGGCCCCCTCCCCTCGTGCGGTCAGCGGTGGCGGAACCAGGACATCGACGAGAGAGCCCGGTCGTCGTAGCCGAACAGCGCCTGGTTCTCCCAGGCGTTGCCGGAGGACGGGTCGGTGGGGTCCCAGCCGTTGCCGTTCACCGCGGTCCAGGTCGCCTCCCAGTAGAAGATGCCGAGGCCACGGCCGTTCGGGACGGCCTCCACGATGCTCGCCACGTCGTTCATCCACCGGGTCTGGCCGGCCACGCTCGCCGGATAGCCGGAGACCAGCTCGGCACTGGTGTCGATGATGTTCTCGTGGGAGTCATCGCTGTCGAGGCGGAACGGGTAGGCGGTCTCGGCGACGAAGACCGGCTTGCCGTAGCGGGAGGCCGCGTCGTCGAGGGTCGTCTGGAAGTCGGCCAGCGTGCCGTGCCAGTAGCCGTAGTACGACAGGCCGATCGCGTCGAACTTCACGCCGTTGGAACGCGCGCTGTCGAACCACCAGCGGGTGCCGGCGAGGTCACCGCCCTTGGCGAGGTGCAGGGCGACGGTGGTGGACGAGTTGACCGCCTTGACCGCGTCGTAGCCGGAGTTGAGCAGACCGGCCAGCTGGGACCAGTTGGACGTCGATCCCTCGTTCCACAGCATGCCGCCGTTGATCTCGTTGCCGACCTGGACCATGTCGGCGGTGGTGCCCTGCGCCTTCAAGGCGTTCAACACGTCGTACGTGTGGTTGTACACGTCCGTCTTGAGTTGACTGTACGAGTGTCCGGCCCAGGCGGCGGGCTTGTCCTGGCGGCCCGGGTCGGCCCAGAAGTCCGAATAGTGGAAGTCGACCAGCAGCTTCATGCCCTGCGCCTTGACGCGCTTGGCCAGGGCCAGGACGTGCGCCTTGTTGTTGTAGCCATCGGCCGGGTTCACCCAGACCTTGACGCGTGCGTAGTTCATGCCGGACGACTTGAGGATCGCCAGGGCGTCGCCGGACGTGCCGGAGCTGTTCCGGTAGACGCCGCCCTTGGCCTCGCTCTTGGGCAGGGACGAGATGTCGGCACCCTTGATCGACGTACCGGACGTGCCCGACGTGAAGGTCAGGTCGTCGACATTGATCCAGTTGTCGGCGTTCGCGTCACTGTTGACACTGATCGTGCATTGGTTGTTGGTCACATTGACCGGCACGACGATCCGGATCCACCCACTGGCCGAGACCGGCAGGTCGGTGCGCTGCTCGGCGCCCCCGCAGTTCTTCAGCGCTATGTACGCGGACTTCTGCCCGCCGCCGGAGCGCACCCAGGCAGTGAGCTTGTAGGCGCCGTTGGTGAGACCGGACAGGTACTGGTACGTCTCCACCTTGTAGGCGGCGGAGGCCCAGTGGCTGAGGCGGTAGCTGCCGCCGTGGCCGCCGGCCTCCACGAACGAGGCGCCGGTCGAGCCGTACTCGGACCACCCGCTGGGGGCGGCCGCGCCCGCACCGTCGGCCTCGAAGCCGCCGTTGGTGAGGGTGCTCGCGGCGTGTGCGCTCGTGGCGGGCAGGGCCGTGAGGGCGAGCCCCGCCGCGAGTGGGAGCAGCAGGGTTCTGAGTGTGCGTCTGGGATGGAACATCGTCGTCCGTCGTCCCTTCGACGTGGAGGTTGGGGGTGCCCCTCACCAGGAGGCGGGTGAGGGGCCCCTCCGCCCGCGGCTCGTGCGGCTCGCACGGGCGGAGGGAGTCGTTTCAGCCGTCGAGCCGGACGACCCGGACGGCTCCGGCCGGGACCGCCAGCCGGCCCGCGGCGCGTTCACCGGTCAGCAGTTCGGTGCCGTCGGCTTCCAGCGGCACCTTGGCGTCCGAGCCGGTGTGGTTGACGGCGAACAGGTACGTGCCCGACTCGCCGGTGCGGCGCACCACTTCGACGTCCCGGGGCAGGTCGGCGCGCGGGGCGAGCCGCGCGTCCTCGGCCGCCCAGCCGAGCAGCGCGTCGAGGCCGTCGGCGCCGAGCCGGGTGGAGACGTACCAGGCGGTGCCCTCGCCCAGGCGGTTCCGGGTGACGGCGGGCCGCCCGGCGGTCAGCCCGTCGGCGTACGTCAGGACGGTCTCGGCGCCGCGCGGCACCACGAACTCCGTCCACACGTCGGCGCCCAGCTCGGATCCGTCGGGGCCGGTGACGCTCACCCGTTCACCGGGCAGCAGCGGTGAGAGCTCCTCGACGGTGAGGCCGAGGACGTCCCGCAGCGGGCCCGGGTAGGCGCCCTCGTGGACGGCGTCGTGCTCGTCGACGATGCCGGAGAAGTACGAGACGACCAGCGTGCCGCCGTTCTCGACGTAGGCCTTCAGGTTGCGCCCGGCTGCCTCCGTCATCAGGTACAGGGCCGGTACGACGACAAGGGGATACCTCGACAAGTCGGCTTCCGGATGGGCGAAGTCGACGGTGAGATGGCGGTCGTAGAGGGTTTCGTAGAAGGCGTCGGCGCGTTCGCGGGCGTCGTGGTCGACGCTGGGGCGCCAGTCGAGGTTCTGCGCCCACCAGGAGTGCCAGTCCCACAGCACGGCCACGTCGGCCTCGGTGCGGGTGCCGCGGATCTCGCTCAACGCGTCAACGGCGGCGCCGAGTTCGACGACTTCGCGCCACACGCGGGTGTCGGTGCCGCCGTGCGGGACCATCGCCGAGTGGAACTTCTCGGCGCCGCGCCGGGACTGGCGCCACTGGAAGAACATGGCGCCGTCGGAGCCGCGCGCCACGTGCGTGAGGGAGTTGCGGGCCATCTGGCCGGGGGCCTTGGCCGGGTTGCGGGGCTGCCAGTTGACGCCCGAGGTGGAGTGTTCCAGCAGCAGCCAGGGGGCGCCGCCCGCGACGGAGCGGGTGAGGTCGGCGGCCATCGCCAGGTTGACGTGGGTGCGGCGGCCGTCGGTGATCAGGTAGTGGTCGTTGGTGACGATGTCGACCTCGCGGCCCCAGGCCCAGTAGTCGACGGAGTCGCACTGGCTCAGCGCGGTCATGAAGTTGGTGGTGACCGGGACGCCCGGCGAGAGGCGGTGCAGGATGTCCCGCTCCGTCACGAAGTTCTCGCGCATGGTGGCGTCGGCGAACCGCTTGTAGTCCAGCGCCTGGCCCGGGTTGACGGCCGCGGGGGTGAGCCGGGGCGGGTTGATCTGGTCGAGGTCCGCGTAGCGCTGGCCCCAGAAGGCCGTGCCCCAGGCCTCGTTGACCGCGTCGACCGTGCCGTACGTCGTCGCCAGCCAGCGGCGGAAGTGTGCGGCGCAGGAGTCGCAGTAGCAGGCCGAGACGGGGACGCCGTACTCGTTGTGCACGTGCCACATCGCCAGGGCCGGGTGGTCGCCGTAGCGCTCGGCGAGCTTCGTGGTGATGGCCGCGGCGGCCGCACGGTAGTCCGCGTTGCTGTGGCAGATCGCGGCACGGGAGCCGAACTCGTAGCGCACGCCCTCGGCGGTCACGGGCAGCGCCTCGGGGTGGGCCCGGTAGAACCAGGCGGGCGGGACGACGGTGGGGGTGCCGAGGTCGACGCGGACACCGTTGTCGTGCAGCAGGTCCAGGAGCCGGTCGAGCCAGCCGAAGTCGTGACGGCCGGGTGAGGGCTCCAGCAGCGCCCAGGAGAAGATCCCGACGCTCACCATGGTGACGCCGGCCTCCCGCATCAGCCGGACGTCCTCCTGCCAGACGCTCTCCGGCCACTGCTCGGGGTTGTAGTCCCCACCGAAGGCGAGCCTGGTGAGGCCCCTGGGGGTGGTCTCCGGCATGGATGGTCTCCCGGTCGGTCGATCAAAATGGGAACGTGCACACACAGCGGCGCAGTGCGGAGCCCAACATAACCGCACAGCAACAACCATTGACAAGTGTCCGGGATGTTTCTCTACTGTGAACGCTCACAGAAGCATGGCAGGTTCTCGCAGCAGGCGAGGACCCCAGGTCAGGGGAGAGATCCATGCCGTACACGAAGCGCCGCCGCCTCGTGACATCCGCCGTCGCCATAGCGCTCGGCGCCACCGCCCTCGCCGCCTGCGGCTCGGATTCCGGGGACAGCGAGACCGAGTCGGGGCCGGTCTCGCTGACGTACTGGACCTGGACGCCCGGCATGGACAAGGTCGTGGACCTGTGGAACAAGGGGCCGGGCAAGAAGGACCAGATCACCGTCACGGTGAAGAAGCAGGCGTCCGGCGACACCCTCGTCACCAAGATCCTCACCGCGCACAAGGCGGGCAAGGCGCCCGACCTGGTGCAGGCGGAGTACCAGGCGCTGCCCACGCTCGTCAGCAACGACGCCCTGGCGGACATCTCGAAGAACGTGGGCGAGGCGAAGGACAGGTTCGCCGACGGCGTCTGGCAGCAGACGACGCTCGGCACGGACGCGGTCTACGCGGTCCCCCAGGACATCGGGCCGATGATGTTCTACTACCGCGAGGACCTGTTCAAGGAGTACGGCCTGACGGTGCCGACGACCTGGGACGAGTTCGCGAAGACCGCGCGCGAGCTGAAGAAGGCCGCCCCCGACAAGGACCTCACGACCTTCTCCGCCAACGACTCCGGCCTCTTCGCGGGCCTCGCCCAGCAGGCGGGCGCCAAGTGGTGGACGACCTCCGGCGACCAGTGGAAGGTCGCCATCAACGACGCGGCGACGCAGAAGGTCGCCAAGTTCTGGGGCGGCCTGGTCAAGGAAGGCGCCATCGACAACCAGCCGATGTACACCCCGGCCTGGAACAAGGCGCTCAACACCGGAAAGCAGATCGCCTGGGTCAGCGCCGTGTGGGCCCCGGGCACGCTGACCACGGCGGCCCCCGACACCAAGGGCAAGTGGGCCATGGCCCCGCTCCCCCAGTGGTCCGCGAGCGAGAACCGCACCGGCAGCTGGGGCGGCTCCTCCACCGCCGTCACCACGGACTCCGAGCACCAGGAGGCCGCCGCCAAGTTCGCCGCCTGGCTGAACACCGACAGCGACGCCCTCAACGCGCTGGCCAAGGAGAGCGGCATCTACCCGGCCGCCAAGAACGCCCAGACCAGCGGCGCCTTCCTCAAGCCGCCGGCCTACTTCTCCCACCAGGCCGACTTCTACTCCAAGGCCGCCGACATCGCGGAGACCACCGCGCCGTCCGCCTGGGGCCCCAACGTGAACGTCGCCTACACCACGTTCAAGGACGCCTTCGGCGCTGCCGCGAAGAACAAGTCGGACTTCGGCGCCGCGCTCGACAAGATGCAGGACGACACCGTGGCCGACATGAAGAAGCAGGGCTTCGAGGTCGCGGAGTGAAAAGCACGGCACGCCGGCAGTCGTACGGGGTCAAGGGGGCCCCGTACGGCTTCCTCCTCCCCGCGACGATCCTGTTCGCACTGTTCTTCGCACTGCCCATCGGCTACGCGCTCTGGCTCAGCTTCCGCAAGGTGAAGGTCTCCGGCCTCGGCCTCGGCTCCGGCGCCCGCAAGGAGGTCTGGGCCGGCCTGGAGAACTACACCGACGCTCTCACCGACAGCGAGCTGGTGAACGGGGCGCTGCGCGTGCTGGGCTACGGCTGCATCGTCGTCCCGGTCATGCTCGGCCTCGCCCTGCTGTTCGCGCTGATGCTGGACTCCGAGAAGGTGCGGCTGGCCCCCTTCACCCGGCTCGCGATCTTCCTGCCGTACGCCATCCCCGGTGTGGTGGCGGCGCTGCTGTGGGGCTTCCTGTACCTGCCGGACGTCAGCCCCTTCTACTTCGTGCTCGACAAGCTGGGGCTGCCGCAGCCGGACCTGCTGGACGGCGGGCCGCTGTATCTGGCCCTGTCGAACATCGCGGTCTGGGGCGGCACCGGCTTCAACATGATCGTCATCTACACCTCGCTCCAGGCGATCCCGGCGGAGGTGCACGAGGCGGCGAAGCTGGACGGCGCCACCCCGCTGCAGATCGCGCTGCGGATCAAGATCCCGATGGTGGCGCCCTCGCTGGTGCTGACCTTCTTCTTCTCGATCATCGCGACGATCCAGGTGTTCAACGAGCCGACCACCCTCAAGCCGCTCACCAACTCCGTGTCCACGACGTGGAGTCCGCTGATGAAGGTGTACCGGGACGCGTTCGGCGAGGGTGACATCTACGGCGCCGCGGCGCAGGCCGTGATCATCGCGTTCGCCACCCTCCTGCTGTCCTTCGGCTTCCTGCGAGCCGCGAACCGTCGTCAGAAGCAGGAGGCAGCTCGATGAGTTCCCTTACCGTTTCCCAGCCCGTGGCGGGCACCGCGCCCGGTACCGCCCAGGGCCGCCCGCCGCTGCGCCGCCGGATCGCCCTGATCCCGACGGCCACGCTGCTCCTGGGCGCGATCTACTGCCTGCTGCCGGTGGCCTGGGTGGTCATCGCCGCCACCAAGTCCGGCCGTGAGCTGTTCTCCACGTTCACGTTCCTGCCCGGCACGGGCTTCGCCGACAACTTCCGGGACCTGAGCGCCTACCGCGACGGCGTCTACTGGTCGTGGATGGGCAACTCCGCCCTGTACGCCGGTCTGGGCGCCCTGTTGTCGACGTGCGTGTCCGCGATCAGCGGCTACGCGCTGGCGATCTACCGCTTCCGGGGCCGCGAGACGATCTTCAACGTGCTGCTGGCGGGCGTGCTGATGCCGCCGGTGATCCTCGCCATCCCGCAGTACCTGCTGCTGGCGAAGGCCGACCTCACGGACTCCTACCTGTCCGTGCTGCTGCCGCAGATCCTGTCGCCGTACGGCGTCTACCTCGCGCGGATCTACGCCGCCGCCGCGGTGCCCGCCGACGTGGTCGAGGCCGGCCGGATGGACGGGGCGAGCGAGTGGCGGATCTTCACGCGGATCGCGCTGCCGATGATGATCCCCGGCATGGTGACGGTGTTCCTGTTCCAGTTCGTGGCGATCTGGAACAACTTCCTGCTGCCGTACATCATGCTCAGCGACGACGAGAAGTTCCCGATCACCCTCGGCCTGTTCACGTTGCTGGAGCAGGGCGCCAACACTCCGGCGCTGTACACGCTGGTGATCACGGGCGCGTTCCTCGCGGTGCTCCCGCTGGTCGCGCTGTTCCTGGTCATCCAGCGGTTCTGGAGTCTGGATCTGCTCTCCGGAGCCGTAAAGTCATGACCATGAACGCTGCGGGGGGCAGGCGCAGGCCGCCCACGATCCACGACGTGGCGCGCGAGGCGGGGGTCTCGCGCGGCACCGTCTCGCGTGTGCTCAACGGCGGCCACTACGTCAGCCCCGCCGCCCAGGAGGCGGTGAACGCGGCCATCCGCAGGACGGGTTACGTCGTCAACCGGCACGCCCGCTCCCTGATCACCGGGCGGTCAGACTCGATCGGCTTCCTGCTCACCGAGCCGCAGGAGCGGTTCTTCGAGGACCCCAACTTCAACGTCCTGCTGCGCGGCTGCACCCAGGCGCTCGCCGCGCACGACATCCCGCTGCTGCTGATGCTGGCGGGCACCGAGGACGAACGGCGGCGCATCGCGCGGTACATCACCGCCGGGCACGTCGACGGGGTGCTGCTGGTCTCCAGCCACTCCGCGGATCCCGTCGCCGAGGAACTGCGCGAGGCGGGGGTACCCCTCGTCCAGTGCGGCAAGCCCATGGGGCGCGGCTCCAAGGTGAGTTACGTGGCTGCGGACGACCGGGACGGCGCCCGCGACATGGTGCGCCACCTGCTGTCGCTGGGCCGCCGCCGCATCGGGATCGTGACCGGTCCGCTGGACTCCCCCGGCGGTGTCGACCGCCTCGCCGGCTACAAGGAGATCCTCACCGAGGCCGGCCTCGCGATCGACGAGAGGCTCATCGTCTCCGGCGACTACAGCCGGGCCAGCGGCGAGGCGGGCGCCGAGCGGCTGCTCGCCCGGGCGCCCGACATGGACGCGGTGTTCGTCGCTTCCGACCTGATGGCTCAGGGCGTCCTGACGGCGCTGGAGCGGGCGGGGCGGCGCGTGCCGCAGGACGTCGCGGTCGGCGGCTTCGACGACTCCTCCGCCGCGCTCGCCGCCCGGCCCCAGCTCACCACCATCCGGCAGCCCTACGACCGCATCAGCGCCGAGATGGTACGGGTGCTGCTCGCGCAGATCGGGGGCGAGGATCCGGCGGCGGTGATCCTGCCGACGGAACTGGTCAAACGGGAGTCGACGTAAGCTCCCGCTCCCCGGCGAGGGACGCGTACTTCATGCACAGTCATGGAACACCGCACCGGTGTTACCGTTCACATATGGCGTCGAAAACGGCTGGTGCGCGGCTTGAGGAACGGTGGCGGGACATCCTGTCGGCGCACGCGCGCACGATGTGCGAGATCGACCGCGTGCTGCATCCGCACGGCCTCGGCGCGTCCGACTTCGAAGTCCTGGACATCCTTGCGACCGCGGCGCCCGAGGAGGGCGAGCAGTGCCGGGTGCAGAACCTGGCCGGGCGCGTTCATCTGAGCCAGAGCGCGCTGTCCCGGCTCATCGCCCGGCTGGAGAAGGACGGGCTGGTGACGCGTTCGGTGTGCATGGAGGACCGGCGCGGCGTGTGGGTGGCCCTGACTTCCAAGGGCCGTGACCTGCACGCGGAGGTACTGCCGGTGCAGCGGGCCGCGCTGGCCCGGACGCTGGGCGCGTAAGCCGCCCGGGCCCGGGCCCGGCCCACTCGGCTTACGGACGTGCGAGCAGGGTGCGTACTCCCTCCGAGGTGAGCGTCAGGCGGTGCTCCGAGCTGCCGTCTATGGTGAGCGACAGGTCGTCGGCCGGCCACTGGGCGGCCAGGGCGCCGAGCGGCACCAGGCGGTAACGGGAGACGAACGGCAGCAGCCCGGCCATCTCCACCTCGGAGGTGAACACGGGCACCACCGGCTCGCCGCCCGGCTGCTCCAGCACCGGCAGTGCCACCGCCGAGGGGTTGGCGGCGTCGGCGTCGTTCGCGTCGTCGGGCACGGGGATGAGCACGTCGCTGTTGGCGAGCGCGTCCAGAGCCGCCGCGTCCTCGGTGTTGTCGGCGAGGACGTCCAGAGCCCGCTGGGCGGGCGTGGGCGTGGGGTCGTTTGCGGGTGTCTCCATGGCAGATTCCCTGGTAGCGGCGGTCGTGCGGCCCACCCGGGACAAGATCCGGCCCGGGCGCGGTCCTGCTCGCGTACCCGATCGTGCCCGAGGCAATCCTGTTGATTCCGAGGTTCAGGGGATCAGCGGGATGCGGCCGTGGGGCAGTCCGAGCCGGGCGCAGCCGACCCGCCGGGCCGGCGAGGACGTCCCAGGCCATGCGGCCGGCGTGCAGGAACGCCTACGGGGAAGCCCCGAGCAACCGACACGGCAGTGCACGCTCGCTCACGCCACCGCCCCCGACCGGTTCCACCCGGTACACCCCGGCTCCCGGCGCCCGGGTGACGGCTTCCGTCGGCACACCGGCCGTGAAGAGCACTCCGGCCCCGTCCTCCACCGCCCAGCCCGACGGCAGCTGTCCCGCTGCCACGGCCGCGCGGTAGGAGGGTCGACGACCGGGTTCGCTGTCGTAGTGCGGGCAGACGGAGCCGGGAAGCAGCCCCAGGCCGTCGGAGAGGTACGTCAACGGCCCGAAGGAATCGGTGTGCGAGCCCTCGGCCCAGCAGTTGGCGCCGGCACTGATGCCGCACAGCAGCGTGCCGTGGTCGTAGGCCTCCCTCAGCAGCCGGTCCACGCCGTGGGTTCGCCATACCGCGAGGAGGTTGGCCGTGTTGCCACCGCCCACATAGACGACGTCCTGGGCGAGCAGCAAGGAGCGCAGCGCGTCGTCGTCCAGCTCTCGGCGGAACAGGTGCAGGACGGAGGGTTCGCAGGCGGGGCGGCTCCGGAACGCCGTACGGAACTGTTCGATGTAGGCCGGCGCGTCCCCGCTGGCCGTGGGCACGAAGCACGCCTTGGGGCGGGAAGCGCGTGCCCGGGACAGTACCCAGTCGTCCAGGAGGCCGTCGTCGTCGGTGGAGAAGCCGCCGCCGAGGAGGGCGAGGCGCTGCGGGGGTTCGACGGCCATGGCGGTGCCTTCCTGACTCAGAGGTTGTGCCCGGGGCCGTTGTGCAAGACGGCGAACACTCCGCGAGCGCGAGTGCCGTCCGGGAGCTGCCAGGAGCCGGTGACCTGGCCGGTCGCTCCCCGGGAGGGCGGAAACGGGTCGTCCGGGGCAGGTCGCAGGACCCTGTGCAAGCGGAGGGTCGTGCCGTGCGGGGCGGTCAGCCGAGTGCCGTCCTGGTCGTCGGTGGTGACGAAGTCCGTGGGGATGGGGCCTTCGCCCGTGTAGGACGCGGCGACCTCCCGGTCGTGGGCATCGCTGATGTTCTGATCCTGCGCCTGCGCCCGCCCCTCGATCAAGGCCGCCAACTGGGCGAGCAGCACGGGGTCGTGACAGCCGTCGTAGGCCCAGCGCCGCCCGAGCACGCCGTGCTCCATGGTGCCCACCAGGGCATGCTCCGCCCCGTCGAGCGGGGCGCCGCGATAGGTGAGCGGCACCAGGTAGGTCGTCGGGTCAGGGCCGGAGGCGTCGGTGACGACGATGAACTCGATCCCGACCTCGCCCTGCGGGTCGTCCAGCCGGAACCCGCCGGCCTTGGCGAGCCTCGGTTCGGCCGCGCCACCGCGGTACCACGGGCGGGAGGGCAGCCAGGAGGTGAGCAGTTCCAGCTTGGTCGGTTGGAGCGAGGTGGAGTGGATGACGGCCATGTCGAATGTTTCCTTCCGTTACGCCGGCCCGAATACACGGTTGCGACGCAACTGCCCGGCACACCACCGGAAGTGTCCGTCGCTGTCGTCCAGGCCGAACAGGTCGTAGGTGGTGAGGGCGTAGGCGGCTTGATAGGCGGTGAGGGCGGCGGGTGAATAGCCGAGCTCCTGCGCGAAGAGCCGGGTGAGTTCCGCGGTGTGCTCCTGGGCGTGCGGGCCGTACATGTCGCAGACGGCGGCGGTGACGGCCGCCTCGAAGGCCGGGTCGCCCGCGGTCGTGTAGAAGCCGAAGTCGAGTACGGCGACGGGTCGGCCGGCCGTGTCGACGTGGATGTTGGGCGGCACGAGATCGCCGTGGATCGCGGTGACCGGGGCGTCGGGCAGCGACCGCAGCGCGTTCAGCGCGCGCTCGACCCCGGCGTCGAAGTCGGGCACCCGCGCAGCGAGGGCGGCGCCGTGCCGGGCCGCGGCCCGGGCGACCAGGGCCGCGAGCGCGTCCTGAAAGCGGTCGTGGCCCTGCCAGAGGGGCCGGTCGTCGCCCTGGACGGTCAGCCGGCGCATCGCGTCCGTGCCCGGCACCGAGGCCAGACCGCGCAGGACGGCGAGCAGCGTGTTCTTGTGCCGGACGGGCAGTTCGCGCTCGTACTCCTCATGGGCCGAGTCGCCCCGCAGCGGGACACCGGGCAGCTCACGCTCGTACGTCACCACGATGCCCTGGTGCTCTTGGACGTCGAGGATCTCGGGGGTGGCGAAGGGCAGGCGGTGTGCCGCGATGTCCGCGTAGACCTGGCGGGTGAGCTCGGTCGGCGGTCTGCCGGTCCACACCTTGGCGACCCGGCCGGCGCCCAGCCCGTAGACGACACCCTCGACGCCGGCGCCGATACGGCGGGCCTCCGGGTGTCCGCGTTCGGCGAAGTATCCGGCCCAGGGGTCGGCGGCGGGACGCGTTTCGTCGCTCCTGGAGGTCTCCACGCGCGCATTAGATCAGCCGTCGCACCAGCTTGACCACGCGATTACAGGAGTGGTCACAGCAGCGGGGAACTTGCGCGGAGCTTCTCATTCGCGCCGCCAAAGGGTGTCGACCGACCGGATGTTACCGGTAACATCACCATTCCCTGCCGTCGGCCGTACCCCGGAGTCCGCGTGACCGACCAGCCCGCCGCACAGCGCGCAACCACCCTCTCCCCCGCTCCGTCCACCCCGGTCTTCAGCCGGTCCGCCGCGGTCGCCTCCTGCGTGGGCTTCGTGCTCATGGGTGCGTTGCAGGCCCTGTACGGGCCCGCGATCCCCGGCTTCCGTGCGGAGTTCGGGCTCTCGCCGTCCGCCGCCGGGCTGGGGCTCAGTGCCCACTTCGTCGGTGGCGTGGCCGGCGTCCTGTTGTTCGACCGGCTCTACGGGCGGGTCGGCAACCGGCACCTCCTCGGCAGTTCCTACCTGCTGATGGCGGTCGGCGCGGCGGGTTTCGCGCTGGCCCCCGGCTGGCCCACCGCCCTGGCTGCGGCCCTGCTCGCCGGGCTCGGTTTCGGCGGCATCGACTACGGGCTCAACCAACTCTTCGCCGTGGGCTTCGGCCACCGTTCGACCGCGATGCTGAACATCCTCCACGCCCACTTCGGCATCGGCGCGATCCTCAGCCCCGCCCTGATCGGCGTGGTCGGCTCCGAGCACTACCCGGCCGTCTTTCTCGGATTCGCCCTGGCCAACCTGCCGTTGCTGCTGTGTCTGAGGGGCGTACGGAACGACGCGCCCGTTCCTACCGGTGGCGAGACGAGCGGTGGGGCGGTCCTCCGGCGGAGCCTCGCCTCGGTGCTCGCCGTCTTCGTGGCGCTCTACGTCCTGCACGTCGGCATCGAGGCCGGTGTCGGCGGCTGGGAGCCCACGCATCTGGAGACCGTCGGCTACGGCGCGGGCGTCGCCGCCACCGCCACCTCCGTGTACTGGCTGATGATGACCGTGGGCCGCTTCCTGGTCGCGCCGCTCGCGCTGCGCTTCTCCGCCCAGGCGATCATCACCGTGTCCTGCGCGGGCATGACGGTGTGTCTGCTCGCCGCGTCCGTGCCCGCGCTGGCGCCGTACGCGTACGCCGGTGTCGGTCTGTTCATCGCGCCGATCTTCCCCACCGGGCTGCCCTGGCTGAACCGGGCCGCCCCGCGGGCTCGCAGAGCCGGTGCCCTCGTCATCGCCGCGTCCATGGTCGGCGGTGTCGTGGCGGGTCCGGCGCTGGGCAAGGCCATCGAGTGGTCGGATGTCCGCGCGGTGCCCCTGCTGCTGTGCGGTGTCTCGGCGCTGTGCCTGGCCGCGACGCTCTGGCTGATCCGCGTCACCCGCTCCCACTGAAACACCCCATCGACTCCCACCGATTCCCGCCGACTTCCGCCCGCATACCGAAGGGAAGCCTCCGCATGCCCGCCCTGACGACGACGTCCGACGGATTCCTGCTGCACGGCGAGCCGTTCCGGATCATCTCCGGTGCGCTGCACTACTTCCGTGTCCACCCCGGCCTGTGGTCCGACCGGCTGCGCAAGGCGCGGCTGATGGGTCTCAACACGGTGGAGACGTACATCCCGTGGAACCACCACCAGCCCGATCCCGACGGGCCCCTCGTGCTCGACGGCTTCCTCGACCTGCCCCGGTTCCTCCGACTCGCCCAGGACGAGGGGCTGCACGTGCTGCTGCGTCCCGGTCCGTTCATCTGTGCCGAGTGGGACGGCGGCGGCCTGCCCGACTGGCTGACGTCGGACCCGGACATCCGGCTGCGGTCCAGCGATCCGCGTTTCACCGGGGCCGTCGACCGCTACCTCGACCTGCTGCTGCCCGCGCTCCGGCCGCACCTGGCCGGGGCGGGCGGTCCGGTCATCGCCGTGCAGGTGGAGAACGAGTACGGGGCCTACGGCGACGACAGCGCGTATCTGAAGCACCTGGCCGACGCGTTCCGCTCCCGGGGCGTCGAGGAGCTGCTGTTCACCTGCGACCAGGCCGACCCCGAGCACCTGGCCGCCGGGAGCCTGCCGGGCGTGCTGACCGCCGGCACCTTCGGCAGCCGCGTCGAGCAGAACCTCGGGCGGCTGCGCGAGCACCGGAGCGAAGGCCCGCTGTTCTGCGCGGAGTTCTGGATCGGTTGGTTCGACCACTGGGGCGGGCCGCACCACGTACGGGACGCGGCCGACGCCGCCGCCGATCTGGACCGGCTGCTGTCCGCCGGGGCGTCCGTCAACATCTACATGTTCCACGGCGGCACCAACTTCGGCTTCACCAACGGCGCCAACCACAAGCACGCCTACGAACCCACCGTCACGTCGTACGACTACGACGCCGCGCTCACCGAGTACGGTGACCCGGGCCCGAAGTACCACGCCTTCCGCGAGGTCATCGCCCGCCATGTCGGTGTCCCCGACGAGCCCGCCCCGGCTCCCGGGCCCAAACTGCCGCCGGTCGGGGTCGAGTTGGACGGCCGTGCCCCCCTGCTTTCCCTCGCCGGCGCGCTCGCCGCTCCCGTCCGCACCGACGACCCGGTGACGATGGGCGAGCTCGGGCAGCACACCGGCTACGCGCTCTACCGCACCGTCCTTCCCGCGTCCGGTGACGGCCTGCTGCACTTCGCCGGCGGCGTCGGCGACCGGGCCCAGGTCTTCGTCGACGGCGCACCCGTCGGTGTCCTGGAGCGCGAGCGCCACGACGAGACGCTGCCGGTGCGCGTCCCGCACGCGGGAGCCAGGCTGGAGGTGCTCGTCGAGAACATGGGCGGCGTCAACTACGGGCCCCGCATCGGCGCCCCGAAGGGCCTGCTCGGGCCCGTCTCCGTCAACGGCACCGTCCTGCGCGGCTGGGACTGCCACGCGCTGCCGCTGGACGACCTGGACGCGGTGCCGTTCACCCCGGGCGACGGGGCGGCGGTCACCGTGCCCGCCTTCCACCGCGGCACTTTCGAGGTGGACACGCCCGCCGACGCCTTTCTCTCCCTGCCCGGCTGGACGAAGGGGCAGGCCTGGGTCAACGGCTTCCCTCTGGGCCGCTACTGGAACCGCGGCCCACAGCACACGCTGTACATCCCCGCGCCGGTGCTGCGGCCGGGCGGCAACGAGCTGGTCCTGCTGGAACTGCACGGCACGACCGTCACGAGCGCCCAGCTCACCGACACGCCCGACCTCGGCCCGGAGAACACGTGGTGACCCCGCACCGGCTGCGCGTTCCCAAGTCCTCCGCTCCCCCGCTGACCGGCCACCTGCCCTTCGCGGACGCGCCGGGCGTACCCGACCCGATCGGGGTCACGAGCCGCTGGCTCACCCGTGGCGGCCGCCCCTGGTTCCCGGTTTCCGGCGAGTTCCACTACTCCCGCTACCCGGCCTGGGAGTGGGAGGAGGAGCTGCTGAAGATGAAGGCGGGCGGGGTGACCACCATTGCGTCCTACGTGATCTGGATCCACCACGAGGAGATCGAGGGACGGATCCGCTTCGACGGCGACCGCGACCTGCGTCGCTTCGCCGAGCTGTGCGCCCGCCACGGCCTGGACTTCGTCCCGCGCATCGGCCCGTGGTGCCACGCCGAGGTGCGCAACGGCGGCCTGCCCGACTGGCTGCTCGCCCGCGACTGCACACCGCGCACCGACGATCCGGCCTATCTGGAGCCCGTGCGCACCTGGTTCACGGAAATCGCCGGTCAGTTGCGCGGCCTCGACCGGGCGCACGGCGGCCCGATCGTCGCGATCCAGATCGAGAACGAGCTCTACGACCAGCCGGGCCATCTGCGCACCCTGAAGCGCCTGGCCCAGGAGGCCGGACTGAGCGCGCCGCTGTGGACGTCGACCGCCTGGGGCGGGGTCCAGCTCCCGGGCGAGGAACTGCTTCCGCTGTACGGCGGCTATCCGGAGGCGTTCTGGACGGAGGCGGACGGCGGCTGGCCCGACACCTGCCGCAAGCACTTCTTCTTCACCCACGAGCGCGACGACGAGGGCATCGGCGCCGACCTGCGGCCCACGACCGTGCGCGGCGCCGACCCGTTACCGGCGGACCGATTCCCCTGGGCCACCTGCGAGTTGGGCGGCGGCATGGCGGTGGCCTACCACCGGCGCCCCCGGGTCGAGGCCGCCGACGTGGGCGCACTCGGGCTCACCAAGATCGGCTGCGGTTCGGTCTGGCAGGGCTACTACATGTTCCACGGCGGCACGAACCCGCCCGGCGAGCTGACGTCCCTTCAGGAATCACACGCCACCGGCTACCCCAACGACCTGCCCGTCCTGACCTACGACTTCCAGGCCCCGCTCGGCGAGTACGGCCAGGTGCGGCCCTCGTACCACGAACTGCGTCTCCAGCACCTGCTGCTGGCCGACTTCGGGCACCGGATCGCGCCCATGGAGTCCGTGCTGCCCGAGCGGCTGCCGGCCGGACAGCACGACCGGGACACGCTGCGCTGGGCCGTCCGCACCGACGGCACCTCGGGCTTCCTGTTCGTGACCAACCACCAGCCGCACGAGCCGCTGCCCGACCACCCTGACACGGCCTTCACGGTCGACTTCCCGGACGCACCGCCGCTGACGCTGCCGAGCGCTCCCGTCACCGTGCCCTCCGGCGCCTTCTTCTGCTGGCCCCTGCGGCTGGACGTGGCCGCGCTGCGGCTGGAGTGGGCGACCGCGCAGCCGGTGTGCACCGTCGAGGCGGGCGGACGTACGGTCCTGGTGTTGGCCGCGACCGACGGCATCGCACCCGAACTCGCCTTGGACGCGGACACGGTGGCGTCCGTCGCGACACCGTCCGGGGAGGTCACGCCGATCGCCGGCCGGATCCTGGTCAGCGGAGTGCGGCCCGGCACCGACGCCCTGGTCGAGGTGGACACCGCCGACGGTTCACGCGTCGGGCTGCTGGTCCTGGACGCGGCCACGGCCCGTACCGTCTACCGGGGTGACGCGTGGGGAGCCGAGCGGCTGGTGCTGTGCGGGGACGGTGTCGTCTTCGACGGTGACGAGGTGCGGCTGCGCAGTGCGGCCGCCGAGCCGTCGTTCGCGGTGCTGCCCGCGCCGGATTCCGTCCCCGGGGTGGCGGAGGCACAGCTGCGGGTGGCTGCGGACGGCGTGTTCACCCGCTACACGATCGAGGCCGCGCCCCTCGCGGACACCGCGGTGCCCGTCACCCTGGTCAGGCCCGCCGGTCCGGCGCCCGAGCCGGTGACCGGCGTGCAGGGGCGGGCGAGCGTGCCGGCGGACAAGTACGTGGAGACGGTGGCCGCCGAGTACCACGTCGACGTACCGGAGGACCTGCTTCGGGCGCCCGCCGGTGTCCTGCTGCGGCTGCGCTGGACGGGAGACCTGGCCCGGGCCTACGTGGGGGACGTCCTGGTCGCCGACCAGTTCTACTCGGGCCGGGTCTGGGACATCGGCCTGGACCGGCTGCCGGTGGAGGAGGTGCGGGCGCGGGGCCTGCGGCTGAGGGTGCTGCCGCTGGCCGCGGACGCTCCAGTGCATGTGCCGGGGCAGGCGGGTGACGACTGGCGGGCGGCCGGGGTGCGGCACGCCGAGTGGGTGGTCACGCGCTCGTGGGCGGTGCGGGCCGGCTGAGAACCCCGCGGGCCCCGCCCGGCCTATGCTGTGCTCCTGCCGGGCGGGGTCAGGACCGCCGTAACCGACGCCGAGGAATCACCCGTCATGACACCGAGCGCCACCGACAGCCCTGTCCCCAAGGGCCGCAGCAGGCGCAACTTCGCGGGGGCGCGGCCGGTGATGGCCGACGTGGCCCGGCTGGCGGGCGTCTCCAAGCAGACCGTCTCCCGGGTGCTCAACGACCATCCGGCCGTCCGGCCCGAGACGCGCGAGGCGGTCCTGGACGCCATGCGCACGCTCGGCTACCGGCCCAGCCGCAGCGCGCGGTCGCTGGCCAGCGGTCGGACGCGGATGCTGGGGGTCATCTCCTTCGACGCCGCCCGGTACGGGCCCGCCTCCATCCTGACGGCCATCAACACCGCGGCGCAGGAGGCCGGTTACCTGGTGAGCTCCATCGCGCTCGACACGGCCGACCGCGACACCGTCGTGGAGGCCGTGAACCGGCTGTCGGCCGAGGGCGCGGACGGCGTCATCGCGATCGCCCCGCAGCAGTGGGTGGGCCGGGCCCTGGCGGAGACCGACGTGGGGACTCCCCTGGTGGTGCTGGAGAGCGCCCTCGACGACAGCACGCCCCTGGTCACCGGCGACTCCCGCACCGGCGCCCGCAAGGCCACCGAGCACCTCCTCGGCCTCGGGCACGCCACGGTCTGGCACATCGCGGGCCCCGCGGGCTGGACCTCCGCCGACCACCGCCTGGCGAGCTGGCAGTCGACGCTCCAGGCGGCCGGTGCGGACATCCCGGCCCCGCTCGCCGGGGACTGGAGCGCCGACTCCGGCTACGACCTGGGCCGCCGGCTGGCCCGGCGGCCGGAGGTGACGGCGGTGTTCGCCTCGAACGACCAGATGGCCCTGGGCCTGCTGCACGCCCTGCACGAGTCCGGGCGGGCCGTCCCCGGGGACGTCAGCGTCGTCGGCTACGACGACATCCCCGAGGCCGCGCATCTCCTGCCGCCGCTGACCACCGTCCGCACCGACTTCGCCGAGATCGGCACCCGTTCCCTGCGGCTCCTCCTGGACCGCATCGACGGCCCCGGAGCACCGCCCCGAGTCGACACGCTCGTCCCCGTGGACCTGGTCGTGCGTGCCAGCAGCGGCCCGCCGCGGGGACGCTGACGGACGGCCGCCCACAGCTCAGCCGGTGCCCTCGGCGGCCGCCCGCTGCCAGGCCGCCTCCCGCAGCAGACGCAGGCCGTTCAGACCGACCAGGACCGTGGAGCCCTCGTGGCCGGCGACGCCCAGCGGCAGCGGCAGGTTTCCGGCCAGGTCCCAGACGACGAGGCCGGCGATGAACACACCGGCGATGACGAGGTTCTGGACGACCAGCCTGCGCGCGCGCTGGGACAGGGCGACGGTGGTGGGGACGGCCGCGAGTTCGTCGCGCACGATCACGGCGTCGGCGGTCTCCAGGGCGAGGTCGGAGCCCGCCCGGCCCATGGCGACGCCGGTGTGCGCGGCGGCCAGGGCGGGAGCGTCGTTGACGCCGTCCCCGACGACCAGCACCTTGCGGCCCGCCCGCTCCATCTCCTGGACGGCCGTCAGCTTGTCCTGCGGCAGCAGCCCGGCGCGCACGTCGTCGATGCCGGCCTCGGCGGCGAGGTGCGCGGCGGCCCGGGGGTTGTCGCCGGTGAGCAGCGTCGGGGCGGTGCCGGTGAGCGTGGTGAGCGCGGCGACGGTGGCGGCGGCGTCCGGGCGCAGCCGGTCGGCGATGCCGAGCAGCCCAGCGGGGGCGCCGTCGACCAGGACCAGGACGGCGGTACGGCCGGACTCCTCCAGTTCCCCGGCGACGGCGGTGACCGTGCTGCCGGTGCCGTCCAGCAGGCGGGCCGGGGCACCGACGGCGACCCCTCGGCCGTTCACGACGGCGGTCACTCCCACGCCGGGCGCGGAGGTGAAGTCCTGCGCGCCCGGCAGGTCGAGACCGCGCTCGCGGGCCGCGTCCACGACCGCCCGTGCCAGCGGATGCTCACTGGGCCGCTCGGCCGCCGCCGCCAGCGTCAGCAACTCGGCTTCGCCGAGGCCGGATCCGGGCAGCGGCCGGACGTCGGTGACGCGCGGGCTTCCCTCGGTCAGCGTGCCCGTCTTGTCCAGCGCGACCGCGTCCACCTGGCCGAGCCGCTCCATCACCACGGCCGACTTCACCAGCACGCCGTGCCGTCCGGCGTTGGCGATGGCCGACAGCAGGGGCGGCATGGTGGCCAGCACGACCGCGCACGGAGAGGCCACGATCATGAACGTCATGGCGCGCAGCAGCGCCTCGGTGAGCTGCTCGCCGAAGGCGAGCGGCACCAGGAAGACGGCCAGGGTCGCGGCCACCATGCCCAGCGAGTAGCGCTGTTCGACCTTCTCGATGAAAAGCTGCGTGGGCGCCTTGGTCTCGGACGCCTCCTCCACCATCCGGACGATCCGGGCGATCACCGAGTCGGACGCGTCGCGCTCGACCCGGATCCGCAGGGCGCCGGTGCCGTTGAGGGTGCCTGCGAAGACCTCGTCGCCCGGCTCCTTGGCCGCGGGGAGCGGCTCGCCGGTGATGGTCGCCTGGTCCACGTCGCTCGCCCCGTCCAGCACGCGGCCGTCGGCGCCGACGCGCTCACCGGGGCGGACGAGGACGGTGTCGCCGACCGCCAGCTCCTCCACGGGGACGGTCTCTTCACCGCCGTCCGGAGTCAGCCGGGTGGCCGTGGCGGGGGCGAGACCGAGCAGGCCGCGGACGGAGTCGGCGGTGCGGGCGGTGGCCAGCGCCTCCAGCGCGCCGGAGGTGGCGAAGATGACGATGAGCAGGGCGCCGTCCATGACCTGCCCGATCGACGCCGCGCCCAGTGCGGCGACGACCATCAGCAGGTCGACGTCGAGGGTGCGCTCCTTCAGCGCCTTGAGCCCTTCCCAGCCCGGCTCCCAGCCGCCCGTGACGTACGACAGGGCGTAGAGCGGGCCCCAAGTCCAGGCGGGGGCGCCGGTCAACTGCAAGGGCAGCGCGAGCAGGAAGAAGACGGTGGCGGCAGTGGCCCAGCGCGCCTCGGGGAGCGCGAGGACACGGGTACGCCGCCGGGGCGCGGCCCCGGTGCGGGCGGGCTTGGCCCGTTCGACCGGTTGTGGCGTGAGCGTGGAGGTCATCGGGGGTCCTTCAGGCGGGGGCGCGTGCCTTCCCACCATACAGGAACAGATGAAGAGTGATTCATGTGTTCATTCGTGGCAGCTCCTGCTCGGAACCGAAGCAGAAGCCCCGCTCATGGGCGTCAGCCGGTGTGCACACCGACCTCACAGAGGGAGTAGCCCCAGTCGGTGCCGCGTTCCAGCCCCTGGATGCGCACATACCTGGCCGGTGTGCCGGCGAATCTCGCGGTGTCCAGACCACCGTCGCCCGCTGTCGTGGACGAGGCGGTTCGCCAGTTCACTCCGTCGGTGGAGAGCTCGATACGGTACGACTTCGCGTAGGCGCGCTCCCAGTCAAGGGTGACCCGCTTGACGAGCTGCGGGGACCCGAGGTCGAGCTGGTACCACTGGTCGTCGCTCCAGTCGCTCGCCCAGCGAGTACCACCGTCGCCGTCGACGGCCCGCTGCGGCTTGTAGCTCGTGAACAGGCTCCACTCCGAGGAACTGGCCGACGCGGCGGAGCCGTTCGCGAGATTGCCCGGGGCCTCGTGGTTCTCGGCGGCCCCCCAGGTGTCGAGGTAGGACTCGGCGCCGCGGAAGAGGTCGTCCACCACGTCCTGGCCACCGACCCGGCGGATGTCCTCGATCCAGTCCGGGACGAGGCCGTAGTGGGCGGCTCCGTCTGTGTTCAGGTTCCAGGTGCGCTCGCCGGTGGTCTGCCGGTCGATGACGGAGCCGCCGTCGACGCTCTTGAAGGGGTACGTGACCTTGTCGGGGGCGTCCGCGCCGCGCGGGGCCGGCCAGCCGCCGACGCCGTTCATGTCGGTGCCGTAGCCGTAGCCCACGCCGTACTTGTCGCGCAGGGCGTCCGTGCGCTTCGCCTCCGAGACGAAGCCCTCGGAGCCATGCATGTACTGGGCGATGAAGCCGCCGAGGCCGTAGACCCGCTCGGTCCAGTCCATGTCCATCCAGCTGTGCGAGGAGAGCACGCCGGGGTAGGACTTGGCCTCGAAGATGTCGAGCACCCGGCCAGTGGCCTTGACGCTCATGTGGTCGATCTCGAGCATCATCCCGCGCCGCATCATGCCGCGGACGGCGTACTCGCCGAGTTCGGTGAGTCCTCGGACGTTGCACTGGGGGTCAGCGCTGTACGAGGGGACCTCCCGGCCCGCCGGGAGCCTCTTCTCGGCTTCGGGCGCCGAGGCGTTGCCGATGGGATTGTCGCGCTGGGGCCCGGTGCACTTCTCCGTCTTCCAGAAGGTGCCCGTCGACAGGAACTGGCCGACGTTGATGGCCGTTCCGAGCGCACCCGAGTCGAAGCGGACACCGCACAGCGCGTTGTCGAACTTGTGGCACAGGAACATGCTGCGCACGCCCAGCGCGTACAGCTCGTCCAAGCCCTTGTCGATGTCGGCCCTGCTGCACTGCGCGATGTCCAGGATCTGCTTGCAGCCGAAGGGCTCGGAGGTCTCGACGCCGAGGACGACCGCCAGCTTGCCCTGCTCGATGACCTCACGGGCCTGCGCGCTGTCGGTGACGATCCGGAACCAGCCCTTGCCGGGCCCGCCGTACATCTTGTCGACGAAGGACTGCATGTCGTACGTCAGCTTGGCCTGGAGCCGGATGGACGTCATCTCGTCGCAGCCACGGTCCTTGAAGAAGTAGACGGAGCAGATGACGCCGTTGGTGACGAGGTCGTTGACCAGCACCCGCTGGCCGCCGCGCCAGGCCCGCTCCACCCAGGCGTAGTAGTTCTGCTGGTGGGTCAGCGAGTCGTGGGCCGGCCAGTCCTTGAAGGTGGGCCAGCCGACCGGGTCGTGTTTGCCGTCGCCGCCCTTGGTGATGAAGTCGAAGACCGCGAGCGAGCCGTCCGGGTAGTGCTCGGGGCAGTCCTTGAGCGCGTCGGCGACGCCCTGCTCGGAGAACGGCTTTCCGCAGATCAGACGACCGCCGAAGGCCTCGTTGGAGAAAATGTGGTCATGGGCGTCGACGAAGCCGCGCACTTCGCCCTTGGCGTCGGTGCCGGTGAAGGGCTCGCCCGTGACGTTGACCTGCGAGTCCGGCGCGGGCCGTGCGGTCGGGTTCCACCAGTCGTCTCCGGCCGCCGAACTCGGCGTCGGGCCCAACGCGACGGCCAGCACGAGCAGGAGGAGCGACGCAAGGGTGACGTTCTTGCGTCCGCGGTACAGGCGTCCGGCACTGGTCACAGCCCACGTCCCTCGGTCGGCGGGATGGCGGGGGACGACGTACCGGCCGTCCGGGGCCCGTAGGCCGGGGAACGAGCCGGGTTGTCATGACCTCGCCCAAAGCTGCGACGAGAATGGCCACTGCCGTGTCACGAGTCAAGGGCCCGGGACAGGTGACCTACTGGCGGGTCATCAGTTGACATCGATCCACACCCGGGCGTCAGACGCGGACACCGTGGGGGCCTCCCGCCCTGCTGGGAGGAAAGCCCCCGCTGTGTCCCCCGTGTCGGAGCTGTTCAGCGCAGGCGGTCCTTCGCCTTGTAGTAGGCGCCGCCGAACGGCAGGAACCAGGGGGTGCCGTTGTAGAAGGGGACCGGCACCTTCGGGAAGCCGAGGCCGCGCAGCGGGTTGGCCTCCGGGCGGCCGTCCATCATCTCGGCGACCGCGCGGCCCATGTAGGTGGCCATCTGGACACCATGGCCGCAGTACCCCATGGAGTAGTACAGGCCGTTGGCCTCGCCCGCGTGCGGGAGGCGGTCCCAGGAGAAGCCGACCATGCCGCCCCACACGTAGTCGATCCGCACCCCGGCGAGCTGCGGGAAGATCTCGGTCATCTCCCGCTTGAGGATGTCGCCGCTCTTGACGTCGGAGGCCGGGTCGGAGGGGGCGAAGCGGGCCCGGCCGCCGAAGGCGAGACGGTTGTCGGGCGTGAGGCGGATGTAGTGGCCGATGTTCTTGGAGTCGACCACCAAGCGGCCGTTCGGGATCAGCGCCTTGGCGCGTGCCTCGCCGAGCGGCTCCGTGACGATGATGAAGCTGCCCACGTTGATGAGCCGCTTGCGGAACCACGGCAGCGCCTTGTCGGTGTAGGCGTCGGTGGCGGCCATGACCTGCTTGGCACGGATCGTGCCGTTCAGGGTCTCGACCACGAAACCGCCGCCCGGCAGGCGGGTGAGGCCGGTGGCCGCGTTCCGCTCGTGGATCTCCGCACCGGCCCGTTCGGCGGCCTCTGCCAGTCCGTGGACGTACTTGCCGACGTGCAGGGCGGCGCTCAGCGGGTCGAGCAGGGCGCCGTGGTAGTAGTCCGAGCCCAGCTCCGACTTCAGCTCATCGCGGGTCAGGAGCTGCGTCTCGTGGCCGAAGTTGTCGGCCAGATCGCGTTGGGTGGCCCGCATCGACTCGAAGTGCTGCGGCTTGAAGGCCACTCCGAGCCGGCCCGCCCGGTGGAAGTCGCAGTCGATCTCCTCCGTCCGCGTGATCTCCTCGACCACGTCGACCGCCTCGCGGAAGGAGTCGTACAGCTCGCGGGCGCGCTCCTGGCCGTAGCGCTTGCGGGCCTCGCCGGGGCTGATGGTGAGGCCCTGGGTGCACATGCTGCCGTTGCGCCCGGAGGCGCCCGAGCCGACCTTGTCCTTCTCGACGAGGACGACCCGGGCGCCCTTGCGGGCGGCGTGGTAGGCGGTGGACAGGCCGGTGAGGCCGCCGCCGATGACCACCACGTCCGCCTCGTCGGGCAGGTCCTTGCCGGAACGGTCGGGCAGGGCGGGAGCGGTGTCGAGCCAGTAGGGGATCTGCTTCATGGCGTGCGTCCTGTCGTGTTCTCGGTCCTGTGTCGCCGTGTCGCCGGGCTGTCAGCAGCCGAGCAGCTTCGGCAGACCCGTCATGTCGGGCAGTTCGTCGTACGGCTGGTAGTCGGCGCTGCCCTTGCGGCCGTAGCGGTTGATCCACACCCGGCGCTTCAGGCCGAGGTCGCGCGTCGGGATGTGGTCGTACTCCCAGCCCTGGGCGGTGTGGATGACCTGGGACGGCTCGACGCCCATGGTCTTGAAGGCGTGCTCGAAGGTCTGCCGGTCCGGCTTGTAGGCGCCGGCCTGCTGAGCGGTGATGACGTAGTCGAACTCGACGCCGATGTTCTCGACGTTGCGCGCGATCAGGTTGTCGTCGGTGTTGGAGATGATGGCGATCTCGTACTTGGTCTTGAGCTGCCGCAGGGCGTCCGGGACCTCCGGGAACGGGCCGAAGGTGGGGACGGCCTCCACGAGAGCGTCGCCGTCGGACTTCCGGTACTCCAGGCCGTGCAGGCGCATGGCGTTGCGCAGGCTGGAGTGCAGGATCTCGTGGTAAGGGCGGTAGGCCTCCAGGACGGCCTGGAAGCGCATGACGCGGAAGTCGTCGAGGAACTCGTCGACATCGAGGTTGTCCAGATCCAGCCGGTCCTCCAAGGCCTTCAGGGTGGTGGGGCCGAGCTGGAAGTCGACCAGGGTGGCATAGGCGTCGAAGGTGACGATCTCTCGCATGGTGTCTAGCCTCAATTCGCGGATTCAGAAGGGGACGGGGTGGCTTCAGACGACGCGTTCGCCGGGCGTGACGATCGCGTCGAGGGCGGCCAGGTCGGCCGCGTCGGGGATCCAGTCGGCCGCCGCCGCGTTGGCGGTGACCTGGGCTGGGTTCATGGCGCCGCAGATGACCGAGCCGACCGCGGGGAGTGCGGCCAGTCCGCCCACGGCGACCTGGAGGAGGGTCAGGCCGCGCTCGGCGGCGTACGCGGTGAGTGCCTCGACGCGGTCGAGGGCCGCGTCGGTGAGCCAGCCCTCACGCCAGGACAGCCGGCTGCCGGGCGGGGGCTGCTGACCGCGCCGGTACTTGCCGCTGAGCAGGCCGTTGGCCAGCGGGTAGTACGGCAGGAGACCCATGCCGTGGCGCAGGCAGGCCGGGATCAGGTCGTTCTCCACGCTGCGGTCGAGCAGGTGGTAGCGGGCCTGGGTGCTGACGAAGGCGTCGGTGAGCTGCCCGGCCGGGAGGTTGGAGCAGCCGATGTACCCGATCTTGCCCTCGGCCACGAGTTCCCGCAGGGCGGCGACCGTCTCCTCCAGCGGGGTGACGCCGTCCGGCTCGTGGTACTGGTACAGGTCGATCCGGTCGGTGCCGAGCCGGCGCAAGGAGGACTCGACGGCGTACCGGATGTAGGGGCGGGCTCCGCGCCGGCCGTACAGGTCGGCCTCGGGGCCCATCTCCATGCCGAACTTGGTGGCGAGGACGACGTCGTCACGACGGCCCTTGAGAGCGGCGCCGAGGAGGCGTTCACCGTCGCCGCGGGCACCGCCGCTCTCGCCGAACCCGCCGTACATGTCGGCGGTGTCGAACAGGGTGATCCCCGCGTCGAGGGCCGCGTGGACGACGGCCTTCGTGCCGTCCTCGTCGAGGCGGGAGCCGAAGTTGTTGCCGCCGACGCCGACCACGGAGACGGCCGGGCCGCGTTCGCCCAGCGTGCGATACCTCATGACCGGTCTCCGAATCCGATGCAGACGTTCTTCGTCTGCGTGTAGCTCGCCAGCGCTTCGAGGCCCTTCTCGCGGCCCCAGCCACTGTGCTTGTAGCCGCCGAAGGGCAGCTCGACGCCGGTGCCGACGCCGGTGGCGTTGACGTAGACCTGGCCGGCGCGGATGCCCTCCGCGAGGCGCATCGCCTTGTCGATGTCGCGGGTCCAGACGTAGGAGGACAGGCCGTACGGGCTGTCGTTGGCGATGTCCAGCGCCTCGTCCGCGTCGTCGAACTCGATGACGGTGACGACGGGGCCGAAGATCTCCTCGCGGGCGCACCGGGCCTGGTTGGTCAGGCCGGTGAGGACGGTCGGCTCGACGTAGTAGCCGTCGGCGAGTTCGGGGGCCGCCGGGGCGCCTCCCCCGACCCGCGCCACGGCGCCTTCCTGCCGGGCCAGTTCCAGGTATCCGAGGACCCGGTCGCGCTGGCGGGCGGCGACCAGCGGGCCGATGTCCGGGTCCGTGAGACCCGGCCCGACGCGCAGGCCCGCGATCTTCTCGACCAGGCGGTCCAGGAACTCCTCGGCGCCGCGCTGGAGCAGCAGCCGGGTGCCCGCCGAGCACATCTGCCCGGCGTTGCTGAACGACGCGCCCAGGACGGCCTTCAGCGCCAGGTCGAAGTCGGCGTCCGCGAAGACGACGAACGGCGACTTCCCGCCCAGTTCGGTCACCGAGGGCACCACGTTGGCGGCGGCCGCCTGGGCGACCTTGATGCCGGTCGGCACCGAGCCGGTGAAGGTGACCTGGTCGATGCCGGGGTGCCCGGCGAGGGCGGCGCCGGTCTCGCCGTCGCCGGGTACGACGTTCAGCACGCCCGGCGGCAGCCCGCACTCCAGTGCGATACGGCCGATCTCCAGCGGGGTGAGCGGCGCCTCCGGGGAGGGCTTGAGCACCACCGTGCAGCCCGCGGCCAGTGCCGGCGCGGAGCCCCGCGCGGTGTTCTGGAGCGGGTAGTTGAACGGGATGATCTGGCCGGAGACCCCGATCGGCTCGCGCACGGTGTAGTCGATCAGACCGGATCCGAGGGGGATCGTGGAGCCGCCGAGCTTGTCGGCGATGCCCGCGTAGAACTCGAAGTAGCGGGCGGCGGACTCGACATCGGCCTTCGCCTGGCTGAGCGGCTTGCCGACGTCCTGGCACTCCAGACGCGCCAGCCACTCGCCCTCGCGCCGGATCGCCTCCGCGATGCGCAGGAGGAGCCTGCCCCGGTCCGCGGCGCGCATCCGCGCCCACTCGGGGGAGGTGAACGCCGCGCGCGCCGCCGCCACCGCCTGGTCGACGTCGGCCGGGCCGGCGTGGGAGACCTCGGCGAGGGCCGTGCCGTCCGACGGGTCGAGGACCGTGAAGCTCCGGCCGTCGGCGGCGGGAGCCCGCTTGCCGTCGATCAGCAGCAGCTCGGTCAGCGGGAGTTCACCGCTCATGGCTGGATCTCTCCCTGCACCTCACCGAAGATGACCACCTCGTCGCCCGGCCGCACGGTGCGGATCCGGCGCACCCAGAGCACGATGCCGTCCTGCGGGGCGCGGACCTCCTCCAGCGTGTTGCCGTAGTGGTCGACGATCTGGGCGATCAGGTCGCCTTCCTTGCAGGTCTCGCCGGGCTCGGCGTGGCCGAGGAAGAAGCCGCCCGCGGCGGACCGGGCGAAGGTGCCGGAGACGGTCGTGTAGCTGTCACGCAGCTCCGCCTCGCCGTCGATCATGCCGAGCCGGCGCATGATGTTGCGGATCGAGTGGACGTGCAGGGCGACGTTCTGCTCGCGGTAGGTGCCGCCGCCCGCCTCGATGGTGACGGCGGGCTTGCCGGCCGCGAGGGTGGGGTGGCGGACCGTGCCGCCCCACTTGCCGCCCTTCCAGACCAGCTCGTGCCCGGCCGCGAGGGCGAGGTCCGTCGCCAGGTCCTCGTAGCCGCCCTGGAGGATGACGAGCGGGGCGATCTCGCCGAACGTGCCGCCCGTGTGCAGGTCGACCAGGGCGTCGATGGCGGGGACGACCTGCTCGACGAAGGTGGCGGCCAGGCGCAGCGAGTACGAGCCGTCCGCGTCACCCGGGAAGATCCGGTTGAGGTTCAGGTAGTCCAGGCCGCTGGTGCGGGCCGCCGCCTCGAAGGCGGGGGTGTTCATGCAGGGGATGCCGACGAGGGTGCCGCGCAGGCCGGCCGGGTCGATCGCGGCGAGGACGCGGCGGATGGCCTCCTGGCCGTCGTACTCGTCACCGTGGACACCGGCGTCCACGCACAGGACCGGGCCGTCCTCGGTGCCGTTGACGACGATCAGCGGGATGCCGAGCTCCACGCCGTAGCTGCTGGTGCCGACCGGGATCAGACCCTGGGCGCGCTCGCCGGGGGCGACGGTCAGGGGGCCGATGGAGTACATGTCGTTCCTTTCGAAATGGTCGATCAGAGGCGGGCGGAGGCCTCGGCGAGGGTGTCCGCGATGATGTCGGCGATACGGTCCAGCAGTGCGCGGTCGCTGATCAGCGGAGGCGCGATCTGCACCAGCGGGGCGGCTCGGTTGTAGACGCGGGCGAGCAGCCCGGCCTCGCGCAGCCGGCGCGGGATCAGGTCGGCGACGAGCGCGGCGCGGGCGGTGTCGCTGAAGCCGCCGCCGTCGAGGTCGCCGACGAGTTCGAGGGCGTAGAAGTATCCGGCGCCGCGGACGTCACCCACGATCGGCAGCTCGCCGAGGGAGGCCATGCGCCGGGCCAGGTGGCCCTGGTGGCCGCGGACGTTCTCCAGGATCCGGTCCCGCTCCATGATCTCCAGGCTGCGCAGGGCGATGGCCGCGCTCAGCGGGTGGCCGCTGAAGGTGTAGCCGTGGTTGAGGACCTCGCCGGGCTGGTTGATCACCTCGGCGACGCGGTCCGAGACCAGGGTCGCGCCCATCGGGGCGTAGCCCGCGGTGATGCCCTTGGCGACGGTGACGATGTCCGGCCGGGCGCCGTAGCACTCGCCGCCGAACCACTCTCCGAGCCGTCCGAAGGCGGTGATGACCTCGTCGGCGACCAGCAGGAAGCCGTACCGGTCGGCCAGTCGGCGCAGACCCTCCCAGTAGCCGGTGGGCGGGGTGATGCAGCCGCCCCGGTTCTGCACCGGCTCGGCGATGAGCATGGCGACGCTCTCCGGTCCCGCGGCGAGGACCGTGGCCTCCACGTCGTCGAGCAGGTACGCGGTGAAGGCCGCCTCGTCGAGGGGCTGTTGCAGGGCGGTCCGGTTGGTGTTGGCGACGAAGTGAGTCTCCACGGCGGGCGGCCCGTACGGCTCGGTGAGGCCGGGGTCGTCCGTGAAGGACAGCGCCCCGAGGGTCAGGCCGTGGTAGGCGCCGCGCCGGGCGATCGCCTTGATCCGGCCCGCCTCGCCGCGCAGGGTGTGGTACCTGCGGGCGATCTTCCAGGCGGTCTCCACCGCCTCGGCGCCGCCGCCGCTGAAGAAGACGTGCTCGATGCCGTCGGGGGCCAGGGCGGCGAGACGCTCCGCGAGAGCCAGGCCGGTGGGGTGCGCGGAATCCGACCACAGGGGGCTGTAGCAGAGTTCGCGCAGCTGCTTCTGGGCCGCTTCGGCGATCTCGTCGGCGTAGGAGTAGCCGATCTGACAGCAGTACAGCCCGGACAGGCCGTCGATGTAGCGGTTGCCGGCCGCGTCGTCGACGTACGGGCCCTCGCCGTGGCGCACGACGAAGAGGTCCTTGCCGGGCTTCGCGAGCGATCCGTTGGCGGTCATGTTCAGCAGCAGGTGCCGCTGAGCGGTGGCGGTCATACGGCCTCACCTCCGGGGGCGGCGATCCCTGCCGTGTTCTCGACCGACAGCAGGGAGTCCTGCCGTCCGGAGCCGAGCCAGCGCACCAGGGCCACCAGGGCGAGGGCGAGGATCGCGAAGGCGATCAGGATCGCGCTGATCGCGGTCACGCTGGGATCGATGTCGAACGTCAGGGAGTTGTAGACCTGCACCGGCAGGGTGACGGTGTCGACCGAGGACAGGAACTGCGAGATGTAGAACTCGTCGAAGCTGGTGATGAAGGAGAAGATCGCCGCCGCGATCATCCCGGGGGCAGCCAGGGGGAACGTGATCCGCCGGGCGACGGTCAGGCGGCCGGCGCCCATGCTGGCGGCGGCGTCCTCCAGCCGTTCGTCGATCCCGCGCAGAGTCGCCACCAGGATCAGCACCGCGATCGGCGAGGCCAGCACAGTGTGCCCGAGGGCGATGGCGAGCGGGCTGCCCAGCATCGAGGCCGGTTCGAAGAGCAGGAACAGGCCCAGCGCGGTGACGATCTGCGGGATGAGCAGCGGCCCGAGGACCAGAGCGTAGACCGCCGAGCGCAGCGGCAGTTCGCTGCGGGTCAGGGCGGTCGCCGCGGTCACGCCGATGATCAGCGAGAACACGGTGCTCAGGGCGGCGACCAGTGCGCTCAGTGAGAGCGCGGCCGGCCATTTGCTGCCGTCGGCGAACAGCGCCTTGTACCAGCCGAGCGTCCAGGAGTCCGGCGGGAACGCGGCGAAGGCGTTGTTGCTGAAGGAGGTGACGATGATGACGATGATCGGCAGCGCCAGGAACAGCATGATCATGGTGGCGATGACGGTCAGGGCGATCCGCCCGGCGAGGGTTCTGCGCAGCTCCATCATGACGCGCTCCTCTTCTTACGGCTCGCGCCGAGCGAGGTGATGACCTTGACCAGCAGCAGTCCGGCGAAGGTGAGCAGCAGCAGGATGACGCCCTCGGCAGCGGCCCCGTTCCACTGGTTCTGTTTCATCACCTGCTGGTTGATGAGGGAGGCGATCATCGTCTGCTTCGGGCCGCCCATCAGGGCCGGGGTGATGTAGTAGCCCAGCGAGAGAATGAAGCTGAGCAGTCCGGCACTGGCCAGCCCGGGGGTGACCAGCGGCAGGTAGACCCGGCGGAAGATGGTCAGGCGTCCGGCGCCCATGCTGGCCGCGGCGGCCAGCAGCCGGCGGTCCACGCCGCGCATCACGCCGTACAACAGCAGCACGGTGTAGGGCAGCATCACCGAGGTCGTGCCGATGACCACGCCGATCTCGTTGTAGAGCAGTTGGTACGGCGCCCCGGGGACCCACAGGTCGGCCATGGCCTGGTTCACCAGGCCCTTGTCGCCGAGCAGGATGATCCAGCCGTAGGTGCGCACCAGGGCGCTGATGAAGTGCGGCACGACCACGATCAGCATGGCCACGCCCGCCCACAGGGGCTTCAGCCGGGATATCGCGTTCGCCAGGATGAACCCGAAGACGAGGCTGAACAGCGCCGTCTCCGCGGAGATCCGCAGCGTCGTGAACAGCACGGACAGGTTGACGCCGGTCAGCGCGTCGACGTACCAGTGCAGCGTCAGCGAGCCGTCGGTGTTCTTCAGGCTGAGGAACAGCGTGCTGAAGATCGGGTAGACGAACAGCACCAGCAGGTAGACGACGACCGGCAGCGCGTAGAGGATCCCGACGCGGGTCTTGCGCGAGGCCAGGAGCTTGCGCGGACGGGCGGGCGCGTGGGCGGTCAGGGTGGCGGCCATGGCTCACCCGCCCTGTTCGGTGGGGAAGAGGTTGACGTCCTCCGGGTCGACGGTGATGCCGACCCGCTCGCCGGTGACGGGGCCGCGGCCGGCCGGTACCTCCAGGCGCAGCAGTGGCGCGTCACCGCCGTCGATGCGCACGCCCGCGCGGACCAGGGTGCCGACGTACGTGGCGATCTCGACCGTGCCGGTACAGAAACCGTCGTCCGGGGCGCAGGCCCGCAGCCGGCCCGGCTGGACGGCGACCTTGACCGGGGTGCCGGAGGCCAGGTCGTGGCGCCGTGCCTTCAGCAGGCCGCCGGACTGGTCCAGGCGCACCACGGTGTGCGCGTCGGTGTTCTGCAGAACCCGGCCGGGCAGGAAGTTGGCCGCGCCGAGGAAGTCCGCGACGAAGGGAGTCCTGGGGCGTTCGAAGAGTTCCCTGGGCGTGTCGAACTGCTCGATCAGGCCGTTGCGCATCACCGCGATGCGGTCCGACAGGACCAGTGCTTCTTCCTGGTCGTGGGTCACGTAGATGACGGTCAAGCCGAGTTCCTGCTGGATCGTCTTGATCTCGATCTGGAGCTGGTCGCGGAGCTTTTTGTCCAGGGCGCCGAGCGGCTCGTCCATGAGGATGACCGGCGGGCGGTAGACCAGCGCGCGGCACAGGGCGACGCGCTGCTGCTGTCCGCCGGACAGTTCCCGGGGGCGACGACTGCCGAAGCCGGACAGGCCGGCGATCTCCAGGGTCTCCCCCACCCGGCGGCGGATCTCGTCCTTCGGCACCCCGCGCAGCGTGAGCGGGAAGGCGACGTTCTCACTGACCGTCATGTGCGGGAACAGCAGGTACTGCTGGAACACGAACCCGAGGTTGCGCTTCTGCGGGGCGAGCTTCGTGACGTCGCGGTCCCCGACGGTGATGGTGCCGGAGTCCGGTTCGCAGAAACCGGCGATCATCATCAGGGTCGTGGTCTTGCCTGACCCGGAGGCGCCGAGGAAGGTGACGAACTCCCCGGCCGCGATCTCCATGGACGCCTCGTCGACCGCGACGACGTCCCCGTACGTCTTGCGCAAGGCCACTACCGACAGCGCTTTGCCGGTCGCGGTGGGCTGCTTGACACCGGCCACCTCGACGGACGGTGTGACTACTCCGAATTCAGCCACGAGCCCACTCCAGCCAGCGCTTGGTGACGGTGGCTTCGTTCTTGATCCACCAGTCGAGGTTCGCGTCGAAGCCCTTGTCGTAGTACTGCGGCGCACCGGCGAGCGCGTTGCGCTCCTCCTTGGTGAGCTTCTCGTAGGCCACCGGGGAAGACGGGTTCGACGGGAAGGCCTTGGCCAGGGCGGCCTGGACCTCGGGACGCAGCGCGAAGTCCATGAGCTGGTAGGCGGCGTCCACGTGGGCCGCGCCCTTGGCGATGGCGTAGCCCTGGAACTGGCGGCGCATGCCGTTGAGCTGCCGCGCGACAGGGACGCCCTGCTTCTGCAGATCGGCGATCCGGCCGTCCCAGACGGTGGACATCGTGACCTCCTGGCGGCTGAGGAGCACACCGGGGAGCGGGCCGCTGTCCCAGAACTTCTTGATGTCGCCCCGCAGCCGGGTCAGCACCTTGAAAGCGCGGTCCACATCGAGCGGGTACAGCTTGTCCATCGGGACGCCGTCGGCCAGCAGCGCGAATTCAAGCTCGGGCAGGTCGGCGTCCGGGTTGCACATCGAGCGGCTGCCCTGGAATGCCTTGGTGTCCCAGAAGTCCGCCCACGACTCGGGCTTCTTGCCTCCGAAGGCGTCGGTGCGGTACGCGATACACGCGCCGTAGAAGCCGTTGGCGACGGCATGGTCGGTGATCTGGTTCGCAGGGATCTTGGCGGCCTTCAGGCTCTTGATCCGGTCGGTGTCGAGCCGCTCCAGTGCGTCCTGGGCCACGAACTTGGTGTGGTCCATCATCGAGTTGTTGATCAGGTCGAACTGGGGGCGGCCCTGCTTGATCTGGGCCAGCATCTGGGTGCCCTGGAGGTTCACGACCTGGACATTGATGCCGGTCTCCTGGGTGAACGGCGTGTAGATCGCCTTCTGGAGGGCCGCGCCGAAGGAACCGCCGCTGTCGCGGACGACCACCGACTTGCCGCCGCCCTTGGCGCTGCCGGACGAGGCCCGGCTGGTGCCGGTGCCGCAGGCGGCGAGGGAGGGCACGGCGGCGAGGGCGGCGAGGCCGCCTGCTCCGCGCAGGAGCGCTCTGCGACCGATCATGGGATCACTCATGACAAATCTCCTGAAATTAGCGCGTGGGGACCAGCTGTTCGGGGTGCGTGGTGGTTCGGGGGGGCGGGTCTGTGGGTGATGCCGGTCAGTCGTGCGGCACCGCGATGGCGGCGAGCTCGGCGCCGGGGGCGACGGTGAGCCCGTTCATGCCGTAGAGGATCTGTCCGGTGGCGGTGGCGGTGACCTTGCGCTCGCTGCCGTCCGCCGGGTCGATGACGCGGCCGATGGACTGCCCCTCGGTCACCTCGTCGCCGGTGGCCGCGTCCGGGTACCAGAGGCCGGTGGCCGGGGAGACAACGGAGCCGGTCCAGACCCAGTCGCGCGGCGGGACGGTCACCGGGGCGACGTGCTGGGGCGCCTCGATGACGCCGAGGTGGTGCAGGAGCCGGTGGAGGCCGTCCAGCAGGGTCCTCGCCTGGGCGGGGTCCCGGTCGCCGAGCTGGCCGGTCTCGATGAGGATGGCGGGGATGCCCTGCCGTGCGGCCGCGGCGTGGCTGTTTCCGCCCTGGGCGTTGCGGCCGAACAGTACACGCTCGTAGCCGACGGCGTGAGCCATGCCCCGCGTCTTCGCGTCCAGCTCGTCGTCCGAGGTCAGACGGTAGCCGACGAAGTCGAGCAGGGTCTCGTCGATGCCGCCGCTGTGCAGGTCGGCGTAGGCGTCGGCGCCTGAGACGACGTTCTCGAAGAGCCAGGCGGCCAGCCGCTCGGTGGGGCCTCCGTCCTTGTCGCCGGGGAAGACGCGGTTGATGTTGACGTCGTCCAGCGGGGACTTGCCGAGGCGGCCGTCGTAGACGGCGGGCGGGTTGGCGACGGGGCAGATGACCACCTGGCCGGCGACCTCTTCCGGCTCCAGCAGTCCGCCGAGTCGTGCGGCTGCGTCGGTGCCGACGAACTCGCCGCCGTGGACGCCGCCGGTGATGACGACCCGGGGCCCGGGGCGGGAGCCGTTGACGAGGACGAGGGGGATCTCGACGGTCGTGATGCCGAGGTCCACGGGGATCGTGCCCCGGGTCTTGCGGCCCGGTTGGGCCTGGAGCGGCCCGATGGTCAGTGTCATGTCGTTCCTCGTTCAGGCCGCGGTGCGGCCGAGCGTGCTGATGAAGTCGATCGGCTGGGTGGTGCGGCCTTCCAGGGCGAGGTCCGCGGCGATGTCGCCCATGGCGGGCGAGAGTTTGAAGCCCTGGCCGGAGAAGCCGGCCAGCAGGATGATGTCGTCGGAGCCCGGCAGGGGGCCGACCAGCGGGCGGGTGCTGTCGGTGTAGCCCTCCATGAAGACGCCGAGCCGTACCGGGTCGGGGTTCAGACCGGGCAGGTGGCGCCGCACGATCTCGCTGAACATCTCCAGTTCCTCCGGCGCGACGGTCCTCTCCAGCCGGTTCGGGTCGTCCACGGGCCGGTGGTGGGCCTGGGACACGCCGAGCTTGACGGAGAGGCCGTCCGGGGACGGGATCCCGTAGAAGGGGACGGCACCGCCCCTGCGGATGAAGGCGGGGCGCTCCTCGCCGGCCTGGTGGTCCTCGTCGGGCAGGAACCAGGCGCTGACCGCACGGTAGACACCCACTTCCCACGGCAGGTCCGGTAGCAGGTCGCCCACCCACGGCCCGGGGGTGACCACCGCGGCGTCGAACCGCTCCGTGCCGGAGTCCGTACGGACCTCGACTCCTCCCCCGGCGACGGGGCTGACCTCCCTCACGGGGGTGTAGCGGCGGATCCGCGCGCCCAGTTCCTCGGCCCGGCGGGCCGCGGTCTGGACCGTCAGCTCCGGGCGGACGAAACCCGCGCGCCGGTCGAGGACCGCCAGGTCGCCGTGGTCGAGGCGGAACTGGGGGAAACGTTTCGCCACCGCCTCGGCGTCGATGACCTCGTGGTCCAGGCCGTGCTCGGCGACGATGCCCATGACGGTACGCATCTCGGAGTCGTCGGCCGGCCCCATGAACAGGCAACCCGTGAGCCTGCGCAGCTCCCGGCCGGTCTCCGCCTGAAGCTGCTTCCAGAGCGCGTCGGCGTGCCGCACGAGCGGCACGTACCGGCCGTCGTCGGTCTGCACGCTGCGGAAGACCCGGGTCTCACCGCCGGCGGCGCTGCGGTCGTGGCCGGGGGCGAAGCGGTCGTAGGCGACGACCTCGGCTCCGCGGGCCGCGAGCCGCCAAGCGGCCTGGCTGCCGACCGTGCCGGTGCCGACGACCGCGACGCGTTTCCTCGCCATGTGGTTCTCCTTGCCGGATGTGACGGTGTGCCGGGTGTGCCGGTGTGCCGGGTGTGCCGGATGGTGGTCGGGGCCCGTTCAGGCCGTGGTGCGGCCGACGGTCGACAGGAAGTCGATGGGCTGGGAGGACGTGCCGTCCAGCGCCAGGTCGGCGGCGATGTCACCGAAGGCCGGCGAGAGTTTGAAGCCGTGGCCGGAGAAGCCCGCGAGCAGTACGACGTTCTCGGCGCCGGGCAGCGGGCCGATCAGCGGACGGCTGCTCTCGGTGTAGCCCTCCATGTAGACGGCCAGGCGGGTCGGGTCCGGGTGCAGGTCCGGCAGGTGGCGGCGGACGAGCTCGGTGAAGATCTCCAGTTCCTCCGGCCGGACGGTGCGGTCGAGCGCGTTGGGGTCACCGGCCGGAGCATGCAGGTCGCGCGAGAGACCGATCTTGACGGAGACGCCGTCCGGGGAGGGCAGTCCGTAGCAGTGCGTAGGGGTCGTGCGGATGAACGCGGGGCGCTCCTCACCGAACCAGGCGTCGGTGGTGGGGACGTACCAGGCGCTGATCAGCCGGCGGATGTCCACCTCCCACGGCAGGTCGGGAAGCAGGTCGTTCACCCAGGGGCCGACGGTGACGACGACCGCGTCGAAGCGCTCGCTGCCGGAGTCGGTGCGCACCTCCACCCCGCCGCCGGCCGGGGTGATCTCGCGGACCGGCGTGTAGCGCTCGATGCGGGCACCCAGCTGCTCGGCGCGGCGGGCCGCGGTCTGGACGGTCAGCTCGGGCCGGATGAAGCCGGCCCGGCGGTCGAGCACGGCCGCGTCGCCGTCCTCCAGCCGGTACTGCGGGAAGCGCTTGGCCACGGCCTCGGCGTCGAGCACCTCGTGGTCGAGGCCGTGCTCGGCGATGGACTCCAGGACCGTGGCCATCTGCTGGTGCTCGGTGGATCCCATCAGCAGGCATCCGGTCAGGCGGCGCAGCTCGCGGCCGGTCTCCTGCTGGAGCTGCTCCCACAGGGTGTCGGCGTGCTTGAGGAGCGGGACGTACCGGGAGTCCTCGAAGTGCGCGCTGCGGAAGATGCGGGTCTCGCCGCCGGCGGCGCTGCGGTCGTGGCCGGGGGCGAAGCGGTCGTAGGCGACGACCTCCGCGCCACGGGCCGCGAGGCGCCAGGCGGCCTGGCTGCCCATGGTTCCCACGCCGACGACGGCGACTCGCTTCCTGGCAGCTGACACGGGGCTTTCCTTTCGTTTCGCCGGGGCGCATGCTGAGCCCCTGCGTGAGGCTGTTCGATTCGAGGCGGTTTGGGCGGAGGGGGCGGGTCCTTCGGGGGACCTCGGCTCACGAACGCCCTGTCTCGGAGTTCCGGCTGCGTCCTCGGGATCTTCCGGCGAGCCGTGCCACATTGTGGAATGCTGTGCTAGTATCTGGCACAGAGAATGACAGTGGCTCCCAGGGGAGTCAAGAGGTGTCCACAAGAGATTCTGAGGATTAACAGGGGGAAACCGGATGGAAATGAAGAGCGTCACCAGGTCGCTGCGCATCCTGGAGGCGGTCGCCCAGCATCAGCCGGTCACCGTGGGGGAACTGACGAAGCTCTTCGGCCTTCCGAAGTCGACCGTGCAGCGCACCCTGGTCACGCTGGCCGAGGCGGGCTGGCTGCGGGCCAACCGCAAGGACACCACCCGCTGGGAGATCGGCGCCCGCGTCCTGGCCGTACGGCCCGCCGCCCTTCAGGGGTCCAGCCTGTTCGCGGCCGCACGCGAGCCCATGGTCCGCCTGAGGGACGCGGTGAACGAGACGATCCACCTGTCGGTGCCGGACGCGTTGCAGTGCATGGTCGTGGTGGACCGCGTGGACTGCAGTCACGCCGTACGGACGTTCCACACCGTCGGCGACACCTCACCCCTGCACGCCACCGCGACCGGGCGCGCCGTTCTGGCGCATCTGCCGAAGCAGGACGTCGAGGAGTTCATCGCGCAGGGGCTGGAGCGCTACAGCGACGCGACGCCCACCGACCCGGACGAACTGCGTGCCGAGCTGGACCGGATCCGCACCGACGGATACGCGGTCAACCGCAACCAGTTCCGGCCGGACGTCTGCGCGATCGCCGCACCCATCCTCGACGAGGAGGGCACACCGCTGGCCACCGTGGCCATCTCCATGCCCGACTCGCGCTACGACGCGGACCGGCTGCCCGAGTGGGGCCGCCTGGTCGCCGACGCGGCGGCGGAGATCACGGGGCGCCGCCAGGGCGCCTGAACGAGCACCGGCAAAGGGCCGGCCCCCACGCACCGGCGTGGGGGCCGGCCCCTTTCCCACGTCGGGCAACAGCCACCACCCTGCGCCCGGCCCGGGGGAAGGCCGGGCGCAGGGGGCTGCCTCGCGGGCGGCAGGCGCAGTCAGGGCGCTACCACCGTCCATCACCGCGAGGTACTGGGATCCCGCAATCGTGCCGTATCGTGGCACGCTATGCTAGAATCCGGCACGATCATCCCCGCGACTCCGGGAGGGAGTCAAGAGGTGAGACCGGCGAACGAGAACTGACGGGGCCCCGATGGAAATGAAGAGCGTGACCAGGTCGCTGCGCATCCTGGAGGCGGTCGCGCACCACCAGCCCGTGACGGTGGGCGAGTTGACGAAGCTCTTCGGCCTGCCCAAGTCGACGGTGCAGCGCACATTGGTCAGCCTGAACGAAGCGGGATGGCTGCGGGCGAACCGCCAGGACACCACCCGCTGGGAGATCGGCGCCCGGGTGCTCGCCGTGCGTCCGGCGGCTCTTCAGGGCTCCAGCCTGTTCGCGGCGGCGAGGGAGCCCATGATCCGGCTGCGGGACGCGCTGAACGAGACGATCCACCTGTCGGTGCCTGACGCGTTGCAGTGCATGGTGGTAGTCGACCGGGTGGACTGCGCTCACGCGGTGCGGACGTACTACGCGATCGGCGACACCTCTCCCCTGCACGCCACGGCCACCGGGCGCGCGATCCTGGCCCACCTGCCGCCCGCCGACGTGGACGAACTGGTCGCGCACAGGCTGGAGCGCTACAGCGACGCGACGACGGTCGACCCGGCCGAGCTGCGCGCCGAGCTGAAGCGGGTGCGCACGGACGGCTACGCCGTCAACCGCAACCAGTACCGCCCCGATGTCTGCGCGATCGCCGCACCCGTCCTGGACGAGGACGGCACACCGCTCGCCTCGGTGGCCGTCTCCATGCCGGACTCCCGCTACGACGCGGACCGGCTCCCCGAGTGGGGCCGCCTGGTCGCCGACACGGCGTCCGGCATCAGCGACCGCCGACTGGGTGCGTGAGAGCCCGGCACAGCGGATCACCGTGCACGCGCCCTCGCACCGGGCGTGTCGGCCGTAAGCCCCGTGCCCGGCCGGGGGGAGAGGGAGGCCGGGCACGGGGCGACCCGCGTGCGCCCCGGGGGGTGGGCCGCACGCGGGGGCTGCCCGCGCGGTGCGCGACGGGGTGTGTGTCAGGGCGAGAACACGGTCATCGCACGGGCACCGCGACGTACTGGTACTCCAGGAACTCGTCGATCCCGACCCGGCCGCCCTCGCGGCCGAGGCCGGACTGCTTGACCCCGCCGAACGGCGCGGCCGGGTTGGAGACGAGGCCGGTGTTCAGGCCGACCATGCCCACCTCCAGACCCTCGCTGACGCGCAGCCCTCGGTCCAGACCCTGGGTGAAGACGTAACCGACCAGACCCCAGGGCGTGTCGTTGGCGCGGCGCAGGACCTCGTCCTCGTCGTCGAAGGTGAGGATCGCCGCGACGGGACCGAAGATCTCCGTGTCCATCAGGCGGCTCTCGGGGGAGACATCCGTGAGCACGGTCGGCGGGTAGAAACAGCCCGGCCCTTCGGGCGTACGGCCGCCCACGAGGACCCGGGCGCCGCGCTCCACCGCATCGGCGACGAGTTCCTCGACCTTGCCGCGTCCGGTCCTGTCGATCAGCGGGCCGACATCGACTCCGTCGCGGGTACCGGGGCCCACGACGAGCGCACCCATGCGCTCGGCGAGCCGCCGGCCGAACTCCTCCGCGACCGACCGGTGCACGAAGAAGCGGTTGGCGGCGGTGCACGCCTCGCCCATGTTGCGCATCTTGGCGACCATCGCGCCGTCCACGGCCACGTCCAGGTCGGCGTCGTCGAAGACGATGAACGGCGCGTTGCCGCCCAGCTCCATCGACGTCCGTACGACGGTGTCGGCGCACTGGGCGAGCAGGATGCGGCCGACGCCCGTGGAGCCGGTGAAGGACAGCTTGCGGATCCGGCCGCCGCGCAGCAGCGGTTCGCAGACCTCGCCGGCGCGGGAGGTGGTGACGACGTTCAGCACACCGTCCGGCAGCCCGGCCTCCTTGAGGATCCCGGCCAGGGCGAGACTGGACAGCGGGGTCTGCGGGGCCGGCTTGAGGATCATCGTGCAGCCCGCCGCGATGGCCGGGCCGATCTTGCGGGTGCCCATGGCCAGCGGGAAGTTCCACGGCGTGATCAGCAGGCAGGGGCCGACCGGGCGGCGGGAGAGCAGCATGCGGTTGCGTCCGTCGGGCAGCGTGCCGCAGCCGCCGTCGATGCGGACGGCTTCCTCGGAGAACCAGCGGAAGAACTCGGCGGCGTACGCCACCTCTCCCCTGGCCTCGGCGAGCGGCTTGCCCATCTCGGACGTCATCAGGTGGGCGAGCTCGTCCGTGCGCTCGAGGATGAGCTCGTAGGCGCGGCGCAGGATCTCGCTGCGGGCCCGGGGCGCGGTACGTGCCCACTCGGCCTGGGCCTGAACGGCCGCTTCCTCCGCGAGCTTGGCGTCCTTCGGACCGGCGTCGGCGACGTGACAGAGGATCTCGCCGGTCGCGGGGTCGTCGACGGGCATGGTGGCGCCGTCCGCGGCGTCCACCCAGGCACCGCCGATGAACAACTGGGTCAGTACCTCGGTCATGATGTCTCTCCTGTGTGATCGGCGGCGGGGTCGAGGAGTTCCGCGAGGTGCAGGGCGCGGATGTCCCGTTCACCGGCGAGGTGGTCGATCTGGGTGGCGCAGCTGAAGCCGTCGGCCACGACGGTGCGTCCGTCGAGGTTGTCGATGCGGGGTTTGAGGGCGAGATCGGCGACGGCCATGGAGGTGTCGTAGTGCTCTGCCTCGAAGCCGAAGTTCCCGGCGAGTCCGCAGCAGCCCTCGGCCTCGTCGACGCTGCGTACGCCGAGCCGGCGCAGGAGGTCGGCGGGGCGGCTGCTCTTGAAGGTGGCGTACTCGTGGCAGTGGGTCTGGAGCACGACGCTCTCGGGCAGCGGCGGCGGGCTCCAGTCCTGGTCGGCGAGGTCGGCCAGGGCCCCGGTGAAGGTCTGGACGCGGCTCGCTACGCGCTGGGCGGCCTCGGTGCCGAGCAGTTCGGGGACGTCACGCTTCAACGCGGCTGCACAGCTCGGCTCGGCGACGATGATCGGCCTGTCGTCACCGTCGTCGAGCGCGGCGACCGTGCGGGCCATGATCTTGCGGGCGACGTTCAGCTGTCCGGTGCTGACCCAGGTCAGGCCGCAGCACAGTCCGTCCTTCGGCGCGCAGGAGACACCGGCGTCGGCGAGCACACGGCTCGCGGCTCCCGCGACCTCGGGACGGAAGGCGCGGGTGAAGCTGTCGACGAAGAGCACGGCCTTCGCCGGCTCCGCGGTTCTGGCCGCGCGCAGGGTCTTGCGCAGGGTGCGGCGGGAGGCGAAGGCGGGGATGGTGCGCTTCGTCGTGACGCCGCCGAGGCGGGCGAGCAGCCGCCCGACCGGCCCGCGCAGCAGTGCGTTGATCGGCCGGGCGGCGTATCCGGCCAGGGCGGAGGTCCTGGGCAGCCAGCCGAGTGAGTAGTGGGAACGGGGGCGCAGGCGGCCCTTGTAGTGCTGGTGGAGGAATTCGGCCTTGTACGTGGCCATGTCGACGCCGACCGGGCAGTCATTGGAGCAGGCCTTGCACGACAGGCACAGATCGAGGGCGTCCTTGACCTCGGTCGAGCGCCAGCCGTCGGTGACGGCCTCGCCGCGCACCATCTCCTGGAGCATGCGGGCCCGGCCGCGGGTGGAGTCGTTCTCCTCGCCCGTGGCCCGGTAGCTCGGACACATCACGCCGCCCGTGTCACTGCGGCAACGGCCGACACCGACGCAGCGGCGCACGGCGCCCGCGAAGCCGTCCTCGTCGTGCGGGAAGCCGAACGTCGTCTCCAGCAGCGGGAGTTCACGCAGCGCGAGGTCGGCGTCCAGCGGGGCCGGATCGACGATCACACCGGGGTTGAGCAGCCTCTCGGGGTCGAAGGTCTTCTTGAACGCGGCGAACGCGGCGATCATGCGGTGGCTGTACATGACCTCCAGCAGCTCGCTGCGCGCCCGCCCGTCACCGTGCTCACCCGACAGCGTGCCGCCGTGCCCGACGACCAGCGCGGCCGCCTCGGTCAGGAAGCGGCGCATGACCGTCCGGCCGGCCTCGGTGGCCAGGTCGAAGTCGATGCGTACGTGGACGCATCCCGCGCCGAAGTGCCCGTAGAGCACGCCGGTCAGGTCGTGGGTGGTCAGCAGTTTGCGGAAGTCGCGCAGGTAGGCGGCCAGGTTCTCGGGCGCCACGGCCGCGTCCTCCCAGCCGGGCCAGGACTCCCCGCCGTCCACCAGCCGGGCTGCCAGCCCTGCCCCGTCCTCACGCACCCGCCACAGCGAACGCCGCTCGGCCGGGCTCTCCACGACCCTGCCGCCGGTCATCCGCCCCTGGGCCTTGAGAGCGTCGAGCAGTTCAGCGGCGCGGGCGTTCACCGCAGCCTGGTCGTCGCCTTCGAGTTCGACGTACAGCCAGGCCCGCCCCTCGGGCAGGCCGGTGACCGAGGCCGCACCGCGGCGGGCGCGCATGGTGGCGACGATCGCCTCGTCCATGCCCTCCACCGCGCTGGGCGAGAAGCGCAGGATCTCCGGCACGTCCTCGGCCGCCTGGACCACGTCCTCGTAGCCGAGTGTCAGCAGCGTGGAGGCCTGTGCGGTCGCCACCAGGCGGACCGTCGCGGCGGTGACGACCGCACAGGTGCCCTCGGTGCCCACCAGAGCACGGACCAGGTCGAACCCGTTCTCCGGCAGCAGGTGGTGCAGCTGGAAGCCGGAGACCTGACGCGGGATCCGGCCCAGCTCGGTGCGGATCAGCGCCAGGTTGTCCTCGACCAGCCGCCTGAGGCCGGATTCGAGCCGGGCGACGCGCCGCACGGCCTCCGCGTCGCCCGGCTCTGCGGCCCGCAGCCCGGAGTGGTCGGCGACGGCCCGCACGCCGTCGGCCGTCACGATCTCCAGGGCCTCGACGTGGCCGCTGGTCCGCCCGTCACGCACCGACCGGTTGCCGCACGCGTCGTTGCCGATCATGCCGCCGAGGGTGCAGCGGCTGTGCGAGGACGGGTCCGGACCGAAGTCGAGCCCGTGCAGGGCGGTCGCGCCACGTAGCGTGTCGAGGACGACACCGGCCTCCACGCGCGCGGTGCGCGCCTCGACGTCGATGTCCAGGATCCGGTTCATGTACCGGGAGAAGTCCAGGACGACTCCGAGGCCGACGGCGTTGCCCGCCATGCTGGTGCCACCACCCCGGGCCGTGACCGGAACACCCGCCTCCCGGCAGGCCCGCAGCACCGCGACCACGTCGTCGGCGGTGCGCGGGAAGGCAACGGCCCGTGGCAGCACACGGTAGTTGGAGGCGTCGTAGGCGTAGGGGCCCGTCGCCCCCGGGCCGGTCTCCACCCGCAGACCGGGCGCGATCTCGGCGATCCGGGCCGTCAGACCCGCCAGGTCGCGGGTGGCGGTGGTCATCGGTCCACCGCTCCCGAGGTGCCGGCCTCGACGGCGTTCGCCCAGGCCTGGAGGCCCTCGTCCACACCCGCCTCGTCGATGACGAGCGCCGGGATCATGCGGACCACCTGGTTCCAGGCGCCGCACAGCAGCAGGAGCAGGCCCTCGTCGATGGCGGCGCGCTGCACTTGAGCGGCGGTCTCGGGGTCGGGGCTGCCGTCCTCGGTGACGAACTCGGTGGCGAGCATGAGTCCGAGGCCGCGGACGTCGCCGATGCCCGGGGTCCGGTCGGCCACCGCCTCCAGGCCGTGGCGCAGCCGCTTGCCCATCGCCTCGGCGTTCTCGACGAGCTTCTCGTCGCGCACGACGTCGAGGGTCGCGCAGGCCGCGGCGCAGGCGACGGCGTTGGCGCCGTACGTGCCGCCCTGCGAGCCGGGCCACGCCTTGGCCATCAGCTCCTCGGAGGCGGCGATACCGGAGAGGGGGAAGCCGCTGGCCAGGCCCTTGGCGGTGACGAGGATGTCCGGGGCGACGCCGAAGTGGTCGTGTCCCCAGAAGCGTCCGGTGCGGCCGACGCCGGTCTGCACCTCGTCGAAGATCAGCAGGAAGCCGTGCCGGTCCGCCCGCTCGCGCAGCCCTTCGATGAAGGCGCGGTTCGCGGGCACGTAGCCGCCCTCGCCGAGCACCGGCTCGACGATGATCGCGGCCGTGTCGGCGGGCGACGAGATCGTCTGGAGGGTGTAGTCGAGCTCCTTGAGGGCGAAGCGGGTGGCGGTCTCCTCGTCCCAGCCGTACCGGAAGGGCGTCGGGAACGGAGTGACGACCACGCCGCTCATCAGCGGGGAGAAACCGGACCGGAAGCGGATGCCGGAGGTCGTCATGGAGGCGGCGGCGACGGTACGGCCGTGGAAGCCGCCGTGACAGACGATGACGTTGGGCCGACCGGTGGCCTGGCGGGCCAGCCGCAGTGCCGCCTCGACGGCCTCGCTGCCCGAGTTGGTGAAGAACAGGCTGTCGAGGCCGGCCGGCAGTACCTCGCCCAGCTTGTCGACGAGCCGGCGCAGCGGCTCGTGCATGACGGTGGTGTACTGGCCGTGGATCAGCGTGCCCACCTGCTCCTGCGCCGCCGCCACGACCTTGGGGTGACAGTGCCCGGTGCTGGTGACGCCGATGCCGGCGGTGAAGTCGAGGTAGCGGCGGCCGTCCTCACCGTAGAGGTGGACGCCTTCGCCCCGAGCCGCCACCACGGGTGTGGCCTGGCGAAGGTGCGGTGACAGTGCGGTCATGGTGTCTCCCGGCCGTACGTCGAGGTGTGGTTGCTTGGCTCAGCTCCGGTAACCGAGCATCCAAGCCCCCGCGAGGGGCGACAACGCGTGATGTGTCCAGCCGGAACGCGTTGTTCGGACGTTGTGTCAACCTCCGAACCCCTCGGGTCCCGCCTTCCCCTGCCGTGGACAGCTCTTGCGCAGGTCAGTGCCGCTTGTCAGAGTGACCGGGCGAGCAGGGAGTCACCGTGAACGAGAACGACCCGAAGGCCCCGGCCGGCCGCGCGCCGACCGTCGCCGACGTACTGGCCCTGCCCGTCCTGGCCGCCGGACAGCCCCAGGTCGTCACCGGGCTGCCGCATCTGGACCGGCCGGTGCGCTGGGTGCACATCACCGAGCTGACGGATCCGGCGTCCTTCCTCAAGGGCGGGGAGCTGGTCCTGACGACGGGCATGCCGCTGCCCGAGGACGCCGCGGGGGTCCGCCGGTACGTCGACGAACTCACCGAGGTGGGAGCGGCCGCCCTGGTCATCGAGCTGGTACGGCGCTACCACCGTCCACCCGACGCCCTCGTGCAGGCCTGCCGCGCCCGGGGGCTCCCGCTGGTCACCCTCGCCCGGGACGTCAACTTCCTGGAGGTCACCCAGGTCGTCCACGCGCTCATCCTCGGCAACCAGGCCGACGCAATGCGCCGGACCCAGCGGATCCACGAGGCGTTCACCGCGCTGACGCTGCGCGGCGCGGGGCCGGAGGAGGTGGTGCACGCGGCGGCGGAGATGAGCGGCCGCACGGTCGTCCTGGAGAACCTGGCGCACCAGGCACTGATCTGCGAGCCGTCGGGGAGCACCGTGCAGGAGGCGCTCACGGGCTGGGAACAGCGGTCCCGGGCCACCGAGCCGGGCGACCACACCGAGGTGGGCGGACCGGAGGGCTGGCTCACCGCGCCGGTCTCCTACCAGGGCGAACGCTGGGGCCGTCTGGCCATGCTCCGGGCTCCCGACGACGGGCCGGCCTTCGGGCCGGAGCACGTCACCGTCCTGGAGAGGACGGCGATGGCGCTGACCGTCGCCCGCCTCATCCACGCCACTCCGTGGGAACACACGGCCCACCGCAACGCCCTGCGGGAACTGGCGGAACAGCGCCACCACTCCCCCGCGGACGCCCGTGCCCGCTGCGCCGCGCTGGGCCTGCCCACCGAGGACAGCCGATACCTGGCGCTCCTCGTCGACCTGGGCCCTGGTGCGTCGGGGACCGAGCCGGAGTCCCGACTGCACCGGGAGCTCAGGGCGGCGGGAATCCCGGCGCTGGTCGGGGAGCTCTCCCCCGGCCGCCTCGGTGTCCTGCCGGCCCTGCGCGCCGACCAGCCCTGGCGTCCGGTGGCCGAGCGTCTGAGCCGCACAGCGCTGGGGCTGTCCCCGGAGGCGCTCGTGAGTGTCGGCTCGGAGGTGGCGGACCTCGCCGACATCCCCCGTTCCTTCCGGGAGGCGGCCCGCGTCATAGAGGCCACCCCGCCCGGCCAGCCCCTTCCCCCGGACCGCTCCTTCCACGAGCTGCCGGACATCGACCTGCGCCGCCTGCTGTACGCCCTGCGCGAGGACACCCGGATCCAGGACTTCACCGAACGGCGGCTCGGCCGGCTCATCGACCACGACACCCGGCACGGCACCGACCTGCTGACGACGCTCGGCCACTACCTCGACGCCGCCGGCAACAAGACCACCGCGGCCCGCCGCGGCGGCCTGTCCCGGGAGACCATGTACCAGCGTCTGCGCACCATCGAACGCCTCCTCGACACCGACCTCGAATCCGGTGAACGGCGCACCGAGCTCCACGTGGCGCTCTCGGCGTTGCGCGTGCTGCGCGCCGGGTGAGCATCAGTCGGGCCGAGGCCCCGCCTGCCGGCCGGCCGCCACTCCTGCGAGCCGTCCGCAGCCTCGCTCTGGAGGGTCAGCGGCGCCCCTCGGGACGCACCGGTCAGGAACAGGTCCGGGTTCTGCGCCGCCCGGAACCTGCAGTAACCGTCGTCGGTCCTGACGACGTTCCAGGTGCCGGCGGCGTTGTCGTTTCCGTCTTGCCGCCGCCCACGTCCTGGATGTGTCCCGCGCCGTCCACGGCGGGCTCGTTCCACCCGGCGGCGCGTCCGTCCCAGGTCTTGTGGACGAGGATCTGGCCGTGCGGGTCCGGCGCGGTGTCGTTCGCGGGATCCGGTGTGGGCACGCCGGTGACGGGGTCAAAGCAGAAGTAGTTGTTCTCGTCGCGGTAGGCGGCATCGTATGACTGTGCAGTCAGACGGGAGTCTGTGGGCGGTGTCGCGCCGCAGTCCGGACTCCGGCACCATCTGTCGAGGGAGGGGTTTCGATGAAGGACGCGTGCAGTGGAAGGGCCGACTGCGGAAGGGCCGGCCGTTGAGTGCCCGCAGGCGGATCGTCGCCGCCTGGGCAGGAGTGTGCCTGGCCGGTCTCGTCGGCACCTATGCGCTCAACACCGGGTCGTCCACGGGCGGTTCGGGCTCCCCCGGGGAGCCGGCGCCGACCGGCACGTATGCCGTCGACTGCCAGGAGATCGCCGACCACATCGCGCAGGCCCGGGCGGAGGCGAGGCGCGAGCACCTGGAAGCGGTCGGGCCGTCGCCGACCACGGGGTACCAGTCGGTCATCGTCGGGGACGTGGCCGTGCCGGAGGCGTGCGCGGAGGAACTCGAAGACCTCGGCGCGGGAACGCCCTGACGCTGACTCAGGTGTCGAAGTCCACCGTCAGCGCGTCGGAGACCGGGAACGACTGGCAGGTGAGGACGTAGCCCGCGTCGACCTCGGCCGGTTCGAGGGCGAAGTTGCGGCGCATGTCGGCCTTGCCGTCGGTGACCAGGGCGCGGCAGGTGCCGCAGACTCCTCCCTTGCAGGCGAACGGCAGGTCGGGGCGGGTCTGCTGGGCGCCTTCCAGGATGGTCCGCTCGCGGGGCAGGGCGGACGTGGTGGAGCGGCCGTCGAGGGTGACGGTGACCTGGCTGACCGGGCCGGAGGGGCCTGCCTCGGCGTGGTGGACCTCGCGTACGGGTTCGTCGTCGGCGTAGAACAGCTCCTGGTGGACGCGGTCGCCCGGTACGCCGAGGCCGGCCAGGACCTCTTGGGCGGCGCGGACCATGCCGTGCGGGCCGCACAGCCACCAGTGGTCGGCGGACTCCACGTCGACCAGCGCGTCGATGAGCGCCGACAGCCGGTCGGCGTCGAGGCGGCCGGAGAGCACCTCGGCCTCACGGGGCTCACGGGAGAGGACGTGCGCGAGCTGGAACCGCGTCGGGTAGAGGTCCTTCAGGTCGGCCAGCTCGTCGGCGAACATCACCGTGCCGGTGCGGCGGTTGCCGTAGAGGAGCGCGACCGTCGAGCGGGAGTCGGCGGCCAGGACGGACTCGGCGATGGACACCATGGGCGTGATGCCCGAGCCGGCCGCGATCAGAACGTGGTGGCCGGGGGTGGTGAGGTCGGGTGTGAAGGCGCCGGTGGGAGCCATCACCTCGACGGTGTCGCCGGGGCGTACCTCGTGCACCAGCCAGGAGGAGAACAGGCCACCGGGCACGACCCGGACGCCGATGCGCGGTGCCGTGCCGACGGGTGAGCAGATCGAGTACGAACGGCGCTCGTCCCGGCCGTCGACCTCGCGCCGCAGGGTGAGCGACTGGCCGGGGGCGAAGGCGAACTCCTCGGCCAGCTCGGCCGGGATGTAGAAGCCGACGGCCACCGCGTCCTCGCACAGCGGCTGCACGGCGGCGACCCGCAGAGGGTGGAAGACCGGACGGCGGCGGGCACGCGCGCGTGCCGCCGGGGCGGGGGCCGGCTCCATCAGGTCCTCCATCAGATCTCCTTGACGTACTCGAACGGCTCGCGGCAGGCGAGGCAGCGCCACAGCGCCTTGCAGGATGTGGCGGCGAAGCGGGAGGTCTCCTCGGTGTCCGCGCTGCCGCAGCGGGGGCAGGTCACGGAGCGGCGGATCGGCGACAGCACGAGCGGAACCGGTCCGGCAGCGCGCGCGGGGGCCGCCCCGGGCGGGGCGATGCCGTGTTCGGCGAGCTTGCGGCGGCCTTCCGGGGTGATCCAGTCGCTGGTCCACGGTGGGTCGAGGACGGTGCGGATTTCCACGCGCGGGTAGCCGGCGTCCTTGAGCCGGGCGGCCACGCCCGCGCGCATCTCGGCCATGGCGGGGCAGCCCGAGTAGGTCGGGGTCAGGCTCGCGACCACCGTCCCGTCCGGATCCATGGACACCTCGCGCAGCACTCCGAGGTCGGCGAGGGTGAGCATGGGCAGTTCGGGGTCGGGCACCTGCTCGGCGATGCGCCGGGCCCGTCGCGCGTCCAGGAGCGTGGTCACCATGTCGCCTCCGGGTGGGCGCGGGCCACGCCCTGCAACTCGGCCAGCAGCGGGGCGAGATGCTCGGTGTGCTCCCCGGCGCGGCCCGAGCCGGGCAGCGGCCGGTAGACGGGCATGGGCAGCCCGGCCGCCTCGGTGACCTGGCTCAGGACGGCGACGACCTCGTCCCGTACGTCGTACGCCGTGAACAACTCGCCGAGGTAGGGCGCCACCTGTTCCAGCGCCCTGCGCGTCCGGCGGTGCGACTCCTCGGTGCCGTCGCCCAGCCGTACCGCCCACTCGGCCGCGTACTGCCGGTGGTAGGCCAGCTCCTTCACGCCCTTGGCGGCGATCGCCGCGAGCACCGGGTCGCGGTGGGCGGCGAGCCGCTCGAAGTGCGCGAGGCGCCAGCTGGAGAACACCAGCAGCCGCACGATCGAGAACGCGAAGTCCCCGTTGGGGAGTTCGGCCAGGCGTACGTTGCGGAACTCGCCGGCGTCGCGGAAGTAGGCGTAGGCGTCCTCACCGCGGCCCGTCCCGTCGACCTGGCCCGCGCGGGAGTACAGCAGGCGGGCCTGGCCGAGCAGGTCGAGGCCGATGTTCGCCAGCGCCACCTCCTCCTCCAGCTCGGGCGCCCGGGTGGTCCACTCGGCCAGCCGCTGGGCCGAGACCAGGGCGTCGTCGGCCAGGGTGACGCAGAGGGCGGCCAGTTCCTGGGCGTCCACGCCGTCGGGGACATCGGTGTCCACGCCCTGCAGGGGGTCCTCGAAGCCGGTGCCGTAGGCCCAGCGGGTGTCGTCCTCGTGTCCCTCGGCGAGGGTCATGTAGACGTGGTCGTCGCTCATGCCTGTTCCTCGATGGCCTCGGTGGGACTAGATGTGCGGGACGTCTTCGGGGATGTCGTAGAAGGTCGGGTGCCGGTAGACCTTGTCGGCGCTCGGCTCGAAGAACGGGTCCTTCTCGTCGCGGGTCGAGGCGGCGATGTGCTCGGAGCGCACCACCCAGATGCTCACGCCCTCGTTGCGCCGGGTGTACAGGTCCCGGGCGTGCGTGAGCGCCATGCGGTCGTCGGCGGCGTGCAGCGAGCCCACATGGACGTGGTTCAGCCCGCGCTTGCCGCGCACGAACACCTCGTACAGCGGCCAGTTCTGCTTCCCGTCGGTCATGCCACCGCTCCCTTCTGCGCGCGGGCGGCCTGCTTGGCCGCGTGGGCGGTGGCCGCCTCACGCACCCAGGCACCCTCCTCATGGGCCGTCCGGCGCCGCTCCGTCCGCTGGGCGTTGCACGGGCCGTCGCCCTTGATGACCCGCATCAGCTCGTCCCAGTCCGGGGTGCCGAAGTCGTGGTGCCCGCGCTCCTCGTTCCAGCGCAGTTCCGGGTCGGGCAGCGTCACACCGAGCTTCTCGGCCTGCGGGACCGTCATGTCGACGAAGCGCTGACGCAGCTCGTCGTTGCTGTGCCGCTTGATCTTCCAGGCCATGGACTGCGCGGAGTTGGGCGAGGCGTCGTCGGGCGGGCCGAACATCATCAACGACGGCCACCACCAGCGGTCCACCGCGTCCTGCACCATCTCCCGCTGCTCCTTGGTGCCGCGCATCATCGTCATCAGCAGCTCGTAGCCCTGCCGCTGGTGGAACGACTCCTCCTTGCAGATCCGCACCATCGCGCGCGCGTAGGGCCCGTACGACGACCGGCACAGCGGCACCTGGTTGCAGATCGCCGCCCCGTCGACGAACCAGCCGATCACCCCGACGTCCGCGAAGCTCAGCGTGGGGTAGTTGAAGATCGAGGAGTACTTCTGGCGGCCCTCGATGAGCCGCTCGGTCAGATCCGCGCGGTCGGCGCCCAGCGTCTCCGCCGCCGAGTACAGATACAGCCCGTGCCCGGCCTCGTCCTGGACCTTCGCGAACAGAATGGCCTTGCGGCGCAGCGACGGGGCACGCGTGATCCACTCGCCCTCCGGCTGCATGCCGATGATCTCCGAGTGCGCGTGCTGCGCGATCTGCCGGACGAGTGTCCTGCGGTAGCCCTCCGGCATCCAGTCACGCGGCTCGATCCGCTGGTCCCGCGCGATCGTCGCCTCGAAATGCCGCTGGAGAACCGGCTCGGCGCCGTCCGCCCCCGGGGGGCTGGAGTGTGTCGTGTCCATCCGTCCCACTTCCCAACCGACCATTCGTTCGGTCCATCATAGAACGACGCCGCGCGCCTTGGTAAGCCCTCGAACTCTTGACAGGCCTCGGGGCGACTGGATTACTTGGCAACGCCGAAGCTAACCGAATGTTCGGTCGGGTCACAAGATGATGCGATCGATCCACGAGGTGGTGCGAGAAGTGACCCATACCGCTGACACGACGCCGGCGGCGGAGGCGATGCTCGCTGCGGACGAGGCCTCCTGTGGCCTGGGCGTCGAGCTGCTGGAGCGCGGTGAGGGGACCGCCGTCCTCCGGATGACCGTGACCCCGGCCGGGGCCGACATCACCTTCGTGACTCCGGCGTACGAGGGCGACGTCCTCGTGGCGCGGACCGAGGAGCGCACGCGGAACGGCTGCAGCGGCCTCTACGACGTGACGGTCCTGCGGGGTGACGAGGTGATCGCGGAGTTCCGGGACCGCAGCCGCAGCATCCGGGGCACGACGTCGAAGGAGTGGGGATGACCAGCGAGACGACGGCCACGACGACCCCGGCGGCTGGGCGGCGGCGGGGCGAGCCCCTCCCCCACGACCTGCTGGACGACGGTGAGCGCCTGACGCGCGAGGAGCTGCGCGAGCTCCAGCTCGACCGGCTGCGCCGGAGCCTGCGGCACGCCTATGACAACGTGGAGACGTACCGGAAGAAGTTCGATGACGCCGGCGTCGTACCTGACGACTGCCGCTCACTGGAGGACCTGTCCCGCTTCCCCTTCACCACCAAGGCGGATCTGCGCGACACCTACCCGTTCGGCATGTTCGCCGTCCCCATGGACCAGGTCCGGCGCGTCCACGCCTCCAGCGGCACCACCGGCCGCCCCACCGTGGTCGGCTACACGGAGAACGACCTGTCGATGTGGGCGGACCTGGTCGCGCGCTCGATCCGCGCCGCGGGTGGCCGCCCCGGGCACAAGGTGCACATCTCCTACGGCTACGGGCTGTTCACCGGGGGCCTCGGCGCGCACTGCGGAGCCGAGCGGGCCGGGTGCACCGTCATCCCCGCCTCGGGAGGCATGACCGCACGCCAGGTGCAGATCATCCAGGACTTTCAGCCCGAGATCATCATGATCACCCCCTCCTACCTGCTCACGCTTCTCGACGAGTTCGAACGCCAGGGCATCGACCCGCGCGACAGCAGCCTGCGCGTGGGCGTCTTCGGCGCCGAGCCGTGGACGGAGGAGATGCGCCGCGAGATCGAGGAGCGCATGGACATCCACGCCGTCGACATATACGGCCTCTCCGAGGTGATCGGCCCGGGTGTCGCCCAGGAGTGCGTGGAGACCAAGGACGGGCTGCACGTGTGGGAGGACCACTTCTACCCCGAGGTCGTCGACCCGGTCACGGGCGAGGTGCTGCCCGAGGGCGAGGAGGGCGAGCTGGTCTTCACGTCCCTCACCAAGGAGGCCCTGCCGGTCGTCCGCTACCGCACCCGCGACCTCACCCGGCTGCTGCCCGGCACGGCCCGGCCCGCTTTCCGCCGCATCCAGAAGATCACCGGCCGCTGCGACGACATGATCATCCTGCGTGGGGTCAACGTCTTCCCCAGCCAGATCGAGGAGATCGTGCTGCGCACGCCCGGCGTCGCCCCGCACTTCCAGATCCAGCTCACCCGGCGCGGCCGCATGGACCACATGACCGTCCGCGTCGAAACCCGCCCCGGCACGCCCGCCGAGCGGCGCGAGGCCGCCGCCCGCGCGATCGCGAAGGACGTCAAGGACGGAGTCGGTGTCACCGTCGACGTGACGATCGTCGAACCGGAGACCCTGGAGCGCTCCGTCGGCAAGCTCCGCCGGGTCAAGGACCTGCGCGAGGAGCGGTGACACCGCCCTCACGGGCAGCACCGCGCCCCGGCAGCGTCGCCGGGAGCGGTCACCTCGGCGGGCACCCCTGATTCGGACGCGGCCGGTTTGCGGATCAGGAGCAGTGCCGCGTCGTCGTGCAGCCGGCCGCCCACATGGGCCAGCAGCTCGTCGTGGAGCGCGTCGAGGGTGCGGGCCGGCTCCTGGGACACGTGGCGCTCCAGTCCTTCGGCGAGCGGATAGAAGGCCCGCCCGTGGTCGCGGGCTTCGGTGACCCCGTCGGTGTAGAGCAGCAGCTGGTCACCGTCGGCGAACGGGAGCGCGTGCAGGCTGGGCGCGTGACCGGCGAGGCCGCGCAGGCCGAGCGGCGGGGACGGGTGGACGGGCTCCACCGGCGTGACGCGACCGCAGGCGCGCACCAGCAGCGGAGGCGTGTGCCCGCAGTTCACCACCTCCAGATGCCCGGCGGCCTGCGGGTACCCGGCGACCACGGCCGTGACGAAGTCGTCGTGACCGAGGTTGCGCGCCAGGCTCCGCTCGATCCTGTCGACCACGGCGAGGAGGTCGGGCTCGTCGTGGGCGGCCTCGCGGAAGACACCGAGCACCAGCGCGGCGGTCCCCACGGCGGGCAGCCCCTTGCCGCGCACGTCACCGACGATCAGCCGCACCCCGTGCGGGGTGGGTATCAGGGCGTAGAGGTCCCCGCCGATACGGGCCTCGGCCGCCGCGGCGCTGTAGCGGACGGCCGCCTGGAACGGTCCGACGGTCGATGGAACGGGCTTGAGCAGCGCGTGCTGGGCTGTCTCCGCGACCGAGCGGACGGCCGCGAGCACCCGTTCCCGGCGCCCCCGCAGGACGCCGGCCAGGCCGCTCGCGAGGGTGACGGCCACCAGGGCGGACAGTACGGCGGCCAGTTCGCGGCCCGGGATGCCGTCCCGGATGCCGAGCGTCGCGCCCAGTGCGACGGCGAGGAGCCCGACCGAGAGGACTCCGCGCGGCCCGTTGGTCGTGGCCGCGAGGGCGGGACCGGCCGCGAGCAGGGGCAGCCAGATCATCCCCGCTCCGCCGGCGAGGTCGACGAGCGCGATGACGGTGACGATCAGTACGGGCAGGACGGGCGTACCGGCGGCCAGCTGCGCGAATGCGCGTCTGCGGGCCGAGGCCCGGGTACCGGCCACTCGGTTTCTGAACGGCCGTACGGCCCAGTGGTCGTCACCAAGGTCTCGGGGGTGGCTCATGTCTGTATCCGTGGTCCTCACCTGTGAGCGGGGCGCCGGGCTGGGCGCGCACCCCTGAAATGTCTGTTTCATCCAGAAAACGGGGTGAGTAGGGACACCGGCAAGGAGCGGATTTTCAGATAGTGAGCGAGAGGCTCCTCGTCACGCGGCTCGCGGTCGGGAGCAGCCGCGCGCTGATCTCCGGCAGCCGGGAGAGCCGGTTCGCAGGCAGTGACACGCCGAGGGAGCCGAGTGTGTCCCCGCTGTAGACAGGGACGGCGACGCAGACCGTGCCCAGGGCGTACTCCTCCAGGTCCGTGACGGCCGGGGCCAGGGGCGAGGTCTCCAGCCGCCGGAGCAGTTCCGGCAGGCTGGTGATCGTCCGCGGTGTGAGGTCGGCGAGGTGGTGGCGCGAGAGGTAGTCCTTGCGGTCCTCCTCGCCCAGTTCCCTGAGCACGGACTTGCCCAGTGCGGTCGCGTGCCCCGCGTCCTCGAAGCCCACCCAGAGATCGACGCGGGGCGTCCCGGGGCCGTCGACGATCTCGGCGACCCGGATCTCGCCCTCCTCGTAGAAGGTGAGATAGGCGGGGGTCGTGAGTTCGTCCCGCAGCGCGGCGAGCGTGGGCCGGACGCGGCTGAGCAGCGCCTGCGCCCGCCCCGTGGTCTGGAGGCTCTGCAACTTGTCGCCGAGGACGAACCCGCCGTCGTCCAGCTTCCGCACGTAGCCGTCGTGCACCAGCGTGCGCAGCAGGTGGTAGGCGGTGGCCAGAGGCAGCCCGGTCTCACGCGCCAGCTGCTTCGCCGGCGCGCCGTTCTGGTGTGCGCTCACCGCCTCCAGCAGCCGCATGGCCCGCTGGACGGAGCCGATGAGCGTAGGGCCGTCTTGCGCACCCATAGGACCAGCGTGCGTCAGCGGTACGGCACGGGCAAGGCCAGGGGCGTCTATCGGGACGGCGGAGGTGCGGTCGAGGCGCGGACCACGAGTTCGGCCGGGGGGTCGTTCGCCGGTGCGGGTTCCACGTCAGGCTTCTCGATGGCCCGCACCAGGAGCCAGAGTCCCTCGCGCGCCACGGCGCCGAACGGCTGGCGCACCGTGGTCAGCGGTGGGCTCACGTACGCGGTGACGGGGATGTCGTCGAAGCCGACCTCGCTGACGTCGTCCGGTACGCGCCGTCCGGCTTCCGTCAGGGCGCGGATCACGCCGATGGCCATGTCGTCGCCGGCGGCGAACACGGCGGTGACGTCACCGTCGGCGGCGAGTGCGCGGCCCGCCGCGTAGCCCGACGCGGCCGACCAGTCGCCGACGAGCACGGTCGGCCGCTCCCGGCCCCGCGCGGTGAGTGCGCTGCGCCAGCCCTCCAGGCGGTCCTGGGCGGCGAACCACCGTTCGGGCCCGGGAGGTGGTGGACCGTCGTGCGGCCGAGGTCCAGCAGGTGTTCGGTGGCCGTGCGCGCGAGGAGTTCGGCGCCGACGCCGGTGGCGACGGTCCGGGTGCCGCCGAAGGTCGCCGGTACTCCCAGGACGAGGACCGGCACGTCGACGCTGAGGGAGACCGCTCCCTCAGCGATGGGCTCGGAGACGACGATGCCGTCCACGCCCTGCTCCAGCAGCGACTCCACGGCGCCGACGACACCTCCGGGGTCGCCTTCGAGCGTGTTGACCACCCGGAGCGCGTATCCCGCGCCCCGCGTGGCCCGCCCGACGCCGATCAGGAGCTACGCGGGCCCGTAGAGGGCGGTGCCGAGGGTGACGACGCCGATGGAGCGGGTCCGCCCGGAGGCCAGTGCCCTGGCCGCGGTGTTCAGCCGGTAGCCGAGTTCCCCGCCCGCGTCCAGCACCGCCGGCGCACCTCGCCGGAGACGTACCGCTCCCCGTTGTGGACCCGCGACCCCGTCTTCTGCGAGACGCCGGCCAGCCGGGCCACGTCCCGGCTGCGCGGCGCGGTTCCGCCGGGCCGTCCTCCTGCTGACGTCATGGGTGTCTTCCTGGGTCCTGCCGGACTGCGGACTGCGGACTGCGGACTGCGGAGTCATACGTACGCAGGGAAACGAGCCGCGTCAAGACGCCGAGCGTCGCCCCGGCCACAACGGATTCTTCAAGTCGCCGGACGGCACGGAGAACTGGATGGCGTACCACGCGAACATCTCGGCGAGCGGCGGCTGCGACACGAACCGCTCGGCCAGGGCACCGCGCAGGCGATCCGGATGGAGCAAGGGGCCCGTGAAGACCGGCGAAACGCCGCCGCGGTTCTTCTCGGGCCTCCCCCGACCGGCGAGCATGCCATGTCATGGACATCTTGCTCGTCGTCAGCGCGTTCAACAGCCTGTCCCAGCGTGTGTACGCGGAACTGTCGGACCAAGGGCACCACGTGGACGTCGTCCTGGCCTCGCACGGCGCCGACGCGGTCCGGGCCGCCGTGGGCGAGGTGCGCCCGGAACTGATCGTCGCGCCGATGCTGAAGTCGGCCCTGCCGGAGGACGTGTGGCAGGAGCACACCTGCCTGATCGTGCACCCGGGACCGCCCGGCGACCGGGGCCCGTCGTCGCTGGACTGGGCGATCGCCGAGGAGGCACCCGAGTGGGGCGTGACGGTGCTCCAGGCCGAGGCGGCGATGGACGCGGGGGACATCTGGGCGGACGCGTCCTTCCCGGTGCCGCCGGCCGGCAAGAGCGACGTGTACCGGGGCGAGGTGGCCGACGCCGCCGCGGGCGCGGTGCTGCTGGCCGTGCGGCGGTTCGCCGACGGATCGTTCAAGCCGCGGCCGCAGAGCGATCCCGGGATCCGTGTGGTGTGGCGGGACTTCTTCCGCCAGGAGCAGCGGCGGATCGACTGGGAGAAAGACAGCACCGAAACGGTACTGCGCAAGCTCCGCGGGGCCGACTCGCAGCCCGGCGTCCTGGACGAGATGTGCGGCCGGGAGGTGTTCCTGCACGGCGGGCACCCCGAGGACCGGCTGCGCGGACGGCCCGGCGAACTGCTCGCCACCCGGTCCGGCGCTCTCTGCCGGGCCACCCGCGACGGCGCGGTGTGGATCCCGGAACTGCGCCCCCGCAAGAACTCCGGCGACCCGGCGCCGTTCCGCCGCCCGGCGGCTTCGGTCCTCGCCTCCTTCCCGGCGCCGCCCGGCAGCGGCCCGGGCATGCCGGGTTCGAACGACCGCCCGTACTGGCTGCCGGAGATCGCCGCCCCGCTCGAACTGCCGCCGAACCGCACCACCTGGTCGGACATCCGCTACCGGCAGCGGGACGACATCGGCTTCCTGTCCTTCTCGTTCCCGGGCGGGGCGATGAGCACCAACCACTGCCGCAGGCTGCTCGCCGCCTACCGGTACGCGCTCACCCGCTCCACCTCGGTGCTGGTGCTCGGCGGCGCCCGCGACTTCTTCTCCAACGGCATCCACCTCAACGTCATCGAGGCGTCGAGCGACCCGGCGGGCGAGTCCTGGTCCAACCTCGTCGCCATGAACGACCTGGTCGAGGCCGTGCTCCGCACCACCGACCGGCTGGTGGTGGCGGCGCTCGGCGGCAACGCGGCGGCAGGCGGTGTCATGCTCGCCCTGGCCGCCGACGAGGTGTGGTGCCGCACGGGCAGCGTCCTCAACCCGCATTACCGGAACATGGGCCTGTACGGGTCGGAGTTCTGGACGTACTCGCTGCCGCGCCGCGTGGGAGCCGAGACGGCCGAGCGGCTGACGAGCGAGGCGTTGCCGGTGAGCGCCGCGACGGCTGCGCGGATCGGGCTGGTGGATCGTCCGGTGCAGGTTCCTTCCCGGGAGTTCGCCACGGAGGTCGAGCGCCTGGCTGCCGATGTGGCCGGCGACCCGGACATCGACCGCCGGATCACCGCCAAGGCCACGGCACGTCACACGGACGAGCTCCAGCGCCCCCTCGCCGAGTACCGGCGGACCGAACTCGCCCGCATGCGTGCCATCTTCTTCGACCCGCAGGCCCCGTACCACGCGCTGCGGTCCGCCTTCGTCCGCAAGGTCCCGAGCGGCTCCGCCCGGCCGCTGGCGACCGAAGGTGCGCGATGAGTGCGCGGCTCCTCGTGGCGGGCGTCGGCAACATCTTCCTCGCGGACGACGCCTTCGGCCCCGAGGTGATCCGCGCCCTGGGACGGCGCCCGCTGCCGCCCGAGGTGCGGGTACGGGACTTCGGCATCCGCGGCATGGACCTCGCGTACGCACTGCTCGACGGCTACGACACGGCCGTCCTGGTCGACGCCGCCGTGCGGGGGCACGAGCCGGGCACCCTGTCGCTGATCGAGCCGAACCTGCCCGACCGCGCCGCGGTCGGCGCCCCGCCCGAGGCGCACGGCATGGACCCGGCGAAGGTCCTCGCCCTGGCCGCCCACCTGGGTGACGAGCCGCTGCCGCGCGTCCTCGTCCTGGCCTGCGAGCCCGAGCTGCGGGCACCCGCCGACGAGGACATCGCCCCGGGTATCAGCGCGACGGTGCGCGAGGCGGTCGGGCGGGCCGCCGCGGCCCTGCACGCCATGGTTCCGGTGCTGCTGGCCGACCCGGCTGCCATGCCCCCGTTGAGCCGCCCGGACGAATCCCCCGCCCTGTCCCCGCCGGGCTGCCGGGCACCGTGAGAGACGGCACCGAGGATCGGTGGCGGACCGATTTCCCCACCGACCGCGAGGAGCGGCGCCCATGTGCGATTCCGTGGACGAGGTCACTCAAGCCGTCCTGGCGAAGAACGACGGTCTGGCCGCGGGCCTGCGCGACGAGCTGGCCCGGCGGGGAGTGAGCGTGGTCAATCTGCTGTCCAGCCCGGGCAGCGGGAAGACGGAACTGCTCGGGCGGGTGCTCGCCAGGGCGGTGGAGCGGGGATTTGCGGTGGCCGCGCTCACCGCCGACCTGGCGACCGAGAACGACGCCGACCGGCTGGCCCGTTCGGGAGCCCCGGTGAAGCAGCTGCTGACCGACGGGCTGTGTCATCTGGAGGCCCGGCAGCTGCGCGGCCATGTGGAGAGCTGGCTGCCCGAGGACACCTCGCTGCTGTTCGTGGAGAACGTCGGCAACCTCGTCTGCCCGGCGTCCTACGACCTCGGCGAGAGTCTGCGGATCGTGCTCATGGCGGTGACGGAGGGCGAGGACAAGCCGCTGAAGTACCCGACGGCCTTCGGGTCCGCCCATCTGGTGGTGCTGACCAAGACCGACCTGGCCGGACCCGCCGGGTTCGACGAGACCGCCTTCGACGCCCACGTCCAGCGGGTCAACCCCGGGGTGGAGGTGCTGCGGTCCTGCGCGCGCACCGGCGCCGGCGTCGACGCTCTTCTGGAGCGGGTGCTCGCCGTACGGGACGGGGCCCCGGTGCACCGGCCTCCTCTGGCGCCCCGCCCGCACACCCACACCCATGAGGGCGCCGAAGCCGGCCTCGTCTCGTGACAGCGCCCGCCACACAGGCGGTGCGCCGCCGCGTCACCGTGCGCGGCACCGTGCAGGGGGTGGGCTTCCGGCCCTTCGTGCACCGCCTGGCCACCGGTCTCTCGCTCGCGGGGTTCGTGAGCAACACGGCGAACGGTGTCCTCATCGAGGTGGAGGGTCCGCCGGACCGTGTCGCCGACTTCTGCGACCGGCTGGCGACCGAGCCTCCGCCGTTGGCCGCCCTCACCGGTGTCGGGTTCGAGGACCTGCCCGTCAGCGGCGCCGACGGCACCTTCACCATCCGCTCCACCGACCGCTCCCCCGGCCGCACCCTCCTCCCGCCCGACACGGCGACCTGCGCCGACTGTCTGCGGGACCTGACCGATCCGGCCGACCGCCGGCACCGGCACCCGTTCGTCACCTGCACGCACTGCGGGCCCCGCTTCACCATCGCCACGGGCATGCCGTACGACCGGGCGGTCACCACCATGGCCGGCTTCCCGATGTGCGCCGACTGCGCCCGGGAGTACGGCGATCCACTCGACCGGCGCTTCCACGCCCAGCCCGTGGCGTGCCCCCGCTGCGGTCCCCGGCTGCGCCTGCTGCCGACGCCGGGGAGCGACGTCCGCCCGGCACGGGACGCCGACGCACTCGCGACGGCACGCGCACTGCTGGCCGCCGGGCGGATCGTCGCCGTCAAAGGCCTCGGCGGCTACCACCTGGCGTGCGACGCGACCGACGCGCGGGCCGTCGAGACGCTGCGCACCCGCAAGGCGCGCGGCGGCAAGCCGTTCGCGGTGATGTGCGCGGACCTGGACGCCGTACGGCGGATCGCCGCGCTCTCCGCGCCCGAACTGGCCGCCCTCACCAGCCCCCGGCGCCCCATCGTCCTGCTCCGCCGACGGGCGGAGCAGGCGGGCCTCGCGCCCGGCGTCTGCCCCGGCAGCCCCCACCTCGGCGTCATGCTGCCCTACACGCCCGTGCACACCCTGCTGTTCGGCCTGCCCGGAGATCCGCCGGGACCGCGTGTGCTGGTCATGACGAGCGGCAACCGCTCCGGCGAACCGATCGTCACGGACGACGACGAGGCACTGACCCGGCTCGCCGGGCTGGCCGACGCGTGGCTCGCCCACGACCGGCCCATCGCCTCGCCGTGCGACGACTCCCTGCTGCGGGTGCGCCCCGACGGCAGCGAGCAGGTGCTGCGCCGCTCCCGGGGGTTCGTGCCCCGCCCGCTGCGGCTGCCGGTCCCGGTGCGGCCCGCGCTCGCCGTGGGCGGTGATCTCAAGAACGCCCTGTGTCTCGGCGAGGGCGACCACGCCTGGTTCGGCCCGCACATCGGCGACATGGGCGATCTGACCACTCTGGAGGCGGCCAGTCGGGCGGAGGCGCACATGCGGTGCCTGACCGGCGTCGCCCCAGAAGTCGTCGCCGCGGACCGGCACCCCGGATACCACTCGGTGAGGTGGGCCGCCCGACTGGCCGGGCACGCCCCTGTGCTGGTCCAGCACCACCACGCGCACATCGCCTCCGCGATGGCCGAGCACGGCCTCGACGGCACCGCACCCGTGATCGGCGTCGCCTTCGACGGCACGGGCTACGGCGACGACGGCACCGTCTGGGGCGGCGAGATGCTGCTCGCCGACTACAGCGGCTTCCGGCGCTACGCCCACCTCGCCCCCGCCCCGCTGCCCGGCGGCGACGCGGGAGTGGCCAACCCGTGCCGTTCGGCGCTGGCCCGGCTGTGGGCGGCGGGCCTGCCGTGGGACCCGGGCCTGCCCTGCGTCAAAGCCTGTGCGCCTGATGAACTGACGCTTCTTCAAAGGCAGTTGGAGCGTGGCCTGGCCTGCGTGGCGACCTCCAGCATGGGCCGGCTCTTCGACGCCGTGTCGTCGCTCGTCGGCGTGTGCCATCGCGCGGGGTACGAGGCCCAGGCCGCCCTGGAACTGGAGGCCGCGGCCGCTTCGGCCTGGGACGCCGAGACCTCGGCGTACGCCTTCGCCGACCCTCTCGACCCGGCGCCCGTGCTCGGCGCACTGGTCGCCGATCTGCGGCGCGGCACCCCGGCCCCCGTGCTCGCCGCCCGCTTCCACCGCGCGGTGGCACGGGCCGTCGCGGAGATCTGCCGGCGTGCGCGCCGGGACACCGGCCTGGCCACCGTCGCCCTCAGCGGCGGGGTCTTCGCCAACGCGCTCCTGGAGGAGGAGTGCACACGGCTGCTGGCCGACGACGGCTTCTCCGTGCTCCGCCACGGCGAAGTCCCCCCGAACGACGGCGGATTGGCCCTCGGCCAGCTGGTGGTCGCGGCGCACCGACGACAGGAGGAGTGACCCATGTGTTTGGCAGTGCCCGGCAAGGTCGTGGCCATCGACGACAGCGCGGATCCGCTCACCGGACTGATCGACTTCGGCGGAGTGCGGAAACAGGCGTGTCTGGAGTACGTGTCTGACGTGCGGGTGGGCGAGTACGTCATCGTGCATGTCGGCTTCGCGCTCCAGCGCCTGGACGAGGAATCGGCCCTGGCCTCGCTGAAGCTGTTCGAGGAACTGGGGCTGCTGGAGGAGGAGTTCGGCGACGCCTGGGAGCAGGCGGCGAAGGAGGCGGGAACGGCGTGAAGTACATCGACGAGTTCAACGACCCGGATCTGGCGCGGCGGCTGCTGGACGAGATCCAGGCCACCGTGACCCGGCCGTGGGCCCTGATGGAGGTGTGCGGCGGGCAGACCCACTCGATCATCCGGCACGGCATCGACCAACTGCTCCCCGAGCAGGTCGAGTTGATCCACGGCCCCGGCTGCCCCGTCTGCGTCACACCGCTGGAGGTCATCGACAAGGCGCTGGAGATCGCCTCGAGGCCCGGGGTGATCTTCTGTTCCTTCGGCGACATGCTCCGGGTGCCGGGCACCGGCCGCGACCTGTTCCGGGTCAAGGGCGAGGGCGGCGACGTGCGCGTGGTCTACTCGCCGCTCGACGCCCTGGAGCTGGCCCGTCGCCACCCCGACCGGGAGGTGGTGTTCTTCGCGATCGGCTTCGAGACCACGGCCCCGGCCAACGCGATGGCCGTGCACCAGGCGCGCCGGCTGGGTCTGAGCAACTTCAGCCTGCTGGTGTCGCATGTGCGGGTGCCCCCGGCCGTCGAGGCGATCATGACGGCTCCGGCCTGCCGGGTGCAGGGTTTCCTGGCCGCCGGGCATGTGTGCAGCGTGATGGGCACGACGGAGTACCCGGAGCTGGCCGAGCGGTTCGGTGTGCCGATGGTGGTGACCGGGTTCGAGCCGCTGGACATCCTGGAGGGCATCCGCCGGGCGGTCCGCCAGTTGGAACGCGGCGAGCACCGGGTGGAGAACGCGTATCCGCGTGCCGTGCGCGAGGAGGGCAATCCGGCCGCCGTGCGCATGATCGAGGAGGTGTTCGAGGTCACCGACCGGTCCTGGCGCGGTATCGGGCGGATCCCGGCCAGTGGCTGGCGGCTGCGCGACGCCTTCCGCGCGTACGACGCCGAGCACCGCTTCGACGTCACGGGGATCCGTACCGAGGAGCCGGCGGAGTGCCGCAGCGGGGAGGTGCTCCAGGGGCTGATCAAGCCGACCGAGTGCGCCGCGTTCGGCACCACCTGCACCCCGCGCAGCCCGCTCGGCGCCACCATGGTCTCGAGCGAGGGCGCCTGCGCGGCCTACTACCTGTACCGCCGGATGAACGCCCCGACGCCGCAAGCCGGCCGGGCCACACAGGAAGAGGTGGCTCCCGTTGCCTGAACAACGCGCCGGTGTGGTCGACCCGGCCGCCTGGACCTGCCCCGCCCCACTGCGCGACCAGGGTGTCGTGGTGATGGGGCACGGCGGGGGCGGATCCTTGTCGGCGGAGCTGATGGAGCAGGTCTTCACCCCCGCCTACGGCAATGCCACGCTCGCCGGTCTCGCCGACTCCGCCGTCCTCGAACTGGGCGGCGTGCGGCTGGCCTTCTCCACCGACTCCTACGTGGTCCGGCCGCTGTTCTTCCCCGGCGGGGGCCTGGGGGACCTCGCGGTCAACGGCACCGTGAACGACCTGGCGATGAGCGGTGCGCGGCCCGCGTATCTCTCCGCCGCGTTCGTCCTGGAGGAGGGCGTGGAGCTGACGGTCGTCGAACGGATCGCACGCTCCATGGGGGCGGCGGCCGAGGCGGCCGGGGTCACCATCGCCACGGGCGACACCAAGGTGGTGGAGTCCGGGCACGGCGACGGTGTGTACGTCACCACCGCCGGTGTCGGGCTCGTCCCCGACGAGGTGGACATCCGGCCCCAGCGTGCGCGGCCCGGGGATGCCGTGATCGTCAGCGGGCCGATCGGTCTGCACGGGGTGGCGATCATGAGCGTACGGGAGGGGCTGGAGTTCGGGGTCGAGGTCGCCAGCGACACCGCGCCCCTTGCGGATCTGGTGGCCGCGATGCTGGCCGTCACCTCCGACATCCATGTGCTGCGCGACCCCACCAGGGGCGGCCTGGCGGCGTCCCTCAACGAGATCGCCCGCGCCTCGGGGACCGGGGTCCGGCTTCAGGAGCGCGCCATTCCGGTGCCGGACGCGGTGGCGAACGCCTGCGGGTTCCTCGGGCTCGACCCCCTCTACGTCGCCAACGAGGGGCGGCTCGTCGCCTTCGTGCCCCCGTCGGCGGCGGACGAGGTCCTCGCGGCGATGCGCAACCACCCGCAGGGTGCCGGGGCCACGCGGATCGGCGAGTGCGTCGCCGATCATCCCGGCATGGTCGTGGCCGCCACCGGCCTGGGCGGCACGCGGGTGGTGGATCTGCCGCTCGGCGAGCAGTTGCCGCGTATCTGCTGATCCGGTCCGGACACGAGTGGGACCCCGCCGACCTGCTCGGCGGGGTCCGCTCGCGCTATGCCGGGGCCGGTGACGGCTCGATCCCGGCGATCTCCAGCTCCCGGCCGCTGCGCAGGTCGCTGGAGGGCTGGTCGCAGCTCGGGCACCAGAAGAACGGGGGCATGCCCACCGGGAACTCCTTTGCGCACGGACCGCACCAGGCCTGCGCGGAGACCTGCTCGACCACGAGCCGTGCCCCGGAGAGGGCGGTGCCGTCGCGGGCCACCTCGAAGGCGAAGTCCAGGGCGTCGGGGACGACGCCCGCCAGTTCGCCGACCCGGACGGTCACCGCCGAGACGGCGCCCGTCCCGTCCGCCCGGGCCAGCTCGCCGGCGCGCTCGATGATCGCGGTCGCGATCGACAGTTCGTGCACGGCCGGCTCACGGGTAGCGGTGGCCGGCGCGGAAACCGCCGGCCATCCGCCAGATCCGCACCTCCCGCCTCAGGCTGGGAAACTCCCAGCACAACAGTGCCAGGGCCACACCGCCCACCAGGGCGGCCTCGGCCTTCAGCACCCGCTGTCCGCTCATTCCGCCTCGCCTGCGCGCGACGGGTCTGCGTGCTCGTCGGACCTTCATTGCGGCGACTCCCTGCTCTCTCATCACGGCTCTCATCCCGGCGAGATGTTCGGCATGGTCTCCGCGAGGGCGTCATGCCGCTTCCAGTGGATCCCCGTGGAGCGGCGCGCGTCAGCGGTGCCGTCCTCGTGGTGCCCCTTCTGCTCGTCGTACCGTCCCTTGTTGCCCTGGTGCATCCCGGCGACGTGCGCGGGGGTGTCGGGCTTCGCCTGGGCACGGCCCACTCTGATGCTGCCCATGGGGTGTTCTCCTTCCTCGCCTCCGACCTGCGGAGTGCGTGTTCATGGCCGCTCGGTGAGCTCCTCGAAGAACCGCTCGACGGCCGGCCAGACCCGGCCTCCGCCGGACAGTCCGCGCCACTCACTTCGTACGACGGCGACCATCCGGTAGCAGTCGTCGATCGGCACGATCCAGTGGTGGTCGAGGCCGTGGACGGTGTTCACCAGCAGGGCCTCCACCTCGGGTTCCACGGTGGCGAGCTGCGGACACGTCCCGGCCAGCTCCTGCCAGGCCGCCGCGTCCACCTCCCACCTCATGGCTCCGGCCGGGCTCGGGCCCTGCGCGGTGACCGTGCCGTCCATCCGGGGCACGAAGAAGACCAGGCCGACCGGGACGCCCAGTACCGTCGTGTCGACGTGGGGCAGCCGGACCCGGCGCCGGGGCACGAGCCGGTAGTGCCCGGCGCCCGCCCCGGCCCCGGCGAACAGCACCGAGCAGGGGCCGCAGACGCAGCGCACCTCGTCCTGCCCGATGTCGTAGAGATGGGCGTGCTCGTCGGCGACGGGTGCGGCGCACAGGTCGCACACCTCCGCCACGGCCGCCGTCGTGCGGTCGGCCGCGGAGCGGATGAGCCGGGCCAGCGCCCCATCGGTGGTCACCGTGCGCCTCGGTGCGTCAGCGTGGTCAGGGGGACGAACGCGGGAGCCGGCGCGCTCGGCAGCGGCTCCACCGCCGTCAGGTCGGGAGCGACGGCGAGCACCGCCTCACGTACCGCGTCGGTGACGTCGGAGCCTCCACCGCCGCAGCCGGAGCCGCAGCCGCCGCCCGTTTTCAGGCGCACCCGGCCGACCTGCCCTTCCATACCGGCCCATTCCACGTCGCCGCCCCGTTCCCGTACTGCGGGCCGCAGCCGTTCGACCGCGCGGGCCGCCCGGCGCTCGGGGGGCTCGGGGTGGATGTCGTGCAGCACCAGCAGGTGGCCCAGCAGCTCGTCGTCGGCCAGGCGCTCCGCGAGCTGCTGGTCCGCCTCGTCCAGGACGCGGGCCAGGGCCTCGCCGTAGACCTCGGTCAGCAGCCGGACCGCCTCCGTGGCGGCGCCGGGGAGGGGTTCGAGGCCTTCCAGCACCTCGTCGAGCCGGGCGAGCCGGGCCTCGACGTCCGGGTCGGCCAGCCGTGTTCCGGCGGCCTCAGCCATGGTTCGCTCCGTAGGTGGGCGAGTGCAGGGTGGTCAGCGTCTTGCCCTTGCCGACGTACATGTGCACACCGCACGGCAGGCAGGGGTCGAAGCTGCGGACGGTGCGCATGATGTCGACGCCCTTGAAGTCGTCCGGCCCGTTCTCCTCGAAGACGGGCTGGCCCTGGACGGCGTCCTCGTACGGGCCGGGGGTGCCGTACATGTCC